>NZ_NTGM02000001.1:990974-1321298 GCF_002289235.2 Streptococcus sp. FDAARGOS_256
CTAATTCTATTACATTCCCATAACTTGATGCATACGGATATTCTGCTTTAGTTTCCTTATTTTTTTCAGGCATTCTAATTTTAGTTTCAGCTTTTATCTGACCATCATCTTTGACAAAAAACCTCATATCTCCTGCAAAAGCTAATCCATCCACAATATCATTAATATTAGCGTATAAATCAAATGTCATCGTTTTTGAATGGGAATCATACTTGGTCGTTTTGATTTCTATCGATTTATAGTTATTTCCATAGTATACCTTGGCATTTTTAGAAACATTACTGATCTTTCCAAGAATTTCAAAGTGTCCATCTTTAGATGGGTTTAGAATGCCATAAATTTTTGATTTGATTTCATCAAGTTTTTCAGTTTCATATTCTAAGGCACTACCATCGTCATAAGCAATGATATTTCCCTTATCATCGTATTTATAATCGTATTCCTCTATTCTCTTACCAGTTTCACTTGTAAAGTCATCAACTTCTCTAAATTTCTTTTTAATGAGTTTCTTTAAATCTTTGCTTTCAAAGTCTCTAATTGTTGAAATTGTTTTATGAATAGTCAAGCTAGATTTTTCTTCGGTAGCCTCTTCATTTTCTTGATGATGTTCTACTTCAGTTGTATCTTTTTTAAGACTATCCTCTTTTCTATTTTCTAAATTTTTAAATTTAGATTCGGAAATCTCGCCAAGCTTTTGGTATTTAGATGAATCTTGATCAGGATCTACTAGATAATAGGAAATCATCCCATTTTTATCAGCATGATCAGCAAATTTAATTCTATGAATCTTTGTGAAATTGCTAGAACCGTCTAATGCAATCACTTCAATGATTTTTCCTCTTAAATCTCCTGCACCTTTAATTTCATAAATGGTATTTCCGTCTTTGTCAAGTTTTCTATTTCGTCCTTGACCCTCACCTGCATAAGTGACTTCAAGATTTTTCTCAACCTCTCCATCTTCATTAACAAGAGCGGCCCCAGCATACCAAACTTCGTTGGCAATCTCGTCAAATTTTTCAGGATGTTCTTTTTGATCTCTCGCAAATAGCGTTTCATTCTTATATTGCTCTTTGACCTTGTGATAAGTATCCTTTGTAATTAACTTAATTTTTCCAGGGTTTGAAAAATCAATTGAAACAATCTTTGGAGGGGTGTTATCAATTTTTACAGGAATATAGGAAACCTGCCATGGGTAATCCTTGGTTAATCTATATTTAAATTTATAGAAATATTGGCCTTCCGCAATCGGTTCAAATTGTCCTCGTATCTTAGTAGCAGGATCTTTTTTGTCATTACTTTCTGGGGCATTTTCTTCTCTACCTCTAGGGTTATAAATGAGTCCATCCCATTTCAAGTCACCCCAAACTTTTAGCTTAGAAGATTTAATGCCCTTTGCATCATTTCTTTTAGAGTTTAAAATTCCTTTAATAAAGTGTTCTCTCGAAATGACTTTTAAGTCTTTTTGATTTTCTCCTTCTTTATTTGTATTTACTATTGAAATCACCCCTTCTTCTGCACTTCTTAATACAAGTGGAGAAGGCGTTAATCCTCTCTCAAGTTGAGCATCTTGAGGATTTCCATTTGAATCTAAAGGATAGATTTTAGCAATATTAGAGCCACTTGATGAAGGTGCGTTGATTCCTTCGTTATTGAAAGCAAATAATTCTGGATTTTGATCTAGGGATGTTGTATTTTTATCTTTTCTATTTTGGATAACTCCTGCTGGATTAAATTTATCTATACCATGTTCTCCACCAATCCCCTTATTTAAGGTACCTGGAATTTTTGGTTTACCATCATCATCATAACCTTCCATTGCTTTTGATTTTGATCCTTCTTCCCAGGCCCATTTATCAAGGATTGGTTCGTGGTTCCAATTCCCAGCAAATCCCATTAGAGGCATCGACAAAGAAGGTTGGAAGTTTCTTTTCTTACCGTTGGAGTTTAGAGCTTCCATTTCTTCCACTGACTCAAAATGAATAAATGATTCTACAAATTTATTTTTGTTTTTAGCTTCTCCAACATTTATAACCGCATTTAAATCAAAGCTGGAATTTGGACCTATAGTGAAAGTATCATGCTCAAATGTGATATTTGCTCCTTTGACTTTTTCTGGGTGAATTTCTGGAACAATTTGCTTCCCGTCCGGAGATTTTTCATCTTTATATGTTTCATCGAGTTTTAGCCTATCAGTTAGAGCATCTGTAGTTACAGTTGATGCAGAAACTTTAAAGGTTAAAGGTCTGTTTGAGGTATTGTGAAGCTTAATTGTAAAGTATTTTTTATCACCTTTTATTTCTTTAAGAGAAATGGAACCATATGAATTTACCAAACCTTTAGAATCTGTATTTTTGAAAGTTGCTACAACTTCATTTCTCAAAGCGTTGGCAACATTAATTAGCCCCGCTCCCTGCTGTCTAGGTGATGCAAAGTATTGACTCTTTTCTTTCCAAGAGGTTGCATCCATCATAGGTCTTGCAGTATTTTGTAGAGCTATTTTTGTAAGACTTGTAAGGTCTATTTTGTCATCTCCCTTAAGATTTTTCAAGACAGGTCTTTCAAGCAATTCCTTTAATTTTGGTCGAATCAAAACAGTAGAAGCTGCTACGATTGGAGTTGCCATACTAGTTCCTGACATATAACCATAAGTGGATTTACCATTGATAACATTTAGAGTGGATTTAATATTTTTACCAGGTGCTGAAACATCCGGTTTTAAAAGCAAGTCTGTTCTTGGCCCCCAAGATGTAGACCCTGCTGGGACTATAATATCTTCTTTATAAAGTTCTTTGTCTGTGTCAGCTGCAAATTTAAAGTCAATTTCTTTTTCATCACCTACATTCGGTTTATTAGAATTATAGCTTTCCATATCAATTGGATAGTATTGTTCTAAGTTATCTTTAAAATCTTCCTTATTATTTCTTTTGACTTCAGTTTTTTTATCAGGGTTAATCATGTTCCATAATTTTACACCATCATCTCCTGAAATTGAAAATACTTGACTAGTAGTCCCTTCATCCGCTTCATATCCCATAGCTGGAAGGTCTGTCCAATTATCTCTATTGTAGTAATTTACAGTATTTACAACCATAATGGCACGTGCGCCTTTATCCGTTGCTCTTTTAAAAGCATCTTTTAAATCCTTGGTATAAATTCTATCCATTACTGCAATTTTGCCCTTAAGATCCAAGCCTATCAAATCTTTGTCTTGACCTTTGCCTATATATACAAATTTTAATTTATTTGGAGTTTTTGACCCATCCTCATTTGTTAGGATTTTATTTTTATCGAAAAAAGCTCCTATATTTCTGTATTTAAAACTTTGTCCTCCAATGTTAACCTTATCAAACTCAATGGTTTGATTTTTAGCAGAAGCGACCGCTATCGCATCTTCATGTGCGGCAGTTCGTGTTACATTTCCAGTATCTGTCATTTTCAGATTATTATTGGCTACTAAATCCCAAGAAGAACTTGAAGCAGAAGTCGCAAAATTACCTGTAGCAACAACCATTGGGATTCCAGCTTTTCTTAATGCTCTAATAGCCTCCCAATATTTCTCGCCTACAAGACCTGTTCCCGTAAAGCCAGATGATACCGAAACAACATCGACATTGTGTTTGATCGAATCTTCAATAGCATGAAACATTGTTTCATCACCCGCGAACCCAGATCCTGCGTCAGAGTACATTTTATAAGAGAAAATTTGTGCATTAGGCGCAATTCCATCTATGCCATTAAAGTTCTTGATATCTTTTTCAGTATCATTTCCAGCAAGAATCCCTGCAATATGCATCCCATGTGGGTCAAAATAATCCCTACCATCATCATATTTTTCTACAGTGATTTTACCACCATTATAATAATTGAACGCATGAGGGATTTTATCACTCAACCAATAATTTTTATCAGTGCCTTTTAAATCTTCTTTTTTAAATTTCATTGAGTCTTTGGCATCATCATCGATCCTCATAGCCTTATGCCTATAATCTGTTCCAGTATCGATATTTGAAATGACCATACCTCTACCATCAAAATTTTTCCCAAATGGAGCATTAATAGACTTTAGGTAATCAATAGCTTCCTCAACTCCAATTTCCTTTCTGGCATGATTCATCATTGGTTGGACTTTTTGTGATCGTTCAACCGACGAAACACCTTCCATTTGTTTAATTTTGTCCAAATTATCTGGAGTTGTTTCAATGGCAGCGCCATTAAAAATCGTATTATAGGTATATAAAACTTTTGTATCCTCAAGATTGGATAGTTCCTTAATTACTTTTTCTCCAGATTCTTTATCTTTAAATTCAGCAATATAGACAAGTTTATCTTCTTTTTTAGGATTTTCTGTATCTTTATTTACAAATGAGTTCGCATCATCTCCTTTGGATTGATTGGAGTCTTCTTTGATACTTGCTCCTTCGTTACTAGTTTTTTTGTCTATCTTAGGCTTTCTACTAACAACTTCTTTTTCCTCAATAACTGTTGTCTTCTTCTCCTCAGTATCCTTTGAAGTTTCTATAACATTATGAAGTTCTTCAGATTGTTCATTTTTTTCTGTTTCTTTATCTGCTACTACTTTTTCTTTACCAGAAATTTTTAAAGCATCTTCAGAACTAGGTGCATCTGCTACTACTTTTTCTTTATCAGAAATTCTTAAAGCATCTTCAGAACTAGGTGCATCTGCTAAAATTACCTCATTGGGGGCATATGCTGCTAAAATAACTGCAGCAGTAGTTAATGACAATACCGTACTTTTTTTCATTATAATTCCTTCATTTTTTATTTTAAACCCAATAGATAGAAAACTTTAACCTTGCTAGCCTTTGTTATAAAAAGTTTTATGACGTATTATCTAGTGGGATAGAGTAGTACATTTATATATAATTGTTAGCTCTCTGAAAAATAGTATATCAATTAAAAAATTTTAAGTCAAGAAAAATTAACACGCATTAATTTTTTTTTTAATGTACATTAAAAAATATATACCCAAAACTTTCGTAGTTAACTGGGATACATTATCAGCACATTCACACCATCAAAAATAGTAGCAATTAACTGGAATAACTACCAAAATCGCAAAAAGGGGTATGGATAGAATTTATGCCTTAATAAACATGCAAAAACAACCGCTATAATTTTCAACGGTTGTTTGTAACATATTTAATTTTTAACTCTCATCCTATCTTATCTCTTACGAACCCGCACTTTCGTAGGCATCCAAGCCCCTATCCCAGAGTTTTAAAGAAATTGCAAAGAAGATAAGGGAAATCAGCATCAAACCACCGATATTAAAGAGCCCATCCTTGTCCTGCAAGAAATAGCTAGCTGGATAGTAGGCTGTAAAGGCGAAAGGCACGATAAAGCTAATCAACCAACGAAGAAGGGAATTGTAAATGGAAATCGGGTACTTAGCAAAATCATTAAACATATAAAAAATGTAAATCATAGCACCTGACTGCTTGGTCCAAAAAGCGATGCTGGCAGTCGCGATTTTCAAGGAAGTATAAATCAAGGTCGCAAAAGGAATACAGACTAGGAAAAGCAGGAATTTGGGAAGAGTCCAAGCAATGCTTGATACTGTTGTCCCTAGTAAAATGCCACCGACCAAGAGCTCGCCCAAGGCATCAATCTGAAAGGTCTCGACTAGGATGTGGAAGAGCGGATTGATAGGACGAGTCAGATACTTATCAAACTCACCTTTTCGCACCAAGCGTTGCCCTAGCGCCCAGAGATTGTCAAAAAAGAGATGATCCAATCCCTTTGGAATCAAGGAAAATCCATAGATAAAAGCGATTTCTTGAAAGGTCCAGCCTTCAAGCGAGGGGATATGTTGAAAGAGTACATTGAGAAACAAGAGGTTCAAACCTTGGGTCAGAAAGACACCTAAAACACCAACCACAAAATCAACCTTGTATTCCATGATTTGCTTGATGTATTGTCTGATAAAAATCAGGTGCATGCGTTGATATTTTTTCATACTAACCTCCTTGAATGGTGATGAAGGACTGGACTCGTTTCCAAATCAGCTGAGACAAGCCCACCATCACTAAGAGCCAGAAAAACTGAAGCAAAAGCGCTTGAAGAATCTGACTAGCTTCGTATTTCCCAACAATGATCATGACTGGAGTGTAAATCAAGGATGAAAAAGGCAAGAAGGACAAAACATCTGAAACAAGCTTTGGAAAGAAAGTCAAGGGAATCAGACTTCCAGACATAAAGGCCACTATGGAAGTCTTGAGTAGATTGGAACCCCATAGATTTTTAAATACAAAGGCTGAAAATCCAAAGCAGATATTAAAGAAAAAGTTGATTAGGTAGGCTAGGGCTAAGCTAAAGAGATAAAGGACAGTTAAGCCCAGCACTTCTACAATACCTTGCCCAGATAAGATTTTCATCAAGACAATAACACTTAAAAATGGCAATCCAACAGAGATAAAAATCAACCACTTAGATCCAAGCTCTGTGAAGAGATAAGAGGTCGCAAAATGCACTGGTCGCAACAAGCGCATGATAATGGAACCATCCTTGACCTCCTCCCCAATCATGAAGGAAGAATCTGACTTGGTCAACAGATTGGTCACAAAACTCATGATGATGTAGAGGGTGATATCTGCCATACTAAAGCCTTGAATCAAGGACTCTTGCGAGGAATCAAAGACTGCCTTCCAGAGATAAAAGGCCACAAAAGCCCCCATGACATCGCCAATCCGATAGAGAAGAAAATTGACTCGATAGCTAATCAACTCCTGAATCCCTGCATTGATAAAGGGTTTATAACGTCTCCAAAATTTGACCATCTTAGAGCTCCTTTCGGTAGAAGCGACGGATAATATCCTCAATATCCGTATCCTCCATTTTCAAATCACGGATTTCAAAATCAGACAGGGTTTGCTTGATAATATCAGCCGACTGGTAGCGGGAACTATCAAATTCAATATTAAGGCTATTTCCTTGTCTATCAATGGTCATATCAGGCAAGCCTTCATAGTGAGAAGCGAGATGACTTTGACCTGGCACCAGTTCAAAGGAAAGAGTCTTCATCTTGCCAAAGGTTTCCTTGAGCTGACTCACCGTTCCATCAAAAATCTCCTGCCCCTTGTCAATCATGAAAATCCGATCACAGAGCTGCTCAATATCACTCAAGTCATGAGTGGTCAAGAGGATGGTTGTTTCTTCCTCCTGATTGATCTGGGTAATAGCGCGACGAATGTTATCCTTGACCGAAACGTCCAAACCAATGGTCGGCTCATCTAAAAAGAGAACTTTGGGATTGTGGAGCAAGGAAGCCGCAATATCTGCCCGCATCCGTTGGCCAAGTGAAAGAGTGCGCACGGGGTCTTTGATAAAGTCCTTCAAATCCAAGACCTCATTTAAAAAGTCCATGCGCTTGTGAAAGAGCGAGTCTGGCACATCGTAAATCTCCTTCAAAACCGTGTAGGTCTCTTGCAGAGCCAAATCCCACCATAGCTGGGTACGTTGTCCGAAAACGACTCCAATATCCTTGACATAATCTTGGCGATTATCCTGCGGAATCTTGCCGTTAATCCGACAAAAACCAGATGTCGGTTTCAAAATCCCTGTTAGCATTTTGATGGTTGTCGACTTCCCAGCACCATTTGCCCCGATAAAACCTAAAATCTGCCCCTTGGGAACTTCAAAAGTCAAATCCTTGACCGCTTCAAAGGTCTGTTTTTCAGGATGAATAAAGGAGCGCAAAGCTCCCTTCAAGCCCGGTTCCTTTACTGTCTTCACAAAATTTTTCTGAAGATGTTCCACTTCTATCATTGCCATGTCTATCTCCCTGTCGCAAGGAATAGCAACATTGTATTTTTGGCTACAAATATTCTAAATCCTTGCTTTCTACACCTTCTCAATATTATTACAGAAGGATTTATACCAACCTATTATAGTCCAATAAAAACTAGAATGCAAGCGTTTGCCTATAGATTATGAAATTAGAGATTTCTCTCTTAAAATCATACTTTTAAACAAAAATTCTGGTTTAGTAGTTTACTTAAAACATCAAAAAAAGCCTGCCCGATGGGCAGGGTTTTTGGTAAGAAAAAGAATTTTTTTAATCGAAAAAATTCACGATTCTACTGTTAATCTTTCAGCATTTAATTATTGTCATCTGTCTAAAATTAAAATGATCTCTAAACCATCAATTACTCTTTAAAAAATCTTCAATCTGAGAAACTATTTCATGACTTTGATAATGATAGAGGTCGTGAGGCGCATCCATATAGACGACTTGAACATTAGACTGGTCGCTTGCAAATCTCTCTGCATAACGTTGCCACTCAGATTGGCTAAAGCTAGTACCTTCACCGTTAGACACCAGTAATAAGGTGGGAATTTTCGGATTGATGCTAGAAGTAACTTTCTTAGCATTTTCCTTTACCGTTTGGGATTCATGAAACATAGCTTGTGACATCAACTGCTTATAAGCTAGAAGTTTATATTGTTTTCGTTCACTTTCGATCAGAGTTTGATTTTTTATATAAAAGGACTCAGGGAAATAACGTAATAACCCAATCTTACTGCTACAATAGGCCAACGTAAGCAAGGCCTGATTATCCTTTAAATTCTCATAACTTGACGGCAGTGCCCAATCTAAACCAATCAAGGCTTTCACTTCATCAGGATACTTCTCCTGCCAAGCCAAACTCTCTAGACTAGCCATGGAATGAGACAGAATGATAAACGGCCCTGTGATATTTGCTTGCGAAAGAGCTTGGCGAGTCTCAGACAAAACCTCCATCACATCTCTTGAATAATTGCTATCATCACTATAACCATATCCCGCCCGCTCCACGATGACTACTTTATACTGTTTCGATAAGGATTCCGATACTTCTTTAAAATCCAATATAGGAGAAGCAATACCAGCACCTGAGAGAACTACAATAGTCTCAAGACCATCTCCTTCAACGTAAACATTTATTTGATGTCCATTGACGAGAACTTGTTGCCCCATAGGTGTCAGTGAGGCTTCTTCCTTTTCCAAACTGATACGGTGAAAGATGAATGTAGCGAGTAAAAACAAAAGAATGAAACTAAGAATGCCAAGAAACCATTTTTTCAGTATTTTCATAGCATTATTGTACAAAAAATAGGTCCTTTTAGCAACTTAAGATTGGTTCTTCTACAGTATATTCGCTATATATTCAGACACAAAAAACCCACCCGATGGGCAGGTTTCATCTGTATTGTTCAGCTAGATTACGCTTTACCTTCTGAACCGAATACGTCGATACGTTCTTCAACTGATGCTTGGATAGCTTTTACACCGTCAGCCAAGAATTTACGTGGGTCGAAGAGTTTCTTCTTGTCGTATTCTGCTTCGTTTGCTTCGTAGTCACGAGCAAATTTACGAGTTGCGTTAGCGAATGCGATTTGGCATTCAGTGTTAACGTTAACTTTCGCAACACCAAGTTTGATAGCTGCTTGGATTTGGTCATCAGGAATACCTGAACCACCGTGCAATACGATTGGGAAGCCTGGAAGAGCTTCTGTCAATTTCTTCAAGTGGTCAAGGTCAAGACCTTCCCAGTTTGCTGGGTAAGGACCGTGGATGTTACCGATACCAGCTGCCAAGAAGTCAATACCAGTTGCAACCATTGCTTTAGCGTCTTCGATTGGAGCCAATTCACCTTTACCGATGATACCGTCTTCTTCACCACCGATAGTACCAACTTCAGCTTCTACTGAGATACCTTTAGCGTGTGCTTTTTCAACAACGTCTTTAGCCAATTTAAGGTTTTCTTCAACTGGAAGGTGTGAACCGTCAAACATGATTGAAGTGTAACCAACTTCGATACACTCAAGTGCATCTTCGTAGTGACCGTGGTCAAGGTGGATAGCTACTGGTACAGTGATACCCATTGACTCAACAAGGTTAGCGATCAAGTTGCGAGCAACTTTGTAACCACCCATGTATTTAGCAGCACCCATTGAAGTTTGGATCAAAACTGGAGCTTTTTTAGCTTCTGCTGCACGCAAGATAGCTTGAGTCCACTCAAGGTTGTTTGTGTTAAATCCACCAACTGCATAACCGTTGTCACGAGCTGCTTGGACAAATTTTTCTGCTGAAACGATTGCCATTTGTCAGGCCTCCTATATATTTTTTGGGACATCCCATTTACATTGTTCATTTTATCACTTTTTGATAAAAAAAGCTAGTTTTTCCCATACTTTAGATTGAATTTCTTCCAACTCAATCAATGTAAACCCTTTCTTTCTTTTAGTCTTGAGTGACTTTGGGATAACGTATGAAGAAGGTCAATCGATCACCCTGCATCTCAAAATGATAAGGTAATTTCTCGTGTTCTAATAAACTTTTGACCACAAAGATCCCCATCCCCGAACCCTTGGCCTTGCGACTAGCATTGTCAGAAAAAGACTGGGCCAGTTTTTCCTGTTCTTCAGGACTACAGCTATTCTCGATAAAGATTTCTCCTTCTCTCTCGCCGATATGAACCAAGCCACCTGGAGTGGAGTGCTTGATAGCATTGCTGATGAGATTCGATAATATCAGTTTCATGACAGATGGGTTTATGTAAGCTTGCTGACGGGTTAGGCTAATGTCCACCTGAAGTTCTCTCTCCTTGGCGAGCAAAGCATAATCATTAACCAGACTTTGCGTCATCTGAAGAAGGTCGACCTCTTCTTTCTCGTCTCGCAATTCCTGAACAGAAGAAAGAGACAGTATCTGGAGAACGTGGTGGCTGAGGTCATCCACAATCCCCAAGGCAACTCCAAGATAGTGGTCTCTATCCTTATAACGGCCGACATTTTCTTTCATATTTTCGATTAGGATTTTCAAGCTAGCTAGTGGAGTTTTCAATTCATGAGAAGCCCCTCGTAGGAACTCAACCTTCATCTTCTCCAGCTGGAGAATAGCTTCATTCTTGTCATGCAAGTCCGCAATGACAGTCAAAAGATGCTGGTAAAGGCTATTGATTTGTTCCTTGAGATCACCAATCTCATCCTTAGAATCCACGCGCAATCGCACTTGGGCATCCAAATCCATCATCCGACGGGTCACCCGCTTGATTTCCAAAATCGGGGCAACAATGGTACGAGCATAGATGTAGGCCACCAAGAGGGAAATCAGAAAGGATGCTAGCAAGGTATAAGGAAGAAATTGGAGACTGATCTGCTCTGCTTCCTTTTGCAAGTCCATGGAAGCTAGAAACTGGAGAGTCATGGTGCTACCATCTTGCGTTTTCACCTCACGCTCCTCGATAAAGAGGGAAGTGGTCTGGCGATCCGTGTCCAGAGGAAGGTTGTCCTTGACTTCTAACTTGTCTTCGGTCATCTCTCCCTTAACAGCCCCTTTGATATCACTGCTCTGGGAATACAAGTCCAACACTTGCTCGATGCTTTGCCTATCTTTTCCGTCTAGGGATTGGGCAATGGCTGTCGCTTTCTGACCAATGGTTTCCTGACGATGACTCAGATAAGTTGACGGAAAGAGAAAATAAATAGCTAAATGAAGACAAATAACCAGAACACTAAAAATCGAGAAGGTATAGATAAATATCTTTGTAAATAAACCTGTTCGTTTCATTTTCGCTCCAATTTATAACCAACATTGCGCACTGTGAGGATACAATCCAAGTCTAGCTTTTTCCGCAGTTCCTTGATGTAAACATCAATGACACGGTCAAAGGGAACCTCATCTGTCACCTTCCAGACGGCATCAATAATCTGAGAGCGGGTCAAGACTCGTCCTTCATTTTTTACCAGATAGTCCAAAATTTCCAACTCTTTGGCATTAATGGCCACTTCTTGACCTGCGAGGCTTGCACTGTAACTCTCAAAGTCCACCTTGGTGTCCTTATAGGAGAAGACTCGTCCTGTATCGTAGTAGCGCTTGAAAATCGCGTCTACCCTCACTTTTAAGAGGGAGAGGGAGAAGGGTTTTTCCAGATAGCCGTCTGCTAGAGAAGCAAAAGCACTCATCTTGTATTCTTCATCCTGAAAGGCTGTCAGCATCAAAACAGGAACCTGACTGGTCTTACGAATCTCCGCTAGGACTTCTAAACCATTGAGCTTGGGCATCTGGATATCCAGTAAAACTAGTGCTACTTCATAGCTGGAAAATTGTTCTAGGGCTTCCTCGCCGTCCGCAGCCTGAATGGTCTCATAACCACAATCTGTCAAATAGTCACTGATTCCCTCACGAATCATCTCTTCATCTTCTACAATTAAAATTTTCATAGAAAAACCTTTCACATTTCTTTAATTTTCTTTTAAATCATCCCTGTTTCATCCTGAAAGGAAAGGCTTTAGGGAGATGAAATACATAAAAATGCTACCTATATTATACCCCATTTAGGGGAGAATAGGTAGCAAGTTTTTTATTCGCTATCGAGCAAGAGTTCTTTTGGTTGTTTTCTAAGGAGATTGCTTGAAGCAAGCGCCATAACGAGAACCACTAGAACCAAGGCAAGGACAAAGACGATGATAAAGTCTGATGTCTGAATGGAAATGTCTAGGCTCGACAAGGTCTTGCTAAAGCCATCTACTTCTGCACCACCACCAAGGTTAGAGGCTTGAGCTGCCTTGCTGGCTTGCTTGGCAACACCTGAAGTCACATTGGCAAGAACAGTATTTCCGATGGCACGAGCTGTGTAGTTGGCTAGGAAGTAAGCAGAAACGAGAGCAGGAATAGCAATCAAGATTGATTCTGTGATAAATTGACCCAAGATACTTGCCTGCTTGAGACCGATAGAGAGGAGAATTCCCACTTCCTTGCGACGGGCATTGATCCAAAGACTGAGCAAGAGGGCAAGGAGAAGAACTGAGAAGCTCAAGCTACCCCAGAAGAGGAGGTTGGCCATCTTGTACATACCAGAGATGGATTGCTCAAGAGCTGGGTAGTTAGATGAGCTCTTCACGAGTGTATAGCTCTTCCAGTTGATACCACTGATGCCATTCAACTCTTTCATGACATCATCCAAGTTCTTGTCTGCTGTTACAAAGAAGGTTGCATCCCCATAAATAGCAGTTTCTTCTGTATAACCATATAGTTTAGCCGCCGTATGGATGTCTGTGATAGCTGTGTTTTCATAGAGTTCTTGTGAGTAGGTTACTGCAGACTTATTGTGCCCATCAAAGAGTCCCTTGATTGTCACTTCGACTGTTTCCTTGGCACCTTTTTCATTGTCTGCATCGTAGATATTGGAGTCTAGTTTGACCTTATCTCCGACTTTCCAACCGTGTTTAGCTGCCAAGTCCTTGTGCATGAGGATCTTGTCCTTGTCGTCGTTGGTTAGATGCTCACCTTCAACCAGCTTATATGAGCCAGAGACAAACTTGTCTTCTTTAGAGGAGTCATTGACACCTGTAATCATCAAGCTGCTTCCAAACCGTTTTGCTCGGTCAGCAGTGAGATTTTTCTTGGTTTCTGGCGTTTCGATGAGTTCATATCCAGTCAAATCACCGATAGCGTTGATGCGTTTAACATAAGACTCGATGGCCTTATTTTCGGTGATTTTTTTGATATCCTCACCCTTGATATTCCCAGAACCACGTGGCGTTCCTTGATTGACGCGACGATTGATTTGCATGGAGAAGCTATTGGTGATATTTTTAAAAGTCTCCTGAGAAGCCTTGGCAGTAGCTCCCTTGATCGACAAGCCGACCAAACTCAAGCTCGCCATGAGGAGAATAATCAGGAAGATAACAATCGATTTGAAAAACTTCCTTGTAACATAGGCAAATGCGTTGTGTAACATAGGTTCCCTTTCTAGATTTGATTTCATAATGCTATCAAAACAAGCTCATCTTATTTTGTAGTATTGCGAGTTTCAGTAAGTTTCTTATTCTTCAATTCAAGTGTAATATCTGATGCTTGTGCCACTTCTTTACTGTGAGTGACGACGATCACACATTTACCTGTTTTCTCGGCAAGTGATTTGAGCAGTTCGATAATATCTCCAGCAGTTTTAGGGTCCAGATTTCCTGTTGGCTCATCAGCTAGAATAACTGGAGCTTCTGAGACTAAACTGCGAGCGATGGCTACACGTTGCTGTTGACCACCTGATAACTGGAGAACGTTCCGCTTGATCTGACTTTCATCCAAACCAAGCTCAAGAAGTGTATCCTTGCTCGCTTTTTTGTTGACCAAGCGGATATTTTCCAGCGGAGAAAGATAATCTATCAAGTTATAATTTTGAAAGACCAGGGAAATATGGTGCATGCGATGGTAAGAATACCCCTTATTCCGAATGTCCTCTCCTTGGAAAAGGATAGAACCCTCGACAGGACTATCTAGGCCAGCAAGCAGGGACAAGAGAGTTGATTTTCCTGCTCCTGACTCACCAATGATACTATAAAATTTTCCGGGTTCAAAATTATACTTGATCTGATATAAAACTGCCTCAGCAGTGTTCTTATAACGGTAGGTAACATCTTGTAATTGTAATAAAGTCATGATTTCTCCTTCTTATACTCAATGAAAATCAAAGAGCAAACTAGGAAGCTAGCCGCAGGCTGTACTTGAGTACGGCAAGGCGAAGCTAACGTGGTTTGAATTTGATTTTCGAAGAGTATTAACTAATAGATGATAAAATTTCTTTCGGCGATTTTCTAAATAAGAATACGAAACAAAGGGCTACTGATAAGCAACCAATCAGGAGCAGAAAGACATAGGATTCTGCAAAGGATAGGAGACTGGTTGATAGACCACTTGCTTTGGCCAGCGTGTCCTGTAAGGTTGCCTGATCTCCACTGGCTAGTACAGTTTGGAGTAGATAGGATGTGATGGCATTTCCTGCAACAAATGATGGAAGCAAAGCTCCGAGAGATACCAAAACTACCTCTAAACAGAACTGGAGGAAGATCGAACTCTTGCCTTTTCCAAGTGCCAGAAGAATTCCCACTTCGTAGACCCTTTCTCTCAACCAGAGAGACAAGACCAAAATTAAGGCTCCTGCTCCTGCTATCAACATCCCATAAAGGAAGATGGTGAGGAAGGTTTGGAAGGTTGCCACTGAGTCTTTGATTTGTTCAAAGGCCTTGTTTTCCTTCTCGACTTGGTAGCCTTGACTTTCTAAAGCCAAGTTTTCTACCTGCTTCATGAGTCCGTCCATTTCCTTAGGATTTTCTACATAGAAGCGAGCTGCACTGACTTGCGGTTCACTATTTCCCAGAAGCGTTTGGCTGCTTTCATAGTCTGTAAAGACCTGGTTTTCACTGAAGTCGGAAGACAAGCCTGTGAACTTTTCTTGTTTTTTACCAGAAAAGATACCGACAATTTCAAACTCTACTGTTTGCCCTTTTCCAGATTCTGACTGACCAGCATCCAAGCGAATCTTGTCGTGAAGCGAAAGACCGTTCTTCTTGGCCAACTCTTCGTGGATAAGGATTTTCTTGGAATCTCCTTTTTGAAGGTGTCGCCCTTCTTTTAGATTGAAAGCCGAACTGGTAAAGGTGACATCCTTGGATGAATCCTCGAGAGCCGTTAAGCTAACCAAGTTCTTGTCTGCAACTGACAAATCATCACGTTCTACGCTCTGCTCACCACTCACCGCTTCCTTGTCTTTCAGTTTTGCGACCGTCTCAAGTTCAGGAGAGACATTTTCCAGTCCCTTAATCTTGCTCACGGATGCTAGGTCAGACAACTTGAAGGTCTGTCCATTTTCTATCTTTTTGATAGAAAAAGATGTATTGAGTGATTTGTAAAGATTGTTTTCTACTGTTTTGTTGGACTTCATCAGAGTCAAACAGGCTGAAATTCCTGCTAAAAGGACAAATAAAATCAGAAATAAAATAAAACTTCTCAGTCGTTTTCTGCTGACATAAGCCCAAGCTCTTTGGATTGGATTCATTTGTCACCTCCATATTTGTAAGACTATTATAAAATCCAAATATGAAATATTTATGAAATCGAAAAATTTTTTGATTTATTTTTTGAAAAAAACAAAAAAGATAGCAAACGCTAACTTTCCTTCTTATATAAGGAAAAATAATACCAATCAAAAATCTACTTCATTTTAAAAATGATAGTCACGTCTTTCTGATTAGTATTTTTCCATTTCCTAAGTTCTTCATTTTCTGACTAGTGTTTGAGGATATTCTTGATAGAATGAAATGGAAAACTCAGTTTAAATGTTCTGATACAATGACTGTTCTTGATACCAATATTTTTCGATATAGGAAACGTAGCCTCTAATCTTCTTTGTAAAAAGAAAAAAGAGCTAGCCAAAGCTAACTCTTATCCTATGCGGAGAGAGGGACTTGAACCCTCACGACCTAAAGCGGTCACAGGATCCTTAGTCCTGCGCGTCTGCCAATTCCGCCATCCCCGCGTCGATTACTTTACTAGTATATCAACTTTCAAAATCTTTGTCAACACTTTTTTCAGATTTTTTTCATTTTTCCAACAGTCTTATAGTTCAATTTCAGCAAGGTTTTCATCTAGTAATTTTGCTCCCAATGTGTTCTTAAAATGCCCAAGAGCAAACTGATGATTTTCTGGCCAAATAGAGGCAACCGCAGGCTTGACAATCTCGATTTGATAACCTAAATTATAGGCATCAATAGCCGTATGAAGAACACAAATATCCGTCAAAACACCTGTTAAGATAACAGTATCAACCCGACGTTCTCGCAAACGGATATCCAAGTCCGTTCCTGAAAATGCTGAATAGTGACGTTTGTCCATCCAAAAGACACGACTATCCGCCTCATGCTCAGCATAAAAGTCAGCTAGGGGGCCATAAAGGTTACGCCCACTAGTTCCGATGATGTTGTGCGGTGGAAAAAGCTTACTTTCTGGGTGGAATGTATCCTTCTCCTCATGAGCATCAATGGTAAAAAAAACATAATCCCCACGTTCAAAAGCCAGTCTGGTTACGCGATTGATTGCTTCTGATATGGCTTGAGCAGGTGCTCCAGCAGTTAGCTTTCCATGGTCTGCTACGAAATCCTCTGTATAGTCAATCGAGATTAAAGCCTTTGCCATTAGTAGTCCCTCTTTTTCACTTCCTCAAAAATATCAGCAATTAGAACTTTGAGATAAGTCCCCTTCATTCCTAATGAACGACTCTCAATAATTCCCGCAGACTCCAATTTACGAAGCGCATTGACAATCACTGAGCGTGTAATGCCAATACGGTCTGCAATAACTGATGCCGTCAGCTGCCCTTCATTTCCATCCAATTCAGCTAAAATAGCTGATACAGCACGAAGTTCTGAATAGGAAAGGGTGTTGACCGCCATGGTAACAGCCGTACGACGGCGAATATTTTTCTCGTCTTCTTCGCGTTGGAAGTTCAATAGTTGAATTCCCACAACCGTGCTCGCAATCTCGACAAGGATCAAATCTTCATCTTCAAACTTCTTATCATTGCGCCAAATGATCAACGAACCTAGGCGAATCCCTGATACATGAATCGGAGCGATGGTCGTCAAACCATCTGGAAAGTCCGCACGGCTCTCTACAGGGAAAATAGTCAAATCATGTTCAACAGGAAGATTTGCTTCCGTGTCGTAAATCATGTTTGCCCCTTGTACATAGACGTCAGGGAAGGTTTTAGTTTGGAAGAATTGTTCTACACGGTCATTATTGGTCTTATAACGCATAAAGTAGCCCAAGAGACGTCCCTTGTTATTCACAATACAAGCGTTACAATCAATAATATCAGCTAACTGGCGTGTGATCGCATTGTAAGGAAGTTCATCTTGGAGTTGCTCTTCTGAGCGCTTTAGAATAGACGTGATTTTTCTTGTTTTTTCTAATAAATGTGCCATTTTTTACCTCGCATATAATCGCTTCCATTATAACATAGAAAAGTCTTTATTTCAATAATTATCTGAAAATTGCTTATTTAATTGCAATTTTGAACAGCAAAAATATTTTAGAAAAAAAGCGATTTTTTTATTGACATCCTATTTTGTTTTTGATATTATAACATTATAAGAAGATGACATGATAAATCCCTTTCCGTTTCACCTATCCTTTACTATCACCATCTTCTTTTACTATCGGTCTCCTTATATATAAAAGCGATTCACAGTGTGAATCGCTTTTTTCTATTTGTCTCCTTTGTTACGAATAACAAAGCCGGTCTTCTTTTCGCTTGAAGTATTGCGAGGTTTTTTATTGTCTTTATTACGGTAACGTCTGTCTTTATCAAAACGATCGTTCCCACGACTGCCTTTTTTGAAATCATCACGGCGACCATTGCCACGGCGATCACGGTCTCGACGGTCGTCCCCACGACGGCCTCCACGACCTCCCTTAGCTTTTCCACCAAAGCCATTACCTGATGGTTTAAATGGTAGTGGTTTTTCACGTGCAATCTCAACTTCTGGTAGGCTGTCAGGGTCTTGAACAGTCAGACTCAAGATATACATAGCCAATTCTTCTGGACTAAATTCAGCAGCCAACTTACGAGCGTCTTTAGTAAATTTCTCAAAGTTGGAACGAATTTCTTCATTTGCGAAATCACGTTCGATTTTCTTGAGCGCCACTTGCTTTTTAGCTTGGAAGGCTTCCTCTGCACTTGCAGGTTTAAGGCCTTTCATGCGCTTCTTGGTCAAGTTTTCGATGATTTGAAGGTAGCCCATTTCATTTGGAGCTACGAAGGTAATGGATTGACCTGACTTACCAGCACGACCTGTACGACCGATACGGTGAACATAGCTTTCAGGATCTTGTGGAATATCGTAGTTGTAGACATGAGTCACACCTGAAATATCCAAACCACGCGCAGCAACGTCTGTCGCAACCAAAACATCAAGATTGCCATTTTTAAAGTCACGAAGGACACGAAGACGTTTGTTTTGGTCCAAATCACCATGAATGCCTTCTGCACGGAAGCCACGGATTTTAAGTCCACGAGTCAATTCATCCACACGGCGTTTGGTACGACCAAATACAATAGAAAGTTCAGGTTGTTCTACATCCATGAGACGGGTCATGGTATCAAATTTCTCTTGTTCTTTAACACGGATATAGTACTGATCCACCAGCTCTGTTGTCAATTCCTTGGCAGCAATCTTGACATGCTCAGGTTCTTTCATAAACTGAACACCGATACGTTTGATAGCATCTGGCATGGTTGCTGAAAAGAGCAAGGTTTGACGATTTTCAGGGACACGTGAAATGATGGCTTCGATGTCTTCAAGGAAGCCCATATTGAGCATTTCGTCCGCTTCGTCAAGAATCAGAGTTTCAATATCTTGTAATTTCAAGGCCTTGCGTTTAATCAAGTCCAAAAGACGGCCTGGTGTTCCTACCACGATGTGGGCACCAGATTTAAGGGCCTTGATTTGTTTTTCAATGCTGGAACCACCGTAAACTGAGCGAACTTTCACTCCCTTGCTACGGCCAAAGCGGAAGAGTTCCTCTTGACTTTGGACAGCGAGTTCACGAGTTGGAGCGATAACCAAGGCTTGGATGGTCGCTTCTTCTGTACGGATTTTTTCAAGGGTTGGCAAGCCAAAGGCTGCAGTTTTTCCTGTACCTGTCTGAGCTTGACCGATAACGTCTTTTCCTTCGAGAGCCAATGGAATGGTCTGTTCTTGGATAGGACTGGCTTCTACAAATCCAGCTTTTTCAATCTCTGCTAGCAATTCAGCAGACAAGTTAAATTCATTAAATTTCACGTTATTCTTCTTTCTAAAGGTGGTGCGAAGCCACCCTATAGGGCTTTAGTTTATACTTTTCTTTTCATGACGTATCTTCTACAAAAAAGAGATACCGTGTTGCTTCTTTTCCACGAAAGAAAAGTACGAGTTTCTTTGCAACCTATCTAGTATAACACAAGAGAGAAGCAAAAGATAGTAGAATTCTTTAGGAAAATCATGTAAACGATTTTCTAACAGTAAAGTGGCCTGAAACTGGTTTTTCAAAGGATTTGAAGGGAGCATTTCAAACTCACTCCATTTCCCGTAGCAGATTTGTGCAAAAAGTGTTTTCTTATGCTAGAATGAAAATCGAATAGGAGGACTATAAATGTTAACATATGATTTAATCGTTATCGGATTTGGTAAGGCTGGGAAAACACTAGCTGGTAAATTAGCTTCAGCTGGCAAAAAAGTTGCCCTTATCGAACGTAGTAAGGCTATGTACGGCGGAACTTGTATCAACATTGGTTGTATCCCAACTAAAACCTTGCTAGTTGCTGCTGAGAAAGATTTGTCTTTTGAAGAAGTCATTGCTACCAAAAATACCATCACTAGTCGCCTCAACGGTAAAAACTATGCGACTGTTGCTGGTACAGGCGTGGATATCTTTGATGCGGAAGCTCACTTCCTTTCAAACAAAGTCATCGAAATCCAAGCTGGTGATGAAAAACAAGAACTGACTGCTGAAACTATCGTTATCAATACCGGTGCCGTTTCAAACGTCTTGCCAATCCCTGGACTTGCTACAAGTAAGAATGTCTTTGACTCGACTGGTATTCAAAACTTGGACAAATTGCCTGAAAAACTTGGTGTCCTTGGTGGCGGAAATATCGGTCTTGAATTTGCAGGTCTTTACAACAAACTTGGAAGCAAAGTTACAGTCCTAGATGCCTTGGATACTTTCCTACCTCGTGCAGAACCTTCCATCGCAGCTCTTGCTAAACAATACATGGAAGAAGACGGTATTGAATTGCTTCAAAACATCCGTACTACTGAAATCAAAAACGACGGTGACCAAGTCCTTGTCGTAACTGAAAACGAAACTTACCGTTTCGATGCCCTTCTCTACGCAACTGGACGTAAACCAAACGTAGAACCACTTCAACTTGAAAATACAGATATTGAACTAACTGAACGTGGTGCTATTAAAGTAGACAAACATTGTCAAACAAACGTTCCTGGTGTCTTCGCAGTTGGAGACGTCAACGGTGGTCCTCAATTTACCTACATCTCACTTGATGACTTCCGTGTTGTCTACAGCTACCTTGCTGGAGATGGCAGCTACACTCTTGAAGACCGTCTCAATGTGCCAAACACCATGTTCATCACACCTGCACTTTCACAAGTTGGTTTGACGGAAAGCCAAGCAGCTGATTTGAAACTTCCATACGCAGTGAAGGAAATCCCTGTTGCTGCCATGCCTCGTGGTCACGTAAACGGAGACCTTCGCGGAGCCTTCAAAGCAGTTGTCAACACTGAAACAAAAGAAATTCTTGGAGCAAGCATCTTCTCAGAAGGTTCTCAAGAAATCATCAACATTATCACTGTTGCCATGGACAACAAGATCCCTTACACTTACTTCACAAAACAAATCTTCACTCACCCAACCTTGGCTGAGAACTTGAATGACTTGTTTGCGATTTAAGTTGAGACTGATTTGTTAGCTAACAGCCCTCGTCGGGCTGTTTTTGCTTCTACGAAATCTCAAATCTGTCTTTTCTTTCTTTTATGATAATATCCAAACTTTACTTAGCAGTCCTAATTATATATTGAGTCTCAGGTCACTCTTTCAAATATCAGCAATACATATGACTTTGAATAACTCGCTTCAGCTCATCGTTTTATGGGTAATTTAAAAAGTATATTTTGCAATGATTGTTTCATGCCTAATTAATAAATTATCCACTCTTTGCGCGGGTCGTATGTGTATTTTCATCGTTTGTGGAAAGGTTTTACCGTTTGCAAATTGATGGCTAAGTCGATATATTTTTTCTTCTCAAATATTTTCCAAATCATTTAATCTTTTTAAAGATAAGAATTACTTTCTAATCAATCAAAGGATACTTCAAATTTCTTCATTCTTGATAATATGAGCAATACCCTGCAAAATGTTTAAACTTTATCATTGTAAAAAATATCGAAAGAAATCCCATATTACATTAGTATATATTTGGTATGGGATGAAATTGACTTTCGAAAACATTAACGATATAATGTCTGTAAACAAGAAATAATGAGGTAACGATTATGAATAAAACAGAATTACTGTTACAAAGACTAGATGATATTGGTCAGTCTCTAAAAGATTCTAGACAAGCACTAGCTTTGCTGGCACTTGGTTCTTGCGGAGTAGAAAGAGACCGATTGGATCAATACTCAGATTTGGATTTTTTTGTTATTGTAAAAGATGGCTACAAGCAGGCCTATATCCAGGATCTAACTTGGTTAAGTAATCTAGAACCAATTGCATTTCACTACCAAAATACAGTAGACGGACATAAAGTTCTATTTGAAGATGATGTTTTTTGTGAATTTGCTGTCTTTGAAGCTCATGAACTAGTAAACATTCCCTTCGCTGAAGGCAAGATTATCTGGAAGGAGGTCGGTTTTGATGAAACAATCTGCCGGCCACAAAGATTGCCATCAAAAGAAAATAGAGACCGCGAATGGCTGTTGGGAGAAATTTTATGCAACCTATATATAGGACTAGGTCGCTATCAACGAGGGGAAAAATTGGCTGCTTATGATTTCATCCAAAACAGATCCGTCAAGCTTTGGACCGAACTAATCAATTTGGAAAAAACTTCTAAATCTGATTTTATAGATATTTTTAACAGCAACAGAAGATTTGAAAAAGGTTATCCAAACGAGGCCAAACAATTGCCTCACTTTTTGCAAGGTTACGAACGAATTTCTGAATCTGCTCAGGCACTCCTAGAATATCTTGATAAACACTATCCTCTTAACGCATTTATAAAAGAAAAAATTCGTAATTTATTATAAAAGAGACTTTCCAAAAAATGATCTAAATCCCAAAAGCTAGGTATCTTTGTCAGTTATAATGGATTAATGAAATTTTAAAACCTGTAGGGGATAATCGATGTCCTCTCCTTTCTTATGTTCAGAGTGAGAAAGATTTATTTCTTAAAGTTGCCAAAGTTATCAAATCCAAAGATATTGTATTTGATTGGTTTGGTTTAATCAGAACCTAAAAAGCACTTCTAAGGTTACTTCTTTAGTTGATCTTAGAGGTTACTTTAGTTATTGGACTGCTGGGCGCAGTATGATATAATAGAAACATGAAATTAAAAACTACTTTGGGCCTCCTAGCTGGGCATTCATCTCACTTCATCTTGAGCCGTCTTGGCCGTGGAAGTACTCTCCCAGGAAAACTTGCCCTTCAATTTGATAAAGATATTTTACAACATCTAGCTAAGAACTACGAGATTGTCGTGGTCACTGGAACCAACGGGAAAACCCTGACAACTGCCCTCACTGTCGGCATTTTAAAAGAGGTTTATGGTCAGGTTCTGACCAATCCAAGCGGTGCCAATATGATCACAGGGATTACGACAACTTTCTTGACTGCCAAATCTTCTAAAACTGGGAAAAACATTGCTGTCCTCGAAATTGACGAGGCCAGTCTATCTCGTATTTGTGACTACATCCATCCTAGCCTTTTTGTGATCACCAATATTTTCCGTGACCAGATGGACCGCTACGGTGAAATTTACACAACTTATAACATGATCTTGGATGCCATTCGTAAAGTGCCTACGGCTACAGTTCTCCTCAACGGTGACAGTCCGCTTTTCTACAAGCCAGCTATTCCAAATCCTGTTCAGTATTTTGGTTTTGACTTGGAAAAAGGACCAGCCCAACTGGCTCACTACAATACCGAAGGGATTCTCTGCCCTGACTGTCAAGGCATCCTCAAATATGAGCACAATACCTATGCCAACTTGGGTGCCTATATCTGTGAAAATTGTGGTTGCAAACGACCTGACTTGGACTACCGTCTGACAGAACTGGTTGAGTTGACCAACAATCGTTCTCGCTTTATCATCGACGGCCAAGAATACGGCATCCAAATCGGTGGACTCTATAATATCTACAATGCCCTTGCTGCAGTTGCTATTGCCCGTTTCCTTGGCGCAGATTCGCAACGGATCAAGCAAGGATTTGACAAGAGCCGTGCTGTCTTTGGACGCCAGGAAACCTTCCATATCGGTGATAAGGAATGCACCCTTGTCTTGATTAAAAATCCAGTCGGTGCAACTCAAGCCATCGAGATGATTAAACTAGCTCCTTATCCATTTAGCCTATCTGTCCTCCTCAATGCCAACTATGCAGACGGAATTGACACTAGCTGGATCTGGGATGCTGACTTTGAACAAATCACTGACATGGACATTCCTGAAATCAACGCTGGCGGTGTTCGTCATTCTGAAATCGCTCGCCGTTTACGAGTGACTGGCTATCCAGCTGATAAAATCACTGAGACAAGCAATCTGGAGCAAGTTCTCAAAACCATTGAGAACCAAGATTGTAAGCATGCCTATATCCTGGCTACCTATACTGCTATGCTTGAATTCCGCGAACTGCTGGCTAGTCGTCAGATTGTTAGAAAGGAGATGAACTAATGGTTTATACTTCACTTTCCTCAAAAGCTGGCAACTACCCTTATCAGCTCAACATCGCCCACCTCTATGGAAACCTCATGAATACCTATGGGGACAATGGAAACATCCTCATGCTCAAGTATGTGGCTGAAAAACTGGGGGCACATGTGACGGTTGACATCGTTTCTCTTCATGATAAATTTGATGAAAATCACTATGATATTGCCTTTTTCGGCGGTGGTCAAGACTTTGAACAGAGCATCATTGCAGACGACCTACCTGCTAAAAAAGAGAGCATTGACAACTACATCCAAAACGACGGAGTAGTTCTCGCTATCTGCGGTGGTTTCCAACTATTGGGGCAATATTATGTTGAGGCTTCAGGGAAACGCATCGAAGGGCTCGGTGTCATGGGCCACTACACCCTCAACCAGACCAATAATCGCTTTATCGGTGACATCAAAATTCACAATGAAGACTTCGATGAAACCTACTATGGATTTGAGAATCACCAGGGCCGTACCTTCCTCTCAGATGACCAAAAACCACTGGGATTGGTTATCTATGGAAATGGAAACAACGAAGAAAAGATCGGCGAAGGGGTTCATTACAAGAATGTCTTTGGTTCCTACTTCCACGGGCCTATCCTCTCTCGTAATGCCAATCTAGCTTATCGCTTAGTCACTACTGCTCTCAAGAAAAAATACGGACAGGACATCCAGCTCCCTGCCTATGAGGACATTCTCAGCCAAGAAATCGCTGAAGAATACAGCGACGTCAAAAGCAAGGCTGACTTTTCTTAAACTAAGGAAAACTAGACCAAAGAACTCCGTTATCTTGTCGGAGTTCTTTTTGTCTGTTCTTTTACCCTTCTCCCTTGCATTTTCTCTCTTTTTTTGCCAAAATAGAGGGGTAGAAAGAAGGTAGCATATGTCTAAATTACAACAAATCCTAACATATCTTGAATCAGAAAAACTAGACGTCGCTGTCGTATCTGACCCCGTCACAATCAATTACCTCACTGGCTTTTACAGTGATCCCCATGAACGCCAAATGTTCCTCTTTGTCCTAGCAAATCAGGAACCTCTTCTCTTCGTCCCAGCCCTTGAAGTGGAGCGTGCAAGCAGCACTGTTTCCTTCCCAGTTGTGGGCTATGTAGATTCTGAAAATCCATGGCAAAAAATGAAAGATGCTCTTCCACAGCTTGACTTCAAACGTGTCGCTGTCGAGTTTGACAATCTTATCTTGACAAAATATCATGGCTTGAAAACGGTCTTTGAAACTGCTGAGTTTGAAAACCTCACTCCTCGTATCCAACGCATGCGCCTCATCAAATCAGCTGACGAAGTTCAAAAAATGATGGTTGCAGGACTCTATGCGGACAAGGCTGTCAAGGTTGGTTTTGACAATATCTCTCTTGATAAAACAGAGACAGATATTATCGCACAAATCGACTTCGCCTTAAAACGTGAAGGCTATGAAATGAGTTTTGATACCATGGTCTTGACTGGTGATAATGCTGCAAATCCACACGGAATTCCTGGTGCAAACAAGGTCGAAAAAGACGCCCTTCTCCTCTTTGACCTCGGTGTTATGGTCAATGGCTACGCCTCAGACATGACTCGTACAGTCGCTGTCGGCAAACCAGACCAATTCAAGAAAGATATTTACAACTTGACCCTTGAAGCCCAACAAGCTGCTCTTGACTTTATCAAACCTGGTGTGACTGCTCATGAAGTAGACCGCGCTGCCCGTGAAGTCATCGAAAAAGCTGGTTACGGTGAGTACTTTAACCACCGTCTCGGTCACGGTATCGGTATGGATGTCCACGAATTCCCATCTATCATGGAAGGAAATGACATGGTCATCGAAGAAGGCATGTGCTTCTCTGTTGAACCAGGTATCTATATCCCTGGTAAAGTCGGTGTTCGTATCGAAGACTGTGGTGTTGTCACTAAGGATGGATTTGACCTCTTTACCAACACCAGCAAAGATTTGCTTTATTTTGATTAAACTTAGAGACAAGCAAAAAGTCAGCTTATTGAGCTGACTTTTTATTTTATCTTCTTGACGCTCTGAAAGACTACAAACCCCACAACCATCCCCAAGGTATTTTGCAGGAAGTTTGGAAGAATATCTGGTAAGGCTGCGGACCAGCCATTCATTAGGGTAGAACCTAGAGCATAGCCACTTACCATGACGATTGTAGCCAAGACTAAGCCCAGCCATTGCCATTTCCCTTTAAAACCTGCAAAAAATCCTTGCAAGCCATGGTTTACCAAGCTAAAGAACATCCACTGTGGAAAGCCTGATAAAAGGTCAATCAGAAAACCTGCTAGTCCTCCAACGATGGCTCCTTCTTTACTGCCAAAGTAAAAGGCTGTAAAGAAAACACCTGCATCCAAGAGAGTCAGCATTCCTGTTGGCGTTCCAATTTTCAAGTAATAGCCTAGGACCACAGAAAGGGCAGTTAAAAGGGATACAAGGGCGATTTTAGTTGTTTTGGTTTGCTTCATATTGTCTTACTCCATATTGATCTGCTTGTGCAATAGCACGGTAAACGAAAGCTTTTGAGCTCTCTACTGCTGGTAAAAGTTCATCCCCTTTAACCAAGTGACTGGCGATGCTTGAGGCAAAGGTACAACCTGCACCAGCATTTTGACCTTGAATGACAGGATTTTCTAGAACTGTAAAATTTTGTCCATCATAAAAGACATCCACAGCCTTGTCCTGACTAAGGCGATTGCCTCCCTTGATAATGACTGCTGGCGCTCCTAAATCATGCAATTTCTGCGCTGCAGCTTTCATATCTTCCAAAGTTTTGATTTCCTGACCCGCCAACAATTCTGCTTCAGGAAGATTTGGCGTAATCACACTGACATGAGGGAAAAAGAGAATCAACTCTTTACAGAGTTCACTGACAGCCACATCGTGCGTTTCCTTGCAGACCAAGACGGGATCCAATACAACAGGCACTCCTGGACGTTGCTTGATAAAGTTCAAGGCTTTCTCAGCCACACTGACAGTAGGGAGAAGACCAATCTTAATCCCTGCAAATTCCACATCACGCAAGCTATCCAATTCATGTTGAAAAACGGCATCGTCAGTTGGAAAGACTTCAAAGCCCTTTTCAGTCAAGGCCGTCAAACAAGTCACTGCTACAAAGCCATGCAAGCCGTTCAAGGTATAGGTAGCCAAATCAGCTGACAAACCACCACCACTAAAAATATCATTCCCAGAAAGGGCTAAAATACGATTATTCTTCATAACGAATCTCCTTTAAATACAAGCCATTCGGTGCCGCTGTTGGACCTGCTAGCTGCCTGTCCTTCTTCTCCAAAATCAAGTCAATCTGCTCAACTGGCATTCGATTATTTCCGATTTTGAGCAGCGTTCCCACCATATTGCGAATCTGCTTATACAAGAAACCATTCCCTGAAAAGCTAAAGGTCAAAAACTGCCCTGTCTCATCAACACTAAGACTGGCTTCTGTAATGGTTCGAACCTTGTCCTCTACACTGGTTCCAGATGCTGTAAACCCGGTAAAATCATGAGTTCCCTCTAGCTTTTTGATTGCCATCTGCATCCGCTCCACGTCGAGCGGATAGGGAAAGTGAGTAGCGTAGTGACGACGCATAGGATTTTTGGGACGTCCTCTATCCACGATAAACTCATAGGTCTTGCTGTGCTTGGCATAACGGCAATGAAAATCATCTGCCACAATCTCAATTGAAATCACATCAATATCTTCTGGAGACTGGGTATCCAGAGCAAAACGGAGTTTTTCCTCATCCATCTGATAGAGCAGGTCAAAATGAATAACCTGACCAAGAGCATGAACCCCACTATCCGTCCTACCAGCACCGTGAACAGTGATGGCTTGCCCCTTATTGAGTCTCGTTAAGGTTTTCTCAATTTCCTCTTGAACGCTCCTCGCATGAGGCTGGCGCTGAAAACCGGCAAAGCCATAACCATCATAGGAAATGATTGCTTTATATCTTGTCATAACTTCTATTTTATCAGGAAATAAAAGTGTAAACAAGTTTAAAAACCAATAATTGTCTGGGTACAAAATTCCCAGAAAGAAAAACTTAGGAAATTAATCCTAAGCTCTCTTTTGAAGTACGTACATAACAAAGATAGAAGTGACAATCAACCAACATCCTAAAATGGTGAAGACCAACATACCGTTTTGAGTCACCAAGCCAATCGCCCCAAGAATGAAAGGTGTCGTAAAGGCCCCAAAGCTACATCCTAGCACTGCAAAAGATGTTGCCTGATTAAGGAGCTTGGCTGGGATCCTTTCGGAAAGAAGCTGAAAGACAGTGGTCAAGGCCACACTGTAAGAAAAACCTGCCACAACACTTCCAACTACCATCACACCCAATGACGGAGACAAGGCAATCACAATCTGCCCCAATCCAAAGGTGATACCTGACCAAAGGAGCAACCTTTCTTTAAACAGAGAGATAAAGAAAGAAAAACTCACACCTGCCAAGATACCAATCAACTGCATGATACTTAAAACCAAGCTCGATAACTGGGCATCCCCTAGACCTCTTTCCACCATCAGACTAGGAATACGAATGGTGATAGCTGTGTTGGTGCAGACAACAACTGCTGCTTCGACAGCTAATAGAAAAATCAAGCCTTTCATCTGTCCTGTCAAACGAGTTGTTTCGGCCTCTTTTTTCTTTGTTTCTTTCTTTTCTTTCCCATAAGGGACAAAGAGCAGATAAAGGATCAATACTAAAAATCCTGCACTGTAGGCCAAGAAGGTCACTGTCCATCCCAAGGATAAGAGTTGACCTACCACTAGAGTCAAAATCGATGCCCCGACAACTTCTGCTGATCCGCGAAGACCCAACATCTGGATCCGTGTCTTTCCATGATAGCGTTCGCTAATGATGGAAATGGCCTTGGCATTAATCATTCCAACACCCAAGCCAAATAAAATCCGCATCGCAAAGACAAAGTTGTACTCCTGATACCAGAAAGGGGCAGTTCCACCGATAGAAAGGATGAGAAGTCCTAGACTAATCTGAAGTCGCTCAGGAAATAACCGCTCCAAAAACCCATTTAAAACCAGCATAATCATAATTCCAAAAGAAGGAAGACTGACCAGGAGCTCGATTTGTTCTTTGGGATAGCCTTGATAGTAGTCAAACATGGCTGGCAGAGCACTTGAGATGGAGAAGGAGGTAATCAAAACGAGGGAGAGGGCCAAAATACTAGCCCGTTCTAAATATTGTTTCATGAATTTTCTTTCTGTATATTTCTCACTGTTGATCCTTTTAAAAGGAAGATGGCAAGAAAAGAAGGAGCCCGATTGAACTAGAGACTCCGTCCTAACTTTCCTAATAGGAAGACTATTTTCGCTTGATTTGCTTGATCAGATAGAAGATGAAGCCTGCAACCATATAGGCCGCAAAAATGATCAAACACCATTTGATAACCACGTCCCAACCCTTGTTCACATTTAAAAAGAAATAAGGGAAGGGATTGTCCTTGGAATTCGGAATATTGAGTTTTAAGACCAAGCCATTAAACAAGGCAAAAATCATATAAATCAAGGGCAAGATGGTCCACAAGACTGGATCCCAGATCTTGTATTGACCCCGTTTATCGAAGAAGAGGGTGTCGGCTAAAAACCAGAGTGGAACGATATAGTGGCAAAGGAAATTTTCCACACGGTAAAAGTCTGTCGCGATCGGAGCAAGCATAAAATGGTAAATCACACAGGTAATCATGATACTCATGGTAACACCACCCTTGAGACGAAGCAAGGTCGGACTTTGCCAATTTTCACCTGAACGGCTCATCACACGGAGTAGATAACCCGTGAAAATCGTTACCAAAAGATTGGACAACACTGTGTAGTAAAGGAGCATACCAAAGCCACCGTGCTTGGTAATCTCCAAATAAACTCCTGTAAATGCCGCTAAAAACAAGAGCACACGACTATAAAAGATAAATTTATAATTCAGTTTCATGGCTAGATTTTCTTAACAAATTCTGACTTGAGTTTCATAGCTCCAAAACCATCAATCTTACAGTCGATGTTGTGGTCACCTTCTACGATACGGATATTTTTAACGCGAGTTCCTTGTTTCAAATCCTTTGGCGCACCTTTTACTTTCAAGTCCTTGATTAAGGTTACAGTATCGCCGTCAGCCAATTTATTTCCATTGGCATCGATAGCAACAACACCTTCTTCTACTTCTGCAACTTCTGCAGGATTCCACTCATAGGCACACTCTGGGCAGACCAAGAGACTTCCGTCTTCGTAGACATATTCTGAATTACATTTTGGGCAATTTGGTAAGTTGTTCATAAGTCCTCCTTAAACTAACAATTATTCTTTAAAATTCATATGTTATTGAACAGCAACTATTATACCGTAAAATCCTACTTTTGACAATGTGTCCTAAGTCCAGCAAACAAAAAAATCATGCAACTGTTTACAGTTACATGACTTTTAAAAGATGATTGGTCATGGGCACTTATCAGGTACCTCATGATAAAAGGGGTAGCAACTATATTTTACAAACCAGGAGCTTGTCCAAGTTCTGCTGCAAGCATCCAAACTGTTTTCTCAAGTTCAGCCTTAGCACCAACAAAGATATCGTTTGTAACATCATCGCCTTCTTCATCAGTCACATCCAAAGCTTTTTGGAAAAGAGCGATAAGGTAGCGATAAATCGCTAGAACACGTTCCAAGCTTTCTTCAACGTTACGGAATTCTCCTTCTTCTTCTTCGATTTCACTGTGTTGAAGGAATTCTGTCAAAGTTGAGTAAGGTTTGCCACCAAGAGTGATCAAACGTTCACTGATTTCGTCAAGATAGCCATCAAGGCTGTCCATGTATTCATCCATTTTTGGATGCCATACGAGGAAACCACGACCACGCATATACCAGTGAACTTGGTGAAGGGCAATGTGAGCCACATACAAGTCTGCTACTGCTTGGTTCAATACTTCCTTTGTTTTTGCCAATGCTACTGGCGCTGTTTTAGATAATGTTGTTACGTCTTTTACTGCTTCTTTTTTCAATTCAACCATATTGATCACCTCATAATATTATTTTTGCAACCATATTTATTGATTACTATCTCAGTATACTACTCCTAGTAGACAAAAGCAAGAAAATTAACCCATATTAAAAAAGTTGTAATTGACTGATAATTTAAGAAAAATATACAGTCTTTAAAAAAAAGACAGTCTTAGCAGACTGTCTGGAATAACTGAGATTATTTTACAAAATCAAGCAATGCCAAGAAGCTTTCAGCTTCAAGTGACGCACCACCAACAAGGGCACCGTCAACGTCTGGGCAAGCCATGTATGAAGCAACGTTTTCAGGTTTAACAGAACCACCGTATTGAACACGAACTTTGTCCGCAACTTCTTGACCGAAGTCTGCAGCTACAACGTCACGAACAACTTTACACATTTTTTGTGCATCGTCTTGTGAAGCTGATTTACCAGTACCGATAGCCCAGATTGGCTCATAAGCGATAACGGATGCAGCAACTTGTTCTGCAGTCAATCCAGCCAATGCAGCAGATACTTGAGCACCTACGAATTCAGCAGCTTTACCAGCTTCGTAAGTTTCAAGTGACTCACCACAACAGATGATTGGAAGCATACCGTTTGCAAAGATTGCTTTTGCTTTTTTGTTGATATCTTCGTCAGTTTCATGGAAGTAGTCACGACGTTCTGAGTGACCGATAACAACGTAGTCAGTACCGATTTCTTTCAAAACTTGTGGGCTAGTTTCACCAGTGAAAGCACCTGCATTTTCAAAGTAGCAGTTTTGAGCAGCAACTTTAAGGTTTGAACCTTTAGCAGCAGCAAGAACAGCTGTCAAATCAAGAGCTGGAGCTGCGATACCTGCTTCAACAAGGTCTGATGAAGGAAGTTTTGATGCAACGGCTTCAACGAATGCTTTTGCTTCTTCTGGATTTTTGTTCATTTTCCAGTTACCAGCGATAAATGGTTTACGTGACATTTCACATACCTCTTTTTTCATTTTATTCACTATTATTCTATCATATTTATAAGGAGCTTGCAAACCTTACTCTAATTTTCAAGATTTTTCAAGCGACTAATCTTGCCACAAATTCATGGCATCGAGGAAATCAGCCGAAGCCTGAACTTGTTTGGGATTGTTGACTTCTCGCTCTGCTCGTTTGGCCTCTACCTGAGTCACAGACTGAATACCTTCATGGCGCCAGTTTCGTAGGATTGCCTGAATATATTTCCAGTTTGGCTTGCCATTGAGAACGGCCTCTCGGAGAGCTTCCTTGATCAAATCCGCCTTAACTCCGTCTTCTTTGACAGTCTTAAAAAGATCTTCGATTTCAAATGGTGTTAATAAGCGTCCCAATTCCTGCTGAAAAGTTTCAACCAGATCCTTCAACTGATTCTGCGGGTTTGGGACTGTTGTAGCTGGAGTTTGGCTATCTAGTAAGCTATCCAAGCGTTCAAAAGCCAAACTAGCATCAAAAATCAGCTCAATTTCCCCATTTAGTTCAATGGTCCGATATTGTAGCAAACCATTTTCAGTCAAATTTGAAATAGATTGGTTGACATCTGCAACCTCTTTCCCAATGATTTCAGCAATCTGACTAGGCGAAACATCTCCTAGGGCTGTGGTATTTTGTAAATAGAAAAATTGCCAGACGAGAAAATCTTCGCTGGAAGGAAAGAGTTCCTTAAAATGCAAGAGCAGGGCACTTGGCAAAACCAAGTTCCCTGATTTAAAAGCGTCAAAATATGTCATAATTCCTCTTATAGATATCCAAATGCAGCCGCATCATCCTCTACCTTTCTCCAATCAAAAGGGGTTTCTTGATAAACTGCATAGTTTACCCAATTGCTGAAAAAGAGGGCAGCTGATGAAGACCAACAGAGACACGGTGTCTCATTCACATCATCATTTTTGAAGTAATTTTCTGGAATATGAGGATTAAGTCCTGCCTCACAATCACGAAAATACTCTTTTGCTAGAGTATCACGGTCATATTCTAAATGACCAAAACTATAAATCTCACGAAGATCCCGACTGGCTAAAATAGAAACGCCGACTTGTTCTCCCTCAGAGAGGATTTCCAGATTGGTTTTTCCTAATATCTCTTCCTTATAGATTTCTGTATAACGAGAATGGGGAGCTACATAGCTATCATCAAAACCACGAAAGAGAAGATGGCCCTCTTTCAAGGTATCCTGCGGGTAAATGCCTGACAATTTCTGCTCCATCTGGTGTTTATCAACTCCATAGCGAGCATAAAGACCTGCTTGGGCACCCCAGCAGATATGAAGGGTCGAATAGACATGGGTCTTGGACCACTCAAGCACCTGACTGAATTCCTCCCAATAGTCCACTTCCTCAAATGGTAAATGCTCAATCGGAGCCCCTGTGATAATCATCCCATCAAAATACTCGTCCTTGACTTCAGGAAAAGTTTTATAAAAAGTCTCCATATGCTCTGCACGAGTCGTCTTGGAACGGTGGCTCTCCATATAGAGAAAGTCTATGTCCAATTGCAAAGGAGTATTTGCTAAATGCCGTAACAACTGGGTCTCTGTGACCACTTTTTTGGGCATTAGGTTTAAAATCAAAATTTTCAAGGGACGGATATCTTGGTGGGCCGCACGTTGATCATCCATGACAAAGATATTCTCTGTCCGTAAAATCTCAACAGCTGGCAATTTTTTATCAATTCTAATCGGCATAACCTTCTCCTAACTGTACTCTTTTAGAAATAATTGAATGTGTTTGAAGTCAAATCTCAAACACTTAGTCCTTTTATTATACTGCAAGAAGATATAGTTTTCAATTATAGTTTTTCTCTAACTAGCTATAGTTTGTTTATATAGCAGATGAAGAGAAAACAGCCCCAAGGACTGTTTTTCATTAATAATGCATAAGTACCTTGTAATCGTAATCTCCGATTTTTTCACGGCCTTTAAGCTCATCAAGTTCAATCAAGAACGCACAACCGGCTACAACTCCGCCAAGTCTTTCAATCATTTCAATGGTTGCCTTGACAGTACCACCTGTCGCCAAGAGGTCATCTACGATGAGAACGCGTTGACCTGGTTTGATGGCATCCGCGTGCATGGTCAAGGTATCAATACCGTACTCTTTTTCATAGTCAGCTGAAATGACTTCACGTGGCAATTTTCCTGGTTTACGAACAGGTGCAAAGCCAATCCCCAACTCAAAGGCAACGGGACAGCCAACAATAAATCCGCGAGCCTCTGGTCCCACAATCATGTCGATTTTCTTGTCAGTTGCATACTGAACAATTTCACGAACAGCGTAGCTATAAGCATTTCCATCTGCCATCAAAGGGCTGATATCACGGAAGGTAATACCTTCCTTAGGATAATTTTCAATCGTTGCGATATAATCTTTTAAATTCATCTTTTTCTTTCTTTCAAAGTTTTTTACTCTCTATTATACCACATTTTCTGTGAAAGAAGAAGAGGAAAAGCACTATTCTCTTGCTCCATCAGGTTATTAATGGAGTTATTTTTCCTGGAGTGAACTTATCATCAAAAAAACGAGCACTTTCGCACTCGTTCTCTGATATAAACTACTGATTAAAGTGAGTTTACGTCAACCTTGATACCAACACCTTGAGTAGTTGTGATAGTCAAGTTTGTTACGTAAGTTCCTTTAGCTGTAGCTGGTTTTGCTTTTTGGATTGTTTCGTTGAAAGCTTTGAAGTTTTCAACCAATTTTTCAGCTTCAAATGATACTTTACCGATGATTGCTTGAACGTTACCCGCACGGTCAGCACGGTAAGTGATTTTACCACCTTTAGACTCTTCAACTGCTTTAGCAACATCCATTGTTACAGTACCAGTTTTAGGGTTTGGCATCAAGTTACGTGGTCCAAGGACACGTCCAAGACGTCCAACAAGAGCCATCATGTCAGGTGTAGCGATAACTACGTCGAAGTCCAACCAACCGTCGTTGATTTTTGCAACAAGGTCATCTTCACCAACAAAATCTGCACCAGCAGCTTTTGCTTCTTCAGCTTTTGCACCACGTGCGAAAACAAGAACGCGTGAAGTTTTACCAGTACCGTTTGGCAATACCATTGCTCCACGGATTTGTTGGTCAGCCTTTTTAACGTCGATGTTCAAGTTGTAAGCAACTTCTACAGTTGCGTCAAATTTTGCAAAGTTAGTTTCTTTTGCAAGTGCTACAGCTTCTTCTACACTGTATGCTTTTGTGCTGTCGATCTTTTCAAGAGCAGCACGAAGTTGTTTGCTTTTTTTAGCCATTTTCTATTCTCCTTGTAAGTGGTTCAATCGATTTTCATCTCCCACGTCACTTCTCGAAATGATGAAGTCTTGCGGGTTATATTGGGGGTGTTATTGATTAGTCAACAACAGTGAATCCCATAGAACGAGCAGTACCTTCGATCATACGCATTGCAGACTCAATGTTTGCTGCGTTCAAATCTGGCATCTTAGTTTCTGCAATTTCTTGTACTTGTGCACGAGTAACTGTAGCAACTTTAGTTTTGTTAGGTGTACCTGATCCTTTTTCAACACCTGCAGCTTTTTTCAAAAGAACAGCAGCTGGTGGTGTTTTTGTAACGAAAGTAAATGATTTGTCTTCGTATACTGAGATAACAACTGGAATGATCATACCAGCTTGGTCAGCTGTACGAGCGTTGAACTCTTTTGTGAATCCCATGATGTTGATACCAGCTTGACCAAGAGCAGGTCCAACTGGTGGAGCTGGTGTAGCTTTACCAGCAGGGATTTGCAATTTTACAAGTTTTTCGACTTTTTTAGCCATTTTTAAATCCTCCTTTGTGGTTTTGGCGGTAATTAAAGATTTTTACCTCCCACAAGTATGCTTTACACATACCTTTCCATTATACACTATTTATCTAAAAATGCAAGAGAAAAATTACTTTTTTAATCGACGTAATCTCCGCCTTCAAAGCCATAGTACTCTTCCAAACTGAGACCACTTGCAGCAATTTCTTTGGCCTCTTTTCCGACGTAGCGAAGATGCCACTCTTCCGCCATATAGCCAGTCTCTTTTTCCTTGCCTTTGAGATAGCGAACAACAAAGCCATAGTCAGCCGCATGATCCAAGAGCCACTGGGCCGCCTTTTCTTCAGTAACTAAATCTCCATCTGTCCCAATAAGGTCAAATGCAAGACCTGTTTGGTGTTCACTGTAACCTGGGCGTGCTGAGTAGCGATCTGCTGCTTCCTTACCGTCTTGATTCACATAGTCTTGATAAAGTTTGGTTTGAGTTTCATAACTTCTAAAACCACTGTAGTGATCGCTGATTGGGTAGCCAGCTGCTTGCATTGCTGCAATGAGCTTCAGCAACTCTGCTTTAGCTGTTGGATTTTCTCCTGGATTATAGTCTTTTGACAAAGGATAGTGCTTATTAGCTATGACGATTTCATCGTACTTTCCTTGAATACTATAGTAGTCTCCCTTATTGACAACTTCTGCCTTCTTCTGACTAGAGGCTTGGGATTTGCTTCCTACAGTTCCTTCAGGTTGACTAGTTTGTTCCGTTTTTTGAGTGTTTTCTTCATTTTTAGGTTTTTCTTGCGAACATGCTGCTAGGGTTACTGCCAGCAAACCAGATAAAACGATGTATCTTTTTTTCATTTTTCTTCCTCTCTTAGACCAAGTGCTTCTCTAATTCATCGGATAAGGCTTTAATCATTTGTTCCAACTCATGGGATTTCACTTGGCAATCTTCTGCCGCCATTTCTTCCCAGGGCACCCACCAGACTGGCCCACGGCCATTCAATCCATGACCCTTCATATCACCTATTCTTCGTGGAAAGAGATGCCAATGAGCGTGGGCATCACCATTTCCTAGGAGTTCAATATTCATCTTTTCAGCCTCAAATGCTTTGGCGACTGCTTCTTGGACCAAACTCATTTCCTCTAAAAAGCGAAGTTTTACAGAAGTCTCCATATGGTGGAGTTCTGTGACATGATCTTTTGCTAAAAATAAGGTATAGCCCTTAAAGTATTGGTGGTCTCCAATAACTACATATCCTGTTTCTAGTTCTTTTACAAAGTAGGGATTTTCCCCTTCCTTGATCCATTCAATTCTTTGACAAATCAAGCACATATTAGTCTACCAATGCACTCTTGAGATAGGCATCAACCATACGCTCAGTCGCTACGACCGAATCAATGTGTGTTCGTTCGTAAGAGTGACTGGATTCAATACCAGCTCCAAGGAGGGCGTGTTTGACCTCTGCTCCTGCTGACATAGCTGCTGAAGCGTCCGATCCATAAAATGGATAGATATCCAGCTTAAATGGAATACCTTGCTCTTTCGCCAAAGCTACCAAGTGTTGACGGAAGTCATAGTGATAGGGGCCTGAAGCGTCCTTGACACAGATAGACACTGTATACTCATCCGTCTGCTGGTCATCGCCCATAGCTCCCATATCTACAGCTAGATATTCCACCACTTGAGTTGGAATATTGGAGTTGGCACCGTGACCAACCTCTTCAAAGACTGAAAAGGCAAAATGAGTTGTTACTGGCAACTCAATTCCCTCCTCCTTATAAACACGAAGAAGATTGAGCAGAATTGCCGCGCTGACCTTGTCGTCCAAGTGACGAGACTTGATAAAACCAGTCTCTGTCACGACAGTTCGCGGGTCAAAGCTGATAAAATCACCGATCTCAATGCCCATGGCGCGGGTTTCTTTTTCATTGGTCACTTTTGCATCCAAACGCACTTCCATATTGTCCTGCGTACGTTCTGCAGTTCCTGCATCCTTGTAGACATGACAAGAAGTCTGATGGATGAGGATGGTCCCAGATACCGTTTTACCTGTGCTAGCCACATGAACGGTACAGTTTTCTCCCTCAATCATGTTCCAAGGAAAACCACCGATCCGGTCCAATTTGAGACGTCCATCAGGTTTGACAGCACGTACAATGGCTCCGAGTGTGTCCACATGGGCAGTTACATAGCGATGTTGTTCATCGTTTTGACCTTTGATTGTTACATTGACACCACCCTTAGCTGTTCGAATAGGCTGGTAACCAAGTTTCTCTAAAGTATAGACTAGATAGTCTGAGATCTCACGAGTAAAGCCCGTTGGAGATGCAATAGCGGTTAGTTCTTTGATATAGTTTATAGTCTGATTCATTTCTTCACCTCTTTCCTACCATTATAACATTTTTCTAGTCAGACTCCTTCTCAAAAGGAGAAAAACTGTGTTTAGTTGCTTTCACTATAGATTCATGTTATAATACAAATACTTTGATTATGAAAGGAAAGTAAAAATATGAAATCATACTTTAAAGTATCACTAGCCCTTGTGGCTTCACTTGTCCTCCTACTCGGATGTTCCAAACAAGCATCAACACCTACCAACAGCAGTACCAAAGAAGACACAACAACTCAGTCAAGTGAGAGCAAACAAAGCAGCCAACAATCATCTGAAAAGAAGGAAACAACTAAGACACATACCTTTGTAAACAAAAATAATTCTGGAATCACTTCTACCTTGGTTTATACTGTAGAGGGGGACAATGTTATCAAGCAATCAGCTAATAACATTGCTGATCCTGAAATCCTTGGTGCAACTCCAGAAGATGTCAAGAGTTTTATCGAAGAAAAGTACAAAGGTTATAATGGACTCAAAGGTGTTAAACAAACGATTGAAATCAAAGATGGAAAAGTTGTTCAAGATTTAGAAGTTGATTTCTCAGTTGCAAGCATTAGCGAACTTAGAAAAGCACTTCCTGAAGAATATTCTGGTATCGGCAATCGTGTCAGTTTCTCAAACTCTAAAAAAGCACTGGAAAAAATGGGGTTCACAGAAAAGACGAACTAATCTCCTAAAATTTCATATAGACTAGTGTAGGTCCACCCCAAAAGTTAGACACAACTCTAACTCTTGGGGTATTTTATTACATCCTTAACCGATGAGTCCAATAGAGTCCTCCCAATCCCATAAAAAGTGCATTTAAAACTTCACACCCTTATAAAGCCATAGGATAAAAGTTATTTGAAATAGATAGAGACAAAACTTTAATCGTCTGACTAGTTTCTGTTCATTGGAATGTCAGTTCAGATAAAAGGGTAGGTCTAGTTGATTTTGTAGTAGAATCATGTTATAATACAAAATACTTTGATCATGAAAGGAAATTCTATGAAAACTCTTTTTAAAACTTCACTAGCCCTAGTGGCTTCACTTATCCTCCTGCTCGGATGTTCCAAACAAGCATCTACACCTGCTAGCAGCAGTAGCAAAGAAGACAAAACAACTCAGTCAAGCGAGACCAAACAAAGCAGCCAACAATCATCTGAAAAGAAAGATGAGACAAAAAACTACATTTTTGTTCACAATAGCAATCCCGGAAGAACTTCTACCTTGACATACACTGTTAAGGGGGATGATGTTGTAAAACAAGAAGTCTATAATGTTTTTGACCCTGAAATACTGGACAAGTCAGCAGAAGAGATTAAAGAACTTATCGTGAAAACTTATAAAAAGGAGGAAGGACTTAAAGGCATTACACAAAATATCGAATTCAAAGATGGAAAAGTCATCCATAGCATGGAGGTTGACATGACTGTTGTGAATCTCGAAGAGATGAAAAAAGCAATGCCAAATGAAGTTTCTGGCTCTGGAAGCCGTGTAAGTTTTCTAAAAACTAGAAAAATGCTTAAAGAGGCTGGATATATTGAACAAACCAACTAATGAGTCGTGCTCATACAAAAAATTCTTGGTCGATGACCAAGAATTTTTTTATTCCATCTCAAAAACATCACTCTCTTGTTTGTTTGGTAGAACCAATGAAAGCAAGATTCCGACAATAGCTGGCACTAGCCATGGAAGAGAGGCTGACGCAAACGGAAGGGCATTAATCAGATTTTCTAGAAACTCAATCTTAAAGGAACTTCCAAGGACGCTTGCAAGAGCAATAGCTGTAACAAGCCCAATAGTTAACTGCATGCCCGGTTTTGATAGGGGTACAAACTTATTAACAATCACAATCATCACAATGGCGATGGTGATTGGGTACAATATTACCAGTACTGGCACTGAATACTTAATGATTGCATCAAGTCCAAGATTTGCAATAGCAAATCCAATCAAGGTAAAGGCAGTGGCATAGACCTTGTAGCTGATTTGTGGGAAACGTTCGTTAAAGAACTCTGCTGTCGACACAATCAAGCCAACTGTCGTTGTGAAGCAGGTTACAGTTACCATAACAGCAAGGAAGAGTTGAGCTGTTGAACCAAAGATTTCCTGAGTTGCTTGTGACAAGATATAAACACCTGGTGTTCCACCCTTCATCGCTTCGGCTGGTACTGGAAAGTGATTTCCAAGGAATCCTAAACCGATATAAAGAGCGCTAAAGGCAAGAGCTACAACGATACCAACCACCCAAATAGTTGAAATGTATTCTTTCTTACTGGAGAATCCAAGTTGTTTCAATGTTTGAACAGCAATCACACTAAAAGCCACTGAGGCAAGGGCATCCAAGGTGTTATAACCTTCTAGGAAACCTGTCCCAAAAGCAGAAGTTTGATAAACAGCTGAAGCCGCTTGAGGGCTTGTTCCACCATATTTGAAGGCACCTAGTACAACCAAGATAACGATCAACAAAGCAAAGACTGGCGTTAAGATGCGTCCGATTCGATCCAAGATTTTTGATGGATTGAGTGAAATCAAATACGCTGCCGCAAAATACAGCACGGTAAAGATAATCAATCCTAGACCTTTATTTGCTTCAGACAAGAGGGGACTAATCCCAACTTCGTAAGCTGTTGTGGCTGTACGCGGAATGGCAAAGAAGGGACCAATCGATAGATAGAGGACTGCAAGATAAAGCGTCGCAAACCAAGGTGAGATTTTCTTAGAAATCTCGTGAATGTATCCTTTCGGGTTTAGCGTTCCAATAATAAGTGTCAAGACGGCAATACCGACACCCGAAAATACAAAACCTGCGATGGCAGGAAGAAACTGTTCTCCAGACAAAGCACCTAGAGAAGGTGGAAAAATCAAGTTTCCCGCACCAAAAAATATTCCAAACAGGAGCAAGCCTGTTAGGGCACCTTTTTTAGCCATAATAATCTCCTTCATATTTCTAAAATACTGACCTAGTATACCATGATTAAGACTCTGAAAAAAGTATCCAAAATTAATCATTGAATGTTTTCAATATTTTTAAAAATAAGAATTATCTAAAAACAAAATCCCTCACTCAGTTGGAACCGAGCAAGGGAAGGTTAGGATCTGTCACTATATATTTAAAGATTTTCAAAGGCCGTCATTCCACCTTGGACATTGATAACGTCATAACCCTGTTCAGCTAGAAATTGACAAGCACGCGCTGAACGCATTCCTGATTTACAAATCACGTAGTAAAGCTGGTCTTTGTCTAGTTGTTCATAAGTATCAGCCAATTGACTGAGAGGTAAATTACGAGCACCTTCTAAATGAAGCATCTCGAACTCTTCTACTTCTCTCACGTCCAGCACAGAAAGTGAACTATTCTGGTAAAGCTGGTAAAATGCATCGAAGGAAATATCTTTCATTCTTTTTCTCCTAAAATGGTTTTAATTCTTTTTTTCAACTCTGGCACTACTTCTGACTCAAACCAAGGATTTTTAGCCATCCAAATTTGATTACGGGGAGAAGGGTGAACTAGGGGGAAATACTCAGGCAAATGGTCTTTGTAATGTTTTACCCGCTCTGTTACCTTGCCACTAACCTTCTCATGAAGATAATAGGCCTGAGCATATTGTCCAATCAAAAGGGTCAATTCAATATTTGGACATTCCTTGAGGAGTTGTGGGTGCCATTTTTCGGCAAAGCCTTTACGAGGTGGAAGGTCGCCTGATTTTCCATGTCCTGGAAAGTAGAAATCCATAGGCAAAACAGCAAAATAACCTGAATTGTAAAAGGTGTCCTCATCCACACCTAGCCACTCACGCAAGCGATCGCCACTCTTATCCTTCCAATAAATCCCAGCTTCTTGCGTTTTAAGCCCAGGAGCCTGACCGACAATATTGATACGGGCAGTTTTTGGCGCCGCAAAGAGAGGTTCGATTCCGCGTTCTGTATAGCTGGTATTTTGCGGATCCGCCATAATGGCTTGCTTGATTCTTTCAATTTGAGACATCTGTTTTCCCTCCAAAAAGAAGTCCAAGCATACAATCTCAGACTTCTATCATTTTATTTGATCAGTTCATAAATAGCTTCTGCATAGATTGCTGCTGCTCGGAAGAGATCGTCCAAGGCGATAAATTCATTAGCTTGGTGCATGGTGTCAATAGAGTCTGGGAACATGGCACCGTAGGCAACTCCACGTTCCAGCAAGCGACCAAAGGTACCACCACCGATGACTTGCTCGTGACCTTGGAGACCAGTTTGTTTTTCATAAACATTCAACAAGGTTTGAACGAGTGGATCTTCCATTGGTACATAGTGAGGGGTATGACCGTGTTCAGAAAGGCTAACAGAAGCAACTGGTAAGTTTTCAAGAACTGACTGGATTTGCTCTGGACTTGTTCCTTTTGGATAACGGAAGTTGAGGGCAATGGTATTGTCAGCACTTGTTTCATCAAAGCGGAAGACACCGGCATTCATAGAAAGGGCACCCATCTTTTCATCTACATGAGCAACCTTGAGATTTGTACCCTCATGGTCGTTCAAGAGAATCTTACCAGCGATGTTAAGGTAGTCTTTTGCAGGTCCTGCAAAGTCAAACTGGCTGAGGAAAAGGGCAAGATAGGTCGCACCATTGACACCTGATGCAGGCATAGCACCATGGGCTGATTTACCAATGATGGTGACCTTGTATTTGCCAGCATCTTCTTGAATTTCTCCTCTGAGTTTGTATTCTGCAACAAAGGTATCTAGTTTAGCTTGCAAGTCAGCCAGGTCGCCTGAAACGACTGCTGTTGCTGATTCAGGTACCATGTTTTCACGCAAACCACCTGTGAAGCTGTGAAGGCGAGCTGCACCAGTATTTTCACCTGCAAAATGGAGATATTCTGTGATATTCCCTTTTTCACCATTGATGATAGGGAATTCAGCATCTGGAGAGAAACCGAAGTCTGGTTTCGCAAGTCCTACATGTTCAAAGTAGTAGTCCATGTCTGCCCAGCCTGATTCTTCATCTGTTCCGACGATGAAACGAACTTTTTTAGAAGTTGGAAGCCCCAATTCTTTGATGATTTTCAAACCATAGTAACAAGCTGTTGTAGGCCCCTTGTCGTCTGAAGCTCCACGCGCATAAAGGCGACCGTCTTTGATAGTTGGTGTATAAGGGTCCGTGTCCCAACCGCTACCAGCTGGCACCACGTCCATGTGAGCAAAGATTCCGAGAACTTCTTCTCCTTCACCAAACTCAAAATGTCCTGCGTAGTTATCAACATTTTTAGTTGGATAGCCATCACGGTCTGCGATTTCAAGGAATTTTTCCAAGGCTTTTACTGGACCAGGTCCAAATGGATGCTCAGCATCGGCTTTGCTGTCATCACGTTCTGAGTTGATTTCCAAAAGGCTAAACAAGTCAGCCAAGAGGTCTTCTTTGCGTTTTTCTACTTCTGCTGTAAAATCAATAACTGTCATTTTTTCTTCCTATCTCTTCTCGATAATTTCATCTACTGGCAAGCGGTAGCTTGGTTCCAATTTCTCATCTGTGTATCCAACTGTGATCAAGAGTTCTGGACGGAATCGGTCTTCAATGTCCAAAACTTCGTTGGCTTTTGATTTGTCAAATCCAAGAATAATGTTAGAACCGATTCCTTGGTCTGTCAGAGCAAGAACCAAGTTCATGGCAACCAAACCTGCATTGAGGGCTAGGTAGTCGCTGACTTGTTGTTCACTGTAACGCGCAAATTCAGCTGGCAGATTCTTCATAAAATATTGAAGTTGCTCTTCAGAAAAGTTATTAGCGCCGCCAACTCGGGCAATCTTACGAGCACGTTTAGCCAAATCTGTGTCGGTAAACAAGGCAATGGTTACAGGTGCTGCTGACACCTGCTCAAAGTTCGAACCATATGCCAACTTTGCCAGTTCAGCATTTTTTTCACGAACGACTACAAACTTCCATGGCTGGCTGTTGTGGGCACTTGGGGCCAAGGTTGCGATTTCGATAGCCGTACGCACATCTTTGGGATCTACTGGTTTATCAGTAAAATGCTTAGTCGCATGACGTTTTTTATTTAATTCAAGAAATTTCATAATCGATTTCCTTTTCTAATTCTACTGCATCCATTCTACCATATTTTGAAAGAGCTTGCAGAGATTTTTCATAGAAAGAAATTGGAACAAGGATGAGTAACCAAACGAAATCCATCATTTAAGTCAGGGATTCCCTCATCCAGTTCCAACTAATTTTCAGGGGTTTAAAGAAACTAGTCTATCTTGTATTCTGACTTTATAGCCTCCAAAAATTCTTTCACATCCTCTACATACCCATACTTTTCTATTAAGCTAGCTAAGAGTTCTAGATTGTGCCCCCGATAATTGTCTTCTCGGCGTAGTTCTTCATACATTTCGATAAAAGGAAGCCCCTTGGATTTGGCTAATTCTAACTCTGCTTCATAATCATAGGAAACTTTTCGGAATAAAATGTTTACCAATTCTCCATCTTCCACTTCTATCACGGCATACTGGGCACGGTGATTTTTTAACGCCTCCCAATCAAAATAGGGCATGCCAATCGTACCTGGATTGATGATTTGTTGCCCTTGGCTACCGTAACGAAGCAACTGCTTGTGAACATGACCATAGACTGCCACATCAACTTCATCATCTAGGAGTTGGTCAAATTTCTCTGTATCATTCTCAACTAGCAAGTCACCACCATAGTTCTTATTTGGCAAATTATGAGAAAGAGAAAAACGCAGTCCGTCAACTTCTCTCTTTTCTAGCATAGGTAAGCTTCGCAGCCAGTCAATCGTTGCAGGATCCATTCGCTCCATCAAATACTGCGTCATACGCAAGAGCTGGACTTCCTGTGGGTCTTCCAAGCCATATTGCCCATCTAAAGCCTCAAGGACACAATCATCCCAATTGCCTCGAACACTTGCCGTGATAGGAAGTTCCTTTAACAGAGCGACCAAGTCATTTGCACCTGGACCAGGGAGGAAAATGTCTCCCATGAGCCAGTATTCACTGACTCCTTGTGCTTTAGCATCTGCAATCACTGCTTCTAATGCCGTCGCATTGCCATGAATATCTGATAAAATTGCGATTTTATGGTTCATGATGATTTCCTTCCGTTTGGTAATTTACTCTCTCTTCTGCTACTTGAGTCAACTCCACTTCTTCCTGCGGATTCAACTTTCCCTGAACAGCTTCTGCGACTGCTCTTGGCACCCCAACTTCGACAATTTCATCCACACTGGCTTCCTTGATTTTAGTGAGAGATTTAAAATGCTTCATGAGATTCTGTTTACGTTTAGGTCCCAGACCGTCAATCCCATCCAATTGAGATGAAAAAGAATTTTTGGAGCGCAGTTGGCGGTGGAAAGTGATAGCAAAGCGGTGTACCTCATCTTGAATGCGTTGGAGGAGGAAAAATTCCTGAGAATTGCGAGACAACTCCACCACTTCCAGCGGATCTCCAAAGAGCAATTCATGGGTTTGGTGCTTATCATTCTTTTGCAGACCTGCAATTGGGATATCCAAACCTAGCTCTTCTTGAATAACTTGCTTAGCGATATTGACTTGACCTTGCCCCCCATCAATGACAATCAAATCTGGCGGGGTTAAACCATCACGTTGAACTCGGCCATAACGTCTGCGAATAACCTCTCGCATACTAGCATAGTCATCTGGGCCAACAACCGTTTTTATCTTGTACTTTCGGTAGTCTTTTTTACTCGGTTTGCCATTGACAAAGACCACCATAGCTGAAACAGGACTGGTTCCCATGATATTAGAGTTATCAAAGGACTCGATACGGACTGGGGTCGGGATTTGGAGCAAGCGTCCCAGATTTTCAATAGCTCCTTGGGTCTTTTCGACTGATTTTTCTAGCAGATTGAACTTCTGCTCCAGACTAACACGGGCATTTTTGATGGCTAGATTGACCAGTTGTTTTTTCTCTCCACGTTGGGGCTTGAAAATCTTGGTATCCACCAAAGCCTTAACGGCTTCTTCATCGATATCCTGCGGAATCAGCACCTCATTGGGAACCAGGTGAGATTTTTCTTGATAGAATTGTCCCACATAGGTCAAGAAGTCCTCATCCGGATCATTGTAGTAGGGGAAGAGATTGACATCCCGCTCAATGAGCTTGCCTTGACGAACAAAGAAAACCTGAACACACATCCAGCCCTTATCCACATAGTAACCAAAGACGTCCCGATTTTGCAAATCTTTCGCCATGACCCGTTGCTTGGTCCGAAGCGTTCCAATCGCCTGAATCAGGTCACGGTATTCCGCCGCACGTTCGAACTCCATACTTTTGGCTGCCTTTGCCATCTTGTCCTTGAGGTCATCAATGATTTTATCATCCTGCCCTTTTAGGAAATCAGAAACCTCCTGAGCCATGGAATGGAAATAAGCCTCATCTTTTTTACAGATGGTGTGAGCCATACATTGGCCAATATGGTAATAAAAACAGACTTTAGAGGGTGGGTTGGTACATTTCCGAAAAGGAAAAATCCGGTCCAATAGTCGCTTGATTTCATTGGCTGCGCCCACATCCGGATAGGGACCAAAATAGAGTCCTCCGTCTTTCTTGACCTGACGGGTGATAATCAAGCGAGGATAACGCTCATTGGTGATTTTGATGAAGGGATAGGACTTATCATCCTTGAGCATGATATTGTACTTGGGCTGATTTTCCTTGATGAGGTTGATTTCTAGAAGAAGTGCCTCAATATTGGACTCAGTGACGATAAATTCAAAATCTACAATTTCAGACACCAGTGCCTCCGTCTTGGTATCGTGACTCCCACGGAAATAGGAGCGCACGCGATTGCGTAGATTTTTAGCCTTTCCTACATAGATAATGGTGCCATTTTTATCCTTGTGAATATAACAACCAGGGCTGGTTGGCAGGAGCTCTAGTTTTGATTTGATCAAGTTATTCATAGTTCCATTATAGCAAAAAGGCCGTGACAGGACGAACAAAAAGCCCCACCGATCACTTGATGGAGGAGCTTTGATTTCTTTTCAGATTGCACCGACTTCATCTAGTCGCTACTGGTATAGAGTTCTTGAACAGCTGTCACATCCTGGGGCTGAATCCCATAGTAAGAGCCGGCAGGCTGCATAACAGAAGTTTCGTTGGTATGATCCAATCCGATGGCATGCCCCAGCTCGTGCTCCGCCGTGTGCACGATCCGTTCATAAGAATAACCATAGTTTGGATTGGATAGATAATAGTGATTCAGGCGAACCGTTACAGATATAAATTGTTTGGTTAACAAATTGGTTTGACTCTCGGCTTGACCTGCTACAGCGGTCGATCCATCATTCATCTCACTTGCCACAATATCTGCCTGACTAGGATCCGCAACCACCTCAAAGGTAAAGGCTCCCGTTTGATTCCAGTTTTTTATAGCTTCTGCATAGGCACCTTGGAAGGTCTCATCCATTTGAGGTTCAATATAGATGCGAGCTGAGGCCTGAGCCCACTTGCCTTCTGCATGTTGGTGACTGTCTGTCTGAGACAAGACTTCCAGCGTTCCCGTCTCCCTCCATTGATTCCAGCCACCTTGACCAATCTTGCTCATTTTTTCAACCTGATTGACCGCAGAATGAAAATCACCAGACAGATACCAAACCACTCCAAAAGCAATGAGCAGTAGAATGACCACGGTCCAAACCAGACGCCAGAAGAAACGCCAAATTCCCAAAAGAAATCGGAACAATAATCGAATAATCCAGAACATGACGCCCCACCTTTCATAAAAATAAGAACCTATCTTGAAATCACATTCTCCTTGATCAAGATAGATTCTCTATTTTACTGAAGAAAGCTGAAAGAAACCTAAAACTAAGATAAGCGCTCTTCCAAAACAAAGTCAATTGGTAGAGTAGCCAAAAAACGCTCCAATTGTTTTTCCCAGTAGTACCACTCGTGCTTACCTGGACTATGACTATAGGTCACCTCAAAACCAAGATTTTTGAGGTTTTTCACTGCGAGGTTATTGGCAGAGTAGAGATAGTCTTGCTCCCCACACCAAGCCCATAGTTTGGTCTTTTTATCGGATTTTGCAGCCATGCTTTCAAGCGAATGAGGACTAGATGTCCAGTCTTTAATCTCTCCAAAAACTCCTCGCCAGTAGGCAAGTGACCCCAGATCCTGACTTTCAGGAGAAAATTCCTGAAAACTGAGCGCACCAGAAAAACTAGCCGCATGAGAAAAACGATTTGTTGACAGAGCGAGTTTGAAGGAGCCGTAACCACCCATGGAAAGACCAGCTATAAAGGTCTTTTCTCGCTTGCTGGTCATATTGGGGAAGAAACGTTTCATGACCTGAGGTAACTCTTCTGCTAGAGCAGTATAGTAGTTATAGCCATACTGAGTATCTGTGTACCAGCCATTATTTGTATTGGGCATGATAACAATGAGATTGGTTCCACGCAACAAGCGTTCGACATTGGTACGTTTGAGCCAGCTATTTTGATTTCCTGACATTCCGTGCAAAAGATAAAGGACAGGAATATCTGTGCAATCTGGTTCAGTCACCCGACTAGCATCTGGATAGAGTACGGTAACGCCCCACTCCATATCCAAAACTTTTGAGTAATACTCAATATTCATAACTGCCATGGTTGTCTCCTTTTACTATTCTATAAGAAAAAGCCGAATTTCGACTTTTTCTGTAGGTATGCTGCTTATTATTTTGCCTCCATCACGACTGGCAAGATTGCTGGACGACGCTTGGTTTGATCAAAGAGGTACTTAGTCAGATTGTCACGAACCTTTCCTTTGAGATCTGCCCAGTCAAAGTCATCACCTTGAAGATACTCTTCTACCGTTTGGTTAATCAATTCTGAACTTTCACGGAGAATATCGCGGCTCTTCTTGAGATAAACAAATCCACGCGTATGAACACGGGCCTTGGCCACAATTTTCTTCTCACGACGGTTGACAGTGATCGCCACGATAAAGATTCCATCCTCTGACAAGACCTTACGGTCACGAAGGACGACATTTCCAACATCCCCGATGGCATTTCCGTCAATCAAGACATCACCTGCAGAAACTGCTCCAGCTGGAACAAAGTCTCCATGTTCATAAGACATGGTTGTTCCCTTTTTAGGAATGAAAATGCGCTCTGGCAACATCCCAACTGCCATGGCAGCCTTGGCATGCGCATCCAACTCACGGTACTCCCCTTGGATAGGGAAGAGGTAGTTCGGTTGCAAAAGATTGATCATCAACTGCAAATCACGCGCATTCCCGTGTCCGGATACTCGCAAGCTTTGGGTAATGAGTTTCACCACACCACCAGCTTGGTAGATCATGTTTTCAACACGCGCCATGACAGCTTCTTTGGCGATAGATGGAGTCGTTACGATATAAACCAAGTCTCCATCTTTGATTTCCACATAGCGGTGGCGACCGATGGACATCTTGCGAAGTCCATTAATAGGCTCACCCATACGGCCCGTCTCGAGGATAATCAGCTCATGGTCTTCAAAACGAGACATTTCTTTTGGTTTGATCAAGAGACTTTCGTTAGCTAGAGATAATTTTTTGAGACGAATCGCAGTGCGGACGATATTTTCAATATCAAATCCAGTCAAAACAACTCGGCGACCTGTGTCTGCTGCAGCATCAAAAACCTGCTGGATACGAGAGAGGTTGCTGGCAACTGCTGCAACGATGATACGACCTTCCCAGTCTGCAATGGTCTGGGTAATTTCGTCTCCAACTTCACTCTCACTCGCCACCTGGATATTGCTGTCTGCATTGGCTGAATCACTGAGGAGCGCCAAGACACCATCACGACCGATTTCTGCCAAACGAGCAAAATCCGTCGCATAGGATTCGCTAGCTGTCTGGTCAAACTTGAAGTCCCCTGTGTAAACAATGCTACCTTTTGGAGTTTTCAAGACGACTCCCAAACTTTCTGGAATGGAGTGAGTTGTACGGAAGAAGGAAACCTCAGTTCCTCCAAAGTCAATCTCCGTATCCTCATCAATCACATGGAAGTCATTGAATTTCTTAACCGTATCATTTCCTTTGACAAAGAGTTTGGCCAACTCAATGGTCAACTCAGAACCAAACACAGGCACCTTAGCCTCTGCTAAAAGATAAGGCAAGGCACCAATAGCATCCGCATGTCCGTGGGTCAAGAAGACCCCAGCGATACGGTCGCTATTTTCAAAAAGGTAGTCCATATTTGGAATGACGACATCAACACCTAGTTGTTCATTTTCAGGGTATTTAAGCCCTGCATCCAAAACAAAAATTGAATTGCCAATCTCAGCGATGTACATATTTTTCCCATTTTCTCGTACACCACCTAGTGTTGTTAAACTAATATTACTCATTTTTCCTCCGAAACTTCATTTATCTTGATTATAGGGTGAATTTACCCTCTTATTCTAAAAGTTCTCAAACTCTCAGCCGAATCTTTTCCTACCATTATACCATTTTTTTGATTATTTTCAAAACGAAGATAGGTTTTTAACTAGAGATTAGTCACTACTGTGAATCAAATCTCTTTACTTTGACTTCTCTTTTGGAGGCTTCATCTAAGATAATAGAACGATTGTACCATCAAAACTATGGACTTTCTGAATCAATTTGATTTCAGATACCTTTCTCGAACCCTAAATTTCTCTTTTAGTTCAAAAAAACTTACTTTTACCTCTCGACTTGAGAACTATTTTTTTCAAAGACATGGTTTATCCACATCCAAAAGCGAGAATTGCCTGTTCGCTACAAAATCTAAAAAATTTTCAGCAATTAGCCACTAAGATGGAGGGTAACGATAGGAAATTTTTTCAAAAAGAAAAAAGACTTAGAAATTCTAAATCTTTTTATCATCTTTAGTTTGGATAGATATAAGTGACGTTTCCTAAAAATTCGTGTGGATTAAAGAAGCCACGATAATTTGCAATCTGCTTTTGACGTCTGTAGTTTGCTTCCAATACCTGGATAGAGTTTTCACTTTGAACATCTGTTACATAAGCAACGTGTCCATATTCACCACCGTCCCAAACGGCGATTGCTCCTACTACTGGAACACTTCCTGTCTTATAGCCTTGAGCACTCGCGTAGATTGCCCACGTGTTAGCATTTCCCCACCAGTTGCTAGCCCAAGGCGCCAATTCTTTCACGCCCCATGTACACTGACCAACAGGATAAGAGTTTCCATAGTTTGTAGGAGTCTTTTCGACAACATCCTCTGTATCTGATACCACATTCGCAGTACTAGCTGGAGCACTGTAGGCAGAGCTAGCCTGAGCGGAACCACTCACTTCCAATACATCGCCTGGGTGGATAGTGTCAAAGATAGTTTTTCCATTCAAAGCTGCCAACTCATGCGGATCCATGCCGTTTGCAGTTGCAATGGCATAAAATGAATCACCATCTTGGACAACGTAAGAGTTCGCATGAACAGTTTGAGCCCCAACTGTAGCTAAAATAGCCGTAGAAGTCAAACCAAGAGTCAGTTTCGTAACTGTTTTTTTCATAACTAGGTTCCCCTTATATTTTCTTGATAAGACAATCATACTTGATTTACATGTCAGTTAGTTTAGAGTTATATTTTAGTCATGTTACAAAAATTTATACTTTTACTACATAAGGTTTAAAAGCAGACATCGTATAAAGTGATAGAAGAGAATAAAAAATGAAACGTTTTCCCCAATCTTTACATCAGTAAACCACTCAAAAGACCGTCTTATCAACCACTCCCACACCAAGCATTTATCCGTCAAAAAGAGACCGAGATAGGTCATCTCAGTCCCTTTCCATCTATAACTCCATTAAAAAATCATACATTTCCTGCACGGTACCCAGCGCCATCATTTCTTGATTTTTTACAGTTTGTTTGAGATTTTGGTAAATCTGACTTTCAGCAATTTCCCTTTTTGGCGCTTCTTTATTGACTGTCATGACCCCATCTTTGATAGTTACAAAGCCCAGTTCCTCAAATACTTGGATCATCTTGACCAGCAAGATTTGTTGGATATTGAGATAAGCCGCCAAATCTTTCAGCTTGTAGCGAATATCAAACTCTGGGAACTGGTAAATGGTCTTGTACAATTTGGCAAACTGCTCTCTAGTTCCATAACCTGTCAGATAGTAGGCCTTGTCAATGTCATTTTTGAAATAGACAGCTGAGAAATTCTGTTCCTGAAAAACGGTCTTCAGCAGGGTAATATCCTCGGGAATGGTTTTCACAACCACAGCATCACTAGTCGCTAAATCTGGCACCTCTCCAGAGAAATCCAAGACTGGAACCCCTTCTGGCAGGGCTACGTTCTTCCCACGAATGTTAAAGAGTTGAACACCCTCCACACGCGCATCCACCATCATTAACTGGAGGGCAGTTTGGCCATTCCATTGGTTGACAGACAGGGTGACTGCCAATTCTAGATTCTTGGTTTGAGCAAACTCTGTTGCCCATCTACCTTGTCCGAAGGCCACCACTTCAAAACTCGCCTCACCCTTGGAAATTTTTAGTTTGAGGTGGGCATTGCCTGCTCCCATGGTTCTGGCACTTTCGACATGAAAATCCTTGATATAAAAGACAGGTTTCTGATTGTCCATTCCAAAAGGTGCCAAGCGTTCAAAACTTTTGACCGTTTCCAAGCTAAGCGTCTCCAAGTCTAGCTCTTCATCTAGATTTAACTTGTTCTTACCACTAGCATCTGCGCCTTTTTCACGGATATAGTCTTCCAAAACCTGAGATAAATCTGAAAGTTTCTCAACTTCCAGCGTCATTCCTGCTGCACCAGCATGGCCGCCAAAGGCGATAAAGAGGTCTCGATGGGGATCCAGAGCCTCAAAAATATCGACAGCTTCCACGCTACGAGCACTGCCCTTGGCACGACCATCTTCTATATTAAGAACGATAACTGTCTGCCCTAGCTCTTCCAACAAACGACCAGCAACGATACCCAGAACGCCAGGATTCCAGCCTTCCTTGGCCAAAACCTGGACCTTCTTCTCAGGATCCACCATGGTCTTAGCTTCTTCATAAATTGACTGAACGATTTCCTTGCGCTCTTCGTTTTTCTGATGAATCATGAGGGCAATCTCATGAGCTTCCTCGTCGTCAAATCCAGTCAACAAATCAATGGCCGGATTAGGATCATCCAAGCGCCCCAAGGCATTTAAACGAGGGGCAAGCTGAAAACCAATCGTTTCTTCTGTTACTTCGTTGGCAGCAATCCCAACCATATCCAGCATTTCTTGTAGACCAATGCGCTGAGTATGCCCCAACATTTCCAGACCATATTGAACCAAGATACGGTTTTCATCTGTCAGGCTCACCATATCTGCAATGGTACCGATAGCGACCAAATCAAGCAATTCCACTTGCACTTCTTCTAAAAGGGCGCAAGCCAGCTTGAAAGCCACTCCGCATCCGGCCAAATATTTGAAGGGATAGTCTGCATCCGGATGCTCAGGATGGACAATCGCATAGGCTTCAGGAAGGGTTTCCGGCATGGAATGGTGGTCGGTCACAATGACATCCACTCCCATAGCCTGAGCCAATTCAATGGCCTCATGACCAGCAACCCCATTGTCCACTGTCACAATCAAGGAAATTCCCTCTTGCTCGATAAAGTATTTATAGACACTGGCATTGGGACCATAGCCATCGGTAAAGCGATTTGGTAGGTAAACACGGCACTCCGCACCAAGCTGTTCCAAACTTTCCTTCACAATCGAAGCCGAAGTCATGCCATCCGCATCATAGTCACCGTAAACGAGGATATTCTCCCCTTCTTCAATGGCCTGACGAATCCGTTCCACTGCCTTTTCCATATCATGGAGCAGATAGGGGTCATGTAAGTCCTCTAAAGAAGGTTCTAAAAACTTCTTTAGACTTTCTTCATCCTGAATCCCTCTTTCAAATAATAACCGAGCCACCTCAGGACCCAGTCCAGCCTTCTTGGCTATCTTTGTAAAATCCGCATCTTCAACCTGCGGGGCAAACTGCCATTCATAAGTAGGAGTTATCAAAAAAACATCCACTCTTTCTAAGAATTCTATCGTTTCATTATAACATGATTTAGGCATTTTCTCTATCCAGATTGCTTTTTTATAAAATTTTAGTGAATTTTTTTCAGATATGATTTGACAAGAACATTCTTTTGGTGTAGAATCATGTTATAAAATCTAACACAAAGGAGATCTCTCATGACTTTAGTAGAATTTAAACACGTCGAAAAATATTACGGAGACTACCACGCACTCCGCGACATCAATCTCCGTTTTGAAAAAGGACAAGTTGTTGTCCTGCTTGGACCTTCTGGTTCTGGGAAGTCCACTCTTATCCGTACCATCAATGGTTTGGAGGCTGTTGACAAAGGAAGTCTCCTAGTCAATGGACACCAAGTAGCAGGTGCTAGCCAGAAAGATTTGGTGCCTCTTCGTAAGGAAGTCGGCATGGTTTTCCAACATTTTAACCTTTATCCACACAAAACAGTGTTAGAAAATGTGACACTTGCTCCCGTTAAAGTTCTTGGAATTGATAAAAAAGAAGCTGAAAAAACAGCCCAAAAATATCTGGAATTTGTAAATATGTGGGACAAGAAAGATTCCTACCCAGCTATGCTGTCTGGTGGACAAAAACAGAGAATCGCCATCGCACGTGGTCTTGCCATGCATCCGGAACTCCTCCTCTTTGATGAACCAACATCTGCCCTTGACCCTGAAACCATCGGAGATGTTCTAGCAGTTATGCAAAAACTGGCACATGATGGGATGAATATGATCATCGTTACCCACGAAATGGGCTTTGCCCGTGAAGTTGCGGACCGCATTATCTTTATGGCAGACGGAGAAGTTTTGGTGGATACGACAGATGTCGATGACTTTTTTGACAATCCAAGCGAACCTCGTGCCCAACAATTCCTCAGCAAAATTATCAACCATGAAAGTGACAAAGTCAAATAAGGAGGCGCCTATGAAAAAGAAACTCTTTTTATCAGCATTATTGATTAGCCTTTTCGGTCTTGCTGCTGCCAAACCAGTTCAGGCTGATACTAGCGTCGCAGACATTCAAAAAAGAGGTGAACTGGTTGTCGGTGTCAAACAAGACGTTCCTAATTTTGGCTACAAGGATCCTAAGACAGGGACTTATTCTGGTATCGAAACGGACTTAGCTAAGATGATTGCAGATGAACTCAAGGTCAAGATTCGCTATGTGCCTGTTACCGCTCAAACCCGTGGTCCACTTCTAGACAATGAACAGGTCGACATGGATATCGCAACCTTCACCATCACAGACGAACGTAAAAAACTATACAACTTCACCAGTCCCTACTATACGGATGCTTCTGGTTTTTTGGTCAATAAATCTGCCAACATTAAAAGCATTGAAGATCTAAACGGTAAAACGATCGGAGTTGCCCAAGGTTCCATCACCCAGCGCTTGATTACTGAACTTGGCAAAAAGAAAGGTCTAACCTTTAAATTTGTCGAACTTGGTTCCTATCCAGAATTGATTACTTCCCTTCACGCTCACCGTATTGATGCCTTTTCTGTGGACCGCTCTATCCTGTCTGGCTACATCAGCAAACGGACAGAACTACTAAATGATAGTTTCAAGCCATCTGACTACGGTATCGTCACCAAGAAAGCAAATACCGAGCTCAACGACTATCTTGATAACTTGGTCACTAAATGGACCAAGGACGGTAGTCTTCAAAAACTCTATGACCGTTACAAACTCAAACCATCTAGCCATACCGCAGATTAAGGAGGACACCCCATGACAGATTTATCATCTTGGACAGCCTATTTTCAGGATTTTGGACAATTTTTCAATGGTTTCCTCTTCACCCTTGCCCTAGCGGTTGGATCCTTTATCCTCGCCATGGTTTTGGGCATCTTCTTCGGGGCCATGTCAACCAGTAAACGCCCATTCTTGCGTGTTTTGGCTCGTATCTTTGTCGAATTTTACCAAAATACTCCCCTCTTGGTGCAGTTTGTCATCGTCTTTTATGGTTTGCCTCTTATCAGTGAACACACCATCATGATTCCGATTTATTGGACAGCTGTACTTTGTGTGGGACTCTATCACGGCGCTTATATTGCTGAGGTTATTCGTTCAGGGATTCAGTCTATTCCTAGCGGTCAGATGGAGGCCGCCTTGTCGCAAGGTTTTACTTATATCAGTGCCATGCGCTTGATTATCTTGCCTCAAGCCTTCCGTATCATTCTCCCTCCATTGACCAACCAAATCGTTAACCTCATCAAGAACACCTCTACCGTAGCTATCATCTCTGGAGTAGACTTGATGTTTGTGACTAAGTCTTGGTCGGCTCTCAACGGAAATTATATCCCAGCCTTTTTAGGTGCTGCTCTTCTCTACTTTGCCCTATGCTTCCCTGTTGCCCAGTTTGGTCGCAAGATGGAGCAAGCCAACAAAAAAGCCTATTCACTTTAGGAGGTTACTATGGAATCTATTTTAGAAGTTTTGACCCCAGATAACCTAGTCTTTATCTTTAAAGGATTCGGCTTAACTCTCTACATTTCTCTGATTGCTATCGTCCTCTCGACCCTTATCGGAACAGTACTAGCCGTCATGAGAAATGGGAAAAATCCTGTCTTACGGATCATCTCCAGCATTTATATCGAGTTTGTACGTAACGTTCCCAACCTCCTCTGGATTTTCACCATCTTTTTGGTGTTTAAAATGAAGTCCACACCGGCAGGTATCACTGCCTTTACCCTCTTTACCTCAGCAGCCCTGGCTGAGATTATCCGAGGTGGTCTCAATGCCGTAGACAAGGGACAATACGAAGCAGGAATGTCACAAGGATTCACTTCAGCCCAAATCCTCTACTACATCATTCTCCCACAAGCGATCCGTAAAATGCTGCCAGCTATCATTTCTCAGTTTGTAACCGTGATCAAGGATACCAGTCTTCTCTACTCTGTTATCGCCCTACAAGAACTCTTTGGCGCCAGCCAAATTCTCATGGGACGCTATTTCGAACCAGAGCAGGTCTTCAGTCTTTATATACTGATTGCCTTAATTTACTTTATCTTTAACTTTGCTATTTCCAGCCTGTCTCATAAGCTAGCAAAACGTTGGCAACAAGCTGCGGAATAAAAACGAAATGTGAACTCAAAACAAGGGTTCACATTTTTTTCTATAGATGGAAAAGAGTAACTCAATGCTATGCAAACGTTTTACTTTTTGGTAAAATGACTTTAAAACCATAAAGCAAGGAGAAAAATCATGATCCACGAACTTTGCAAAGAATTCTCTCAACTGGAACAAGTAGAAGCTATCGCTCTTGGTGGCTCTCGTGCAGGACAAGCCTACGATCAAAATTCTGACTATGACGTTTATGTCTATCTCAACTCTTCTATTGATGAGGCGACTCGCCTCAAAATTTTGAGCAAATACTGCTCCTATATGGAAATTGGAAACCAGTTTTGGGAATTAGAGGACGACTGTGTACTAAACAACGGTATCCAAATCGAGTTGATTTATCGTTCGCTGGAGTCGTTTGAACAAGAACTAAACTCAACTGTTTTTCAGCATCAAGCCCAAAACTCTTATACAACCTGTATGTGGCACAATCTACTCCACAGCAAGATTCTATACGATCCGAATGGACACTATGCTTCGCTCCAAAAGACTTACCAGATTCCCTATCCACAGGAACTCAAAAAGCATATCATTGAAAGGCAACTCCTTTTGCTAGACCAAGCCATGCCTGCCTTCTCTCACCAAATAGAAAAAGCTATCAAACGCCAAGATCTTCTTAGCATGAATCATCGTACGAGTGAGTTTTTTGCTTCCTACTTTGACTTGTTATTTGCGCTCAATGAGCAAACCCATCCTGGTGAAAAACGAATGTTGGAGTACGCAAAGACCCATTGTACACTCCTCCCTAAGCAATTTGAAGAAACTATTAGCAAGTATTTCCAACTACTCTACCAACCGCAACAAGGAGAACAAGCGGTCGTGACCTTGCAAACTATCCTGAAGGAACTAAAAGCCATTTTGCCATAGACCAAAAAGAAAATGTGAACCTCTGTTGCTGTTCACATTTTTATTTGTCGTTGACTGTAAAATTCTAGTCTACTCATATTCAGTTGCCTATTTTTGACTCTCTCTGAAAATCTGCAACTAGGTTAGAAATTGTTCAATTGATTGACGAGCAATCATGAAACCGTTCCAAAAACCGCACTCACAATCACTTACCCTGCTCTTTCATTACTAGTGACAATTTTTCCCTTAGGGTTACTACAAGATTTTTTAGAGATTCTAACAAGAATTACAATATGAATTTTACATATTACCATAGAACACCTCTATAGGAGAAAATCAGAGCTAAAATTAATAAAATATAGAAGGCGAGAAAAAGCCATCTCATCTTCACACATAGAGCAATGTATTCTCTGATAAAGGCCGATGGGATATAGTAGGCGGCTGTACGGCAACCAAGACCATCTCCCTTCATCCCAATACAGCGAGCATAGGTACTGGTACGAAAAACATGGTAATCATTGGTCACAAAGAGAAAACGTGGACTGGTCACCAGCTTCTCTCCCATTTCTTTTGAGAAGAGAAGATTCTCATAGGTCGTCGTTGAGTCTTCCTCTAGGAGAATCGCTTCTCTCGGAATATCTGTCTCTTCCAACAAATAATTACAAATTGCCTGAGCTTCGGATATCTTTTCATCTCCACCTTGACCACCACTCGCGATGATTTTAACATTGGGATTAAGAGACTGGCGATAGGCTTCTACTGCCTTATCAATGCGACTCTTTAGTAAGGGAGTCACTTTTTCTCCATTCAACAAGCCTGCTCCGTGAATGATGATAAAATCATAATATTTTTTCTTAGGAATAAAAAGATACAGGATAGAATAAAGCAGAAATCCTGCAAAGGCAAAACCAAAAATCAAATACGAATAAATCAAAAAGAAAAAGATAATATTCACTAGATGATTGGTGTAGAACAAGCCCTTGGTATCGCTCACTCGAATTGCCATGATTACAAAAAAGAATAGAATCACGCAGCCTAATCCTAGAGACAAATAATTTGCCTTGGATTTTCCTTCTTTTTTCAATAACACAAATCCATTATAAATAAGGAAAAAACCACTTAGAAAAACTAAAAGAGGCAGCAGGAGAAAAATCCCTGCAAAGAAAACCATGTGCACTTCTTTCTGCCCAGCTTCGTAAAAAAGATTGGCAATGGACATATAAGAAAAGAGCAGAGACAAAAGCAAGAGAGCTGGATTCCAGAGACTGCGATTGTCCCTTAAAAACGAAACGAGAAAAAGTAGGACAAAAAATCCTGTGATAAAGTACATAGTCTCCTCCTTTAATGACTACATTGTACCATAATTATAGCAATAGAAAAAGAGAACCTTAGTCCTCTTACTTAGACAGTTTATTCTGAGCATCTGCTACAACCTGAGCCAGACTTGTCTGACGCAGTTGGTTTTCCATAGCTTCTTGAACATCGAACAGCTTTTGGTCCAAAACTGCATGGATATTCGCACCAATTGGGCAATTAGGATTTGGATTGTCATGGAAACTAAAGAGCTTACCAGATTTTCCTAAACACTCCACAGCTTGGTAGACATCCAACAAACTGATCTCTTGAAGGTCTTTTATTATCTCAGTTCCTCCCGTACCACGAGCAACTGAAATCAATCCAGCTTTTTTGAGTTGCGATAAAGTCTTACGGATAATGACTGGATTGACTCCGACACTAGCCGCAAGAAAATCACTGGTTACCTTGCTGTCTGTATCCTGCATTGCAATAATAATCATCATATGAGTCGCAATTGTAAATCGGCTTGAAATTTGCATCTTCTTCTCCTTTCATTGATATTTTATTCATCTTTTCCCGTATAAACATTATACCTTTTTTGCTTATCCTGTCAAATATTAACGAATGATTACCTTCTCCATGCAAAAAGTCCTGTATCCCTCTTGGCAACCAGAGCGGTAGAGGGCATACAAAGACTTATTTTTTTATACAATTTTACGGACAATCCCTTTTGTTTTATGACTTGACCAGACTGAGCTGATAGACACCCCAGCACCAACTAAGGTAAACACAGCTAACATAGCTAGATTATAAAAATAGTTATCTGGGAAATCACCGCTAAAGATTAATTGATTCACCACTCGGAAAGCAAAGGGAAACTCAACCCCTAGTTTGGCAACGACTTCCATCGCCAAGTCAATTTGATTTACTAGAAAGACAGTAATCACCATCCAAATAGAGGAAATCACAATCCCCTTTCGAGATACCTTTCTTCCAAGGATTTCATATCCTTTAATGGTACAAATCCCTAGAACGATACCCGCTACCATAGCTACATAACCTAGACGTGCGATAAATAGAGCAACTGCTCCACCAATCAAGGCTCCCAGCAATGCACCAACTGCTCCAAGAAGAACATTTTCCTTCTGGTTTTGATAAGAATCCACCTCGATCTGAAGGTTGCTCTTCAGCAATTGATAGCTTTCCTCGTTGATAAGGAAAATTGAATCACCTAATTGATAGAGACCAACGGGACCCTCCTGACCGCTATAGGCACACACTTGGACGAAATGATGGGTTTCAAGGAATGCAACGAGGTCTGTTATGAGCGTCTGTAACTTTTCAATTGTTTTGGATTTGCGCATTGCACCTTTTACGACAAAAGAAACAAGGTACTGATTGATAGACAAGGTCGACAAGTTTGGAAGAGATTCACTCTTAAACTCATCCCAAACCAATTCATTTTCTTCTGAATCCGCAGGATTGCCATTCAAACTCACACTGACACAAAGTCGAAACTGATTTTTCACATCAGTTTCTTGCAGGAAAAGTAAATAGCCTGACTGCGTGCCATAAATACTACGCGAATCTTCGTCAAATTGCAAGCCCAACTCCGAGGCAATAGCGTGTAACTCTTCTGGTTTCATTATCTGTCTCCTCTTATTTTGAATATCAATTAGTATGAGATTCAAATTAGTTATATTCCGTTATTCTAACATAAATTTGAGAAGCCGTCAATTCGTATCCAGTTCGACTTATCGGGAAACAGCAGTCACTAGACTATCTTATTTCTAGCTAGAAGTCCTCTTAAAACCAATCTTTCTTGTCTCTTTCCATCCAGAGTTCAACATCCTGATCATAACCTTCTTGTTCACTAATCTGACCTAACAATTCATGGTTATGAGTATGGTGAATCCCATTTACCAAACTTTCATAGTAGATTTGGAAATAGGGGAGCTTCAAATCCTTAGCCAACTGCAATTCAGCTTCTACATCATAATCCACTCGACGAAAATCAATATCAGCCAAACCAGCTTCATCAAACTCTAAGGTCATATACTGGGCCCGCAGGTCCTTACGCAACTTCGCATCTAGAAAGAAAGGTTGTCCAATGGAACCTGGATTAAGAATCAACTGTCCATCACTTCCATAACGAAGCAACTGTTGGTGAATATGACCATATACTGCGATGGAGGCATGTGGTTCCGTTACTAATCTATCAAAATCTTCTTGTTTTCCCGTATGGATCAATTCTCTACCCCAGTTTTTATCAGGGAGATGGTGAGTGATTCCTACCGTTAAATCACCAAACTGACGATGAACTTGCATGGGTTGATTATTGAGGTCTTCGATTTCTTTAGAGCTAATCTCCTCTAAGATGTACTGACTTTGACGCAGGAGATAACGATGGCTTGCTTTTGTAGGATCTAACTTGCGATGCAGGCCTCGCCAGAGACTATTCTCCCAATTTCCCAGAACTCTTACTGTAATAGGCAAGCTAGCTAAGAGGTCCAATATCCTTCTACGCCCTGTTCCTGGCATGAGAATATCTCCCAAAAGCCAGTACTCGTCTACCTCTGCCGCTCTTGCATCAGCCAGTACAGCTTCCAAAGCTGTCGTATTTCCATGTATGTCTGAAAGAACTGCTATTTTGGTCATTCTTTCTCCTTACTCTCTTACTTCTTTTGTTAGTATTATAACAGAAAACACTCGAAAAGATTACTATCACTAATCACTGGATTAAATTGTAAGAGCTTCTAACTCGTGCTATAATATAAGTAGAGATTTCCCCTTCATTTAGGATTATGTGGTCTACAATATCTCTCAATTTTTCCAGATTGGAGGACTATTGCCATGCGGAATTATCTTAAGCATATCCCATTCTACCTTGTCATTTTCTTTTTTTACTGGCCACTCTATGAACTCCTCTCTCTACTCATCTCTGACCCATATACACTGAAGGGACTGTACATTTACAACATCATCCTCTTTTCACCTCTGGTAACCTTTATCGTATCACTACTTTATAGCTATCGATTTCATTTCTCACTTTGGTGGCTACTCGGTATTGGTCTGCTCTATTGCTTTACCATCATCACCTTTGGTGAATTCATTTTTCTTTATCTCGTAGCCTATGAAAGCTTTGCCCTACTTGGCTTGGCTTCTGGTGTGGGGATCAAGCATGTCTTCCAGCGAGAGAAAAATAAAAAAATTATACAAAAACCTTGAAAATTCTCGCAATCATGCTATAATAATGCATAGAGACAAGTCACTTAGTCCCTTTCTACTAGAGAGTGCGTGGTTGCTGGAAACGCATAGAAAGCCTAAACTGATACTACTCTACTGACTTTTATGAAAACATAAAACGGTGGCTACGTTAAAGCCAATCAGAGGTGTCAACAGTTTTTGTTGTGCATAAATGAAGGTGGAACCACGTTGCGACGTCCTTTCGAGGATGTCGCTTTTTGTTTTGTCAGAAGGAGGAAGAACGATGCTTTATATGATTGGCGGATCGCCTTGCAGTGGAAAGTCAACAATTGCCTCACTTCTTGCTAGACAGTATCAACTACTTCATATCAAACTGGATGATTTGGTAGAAGAGATGATGAGTCAAGCAAGTGCAGACTCACAGCCAATTTGCCTTCTTAGGCAGGATAGAAATCCAGAACAAATCTGGATGAGAAATCCAGAAGAGATGGCAGATGAAGAATGGCGCTTTTATGAAGAGATTTTTCCTTATGTAAAATCTTACTTGATAAAAAATCAAGATAGACCTCTCTTGGTTGAGGGAGCAGGACTTTTGCCTCACTTGGTAAAGGAGCTTGAATGCCCAGCGTCTTCCTATCTATGCTTGACTCCGACAGCTGATTTTCAAAAAAAGCATTATATACAGAGAGAATGGGTTCCTTATGTCTTAGAGGGTACAACCAACCCTGAGCAAGCTTTTGAAAACTGGATGCAACGAGACATTCTTTTTGCCCAAATGGTTCGTAAGGAAGCGATGAAATTAGGCTATCCTAGTCTCGTAACAGATGGCAGTCAATCAGAGAATCAGACTGCGGAAGAAGTTGCTCGGCTCTTAAAATTGTCCAACAAAAATAGAATAAATATTTAAGGAGAAAACCATGATTAAGATTACTTTCCCAGATGGCGCTGTTCGTGAATTCGAATCTGGCGTGACAACTTTTGAAATTGCCCAATCTATCAGCAATTCCCTAGCTAAAAAAGCTCTTGCTGGTAAATTCAACGGCAAACTCATCGACACTACTCGTGCTATCACTGAAGACGGAAGCATCGAAATCGTGACACCAGATCACGAAGATGCCCTTCCAATCTTGCGTCACTCAGCTGCTCACTTGTTTGCCCAAGCAGCTCGTCGCCTCTTCCCAGACATTCACTTGGGTGTTGGACCAGCTATCGAAGATGGTTTCTACTACGATACCGACAATACTACTGGTCAAATTTCGAACGAAGACCTGCCTCGTATCGAAGAAGAAATGCAAAAAATCGTTAAAGAAAACTTCCCTTCTATTCGTGAGGAAGTTTCGAAAGATGAGGCACGTGAAATCTTCAAAAACGACCCTTACAAGTTGGAATTGATTGAAGAACACTCAGAAGACGAAGGTGGTTTGACCATCTACCGTCAGGGTGAATACGTGGACCTCTGCCGTGGACCTCACGTCCCATCAACAGGTCGGATTCAAATCTTCCACCTGCTCAACGTTGCTGGTGCCTACTGGCGTGGAAATAGCGACAACGCGATGATGCAACGGATTTACGGTACAGCTTGGTTTGACAAGAAAGACTTGAAAAACTACCTTCAAATGCGTGAAGAAGCTAAAGAACGTGACCACCGTAAACTTGGAAAAGAGCTCGACCTCTTCATGATTTCACAAGAAGTTGGTCAAGGACTTCCATTCTGGTTGCCAAACGGTGCGACTATCCGTCGTGAATTGGAACGCTACATTGTCGACAAGGAGCTGGCTTCTGGCTATCAACACGTTTACACTCCACCACTTGCTTCTGTTGAGCTTTACAAGACTTCTGGTCACTGGGATCATTACCAAGAAGACATGTTCCCAACCATGGACATGGGTGACGGGGAAGAATTTGTTCTTCGTCCAATGAACTGTCCACACCACATCCAAGTCTTCAAACACCATGTTCACTCCTACCGTGAATTGCCAATCCGTATCGCTGAAATCGGTATGATGCACCGCTACGAGAAATCTGGTGCCCTCACTGGTCTTCAACGTGTGCGTGAAATGTCACTCAACGACGGTCACCTCTTCGTTACTCCAGAACAAATCCAAGAAGAATTCCAACGTGCCCTTCAGTTGATTATCGATGTTTATGAAGACTTCAACTTGACTGAATACCGCTTCCGTCTCTCTCTTCGTGACCCTCAAGATACTCACAAGTACTTTGACAACGATGAGATGTGGGAAAATGCCCAAACCATGCTTCGTGCAGCCCTTGATGAAATGGGAGTGGACTACTTTGAAGCTGAAGGTGAGGCAGCCTTCTACGGACCAAAATTGGATATCCAAGTTAAGACTGCTCTCGGAAAAGAAGAAACCCTTTCGACTATCCAGCTTGACTTCTTGCTTCCAGAACGCTTCGACCTCAAATATATCGGAGCTGATGGTGAAGAACACCGTCCAGTTATGATCCACCGTGGGGTTATCTCAACTATGGAACGCTTCACAGCTATCTTGATTGAGAACTACAAGGGAGCTTTCCCAACATGGCTTGCCCCACACCAAGTAACTCTCATCCCCGTTTCTAACGAAAAACACGTAGACTACGCATGGGAAGTGGCTAAGAAACTCCGTGACCGTGGTGTCCGTGCAGACGTAGATGAACGCAATGAAAAAATGCAGTTCAAGATTCGTGCTTCACAAACTAGCAAAATTCCTTACCAATTGATCGTTGGGGATAAGGAAATGGAAGACGGAACAGTCAACGTTCGGCGCTACGGCCAAAAAGAAACACAAACTGTCTCAGTTGATGACTTTGTTCAAGCTATCCTTGCTGACATTGCTAACAAATCACGTGTGGAAAAATAAAACGATCACTGTCTGAGAAACATTTTTCAGTAAGAAAAAGCAACAACTGAAATAGTTGTTGCTTTTTTATATTTTATTTAACCTGAGCTAGTCGTGATTGGTCAAACCATCACAAATGGCAGCCTCATCAACAATCCTTTCTATCCACTAACTGTTGGATATAGGATATCCTCCCAAGATTTGCTTCCTCGAGTTAGAAAAGTTCAATATCCTCAATCCTTGTCTGCTTCATTTTCTTTTACGAGATCTTTTTGTGAATCTTTTTCAGAGAGTTTTTGATCGATATACTTGTTAATGTTTTCATAAAATTCCTTGGTCATCTCACTATCTAATTTTATCGAATTATGGACTTGATTGACTTTTAATTGAACAGATTGAATACCGTAAGAGGCTTGTTTTTGGTGGATCCTTTCTAATTCTTCTTCTGAAATCGGATCTCCAACAACCGTCAAGACTAATTCATTGTCCCTTGACTTATAGACTTGATTAATGACCGTGTGATTGGCGAATTCTTTTCCTACAAACTGTTTGATCCCTTCTTTTCGTGCTTGATCCATCGTCAGAGTGACTGCTGAATAGCTGGCTGGAAGAACCAATAATACAATCAAGGATATCAAGCCAATTTTCATTTTAATGTTTAGCTCATTAAATGAACTTAAGGGAGATTTTCTCATCAAAATTCTTGTTCCAATAATGTTGGCTAGCATGATAAAGACACAGTTGATCAAGAAAAGATAGAGAGCCCCAAATAAAAATCGTACATTTCCGTTAGCTAAACCATATCCTGCAGTACAGATAGGTGGCATCAGAGCTGTTGCAATGGCTACTCCTGGCACGATATTGTTTGCTTCTTTTTTCCTTGACCCAATTACACCTGCTATCCCACCAGCAATAGCAATGAGAACATCCCAAATGGTTGGAGAGGTTCGTGCAATCAACTCGCTACTTGCATAAGATAAGGGGGAAATCCAGAAATACAGAGTCGAAACAAGCAAGCTGACCAATACTTGAGTAAATAAAACCTCTAAAGATTGCTTGATTAAACGCGTATCAAAAATAGCTAAACCAAATCCGAGTCCAACAATCGATGTCATAAGAGGGGAAATCAGCATGGCTCCAATAATGACAGCTGTTGAATTCATATTTAAACCTATAGAGGCAATAAAAATCGCACACATCAAAATCACTGTATCTCTTAATCGAACATGAAGATCATCATATAATTTCTCACGATATTCACGTGTTGAATAATTTCCAGTCATTGGTTACTCCTTTTATTTCATATACTCTTGTTTCTGCTTAGATGGTGGCAGAGAGACTTCTTTTCAATTTTACATATTTTAATTCTCACCTGTCATTCTTTTGAAAATAATCCTTTAAATATCCATCAGTCCATCCTTGATATTATATCAAAAATTTTACAACCTTTCTCTGAAGAACTCAATCAATTTAAAAGATAGTGAACGGGAAAAATTCCAGTTACCTTTTTCTTTGTTCTATCCTATTTTCTCACTACATAGAAATCTAAAGAAGAACTTGAAAGATTTCTTCCAAGTTCTTAGCATTTCTTTTTACTCAATAAGTAGGTTCACTTCCGCAAACTTAATTCGCACGGTTGTTCCTTTTCCAACTTCAGATTCAATGCGAATCTGGTGGCCCAGTTCTTCAGAAATTTTCTTAGATAGATAAAGTCCAAGTCCAGATGACTGCTGGGTCAAACGCCCATTGTAGCCTGAAAAGCCACGTTCAAAGACTCGGAGCACATCGCTGTTTTTAATCCCGATTCCCGTATCCTTGATACAGAGCTCCTGACCTTCCATATAAATCTCTAGCCCACCTTCTTTGGTGTATTTGAGACTGTTTGAGAGGATTTGTTCAATGACGACCAACAGCCACTTCTTATCAGTCACGATGATTTTGTCAAGGTCATGGAGATTGAGCGTCAGTCCTTTTTGGATAAAGAAAAGGGCATACTTACGAACCACTTCCTTCACCAGATCCTCCACTTGAACCTTTTCAAATACCAAGTCATCATGGAAGCTTTCCAAACGAAGATACTGCAACACCAGATTGGTATAGGAGTCAATCTTAAAGATTTCCTGTTCCAGCTGCTGCTTGACCTCCCGATCAGAGACTTCTGCTACTAAAAGGCGACTCGCTGCAATGGGCGTCTTGATCTGGTGAACCCATAAGGTGTAGTAATCAAGCAAATCCGTCAGCTTGCTCTGCGCTTCCGACTTCTTTTGATACAATTCAGACTCACGCTCTTCGAGCTTTTCTGCTAGCGCACATTCCAGAGGAGACTTGGGGTCTCTCTCAGCATAGAGTACTTCCTGCCGGTAAACCTGAGCTTCTGCAAATATATCCCAAGCCAAAAATAAAAAGGTCAAAAAACTACTGAGCAGAAAGAAATAAAGAAAATAAGTTCCTAGACTAGCAAATAAAAACTGAAAGAGAAGGACGAGAAAGCCTAATGAAAAAATATAGGTAAAAACGCGACTGCGAGAACGCAGATAGGCTAGAAAAAATGATTTCCAATCAAGCATGTTTCAGTCCGTATCCTATCCCTTTCTTGGTTTCGATAAAGCCTGCTAAACCTTGCTCCTCCAACTTTTTGCGCAGGCGAGCAACATTGACAGACAAGGTATTATCATCGATGAAAAAGTCGCTATTCCAGAGTTCCCGCATCAGGTCATCACGCGCTACGATATTGCCAGCATGTTCAAACAAGACTCGCAAAATTTGAAATTCATTCTTGGTCAAACTCAGAACTTCCCCCTGATAGTGCAGGTCCATAGACTTGGTATTGAGGATCACACCTGCATACTCTAGCAAACTTTCATCCCGCCCAAACTCATAGGAACGGCGCAACAGACCCTGAACTTTGGCAAGGAGAACCTGCTGGTCAAAAGGCTTAGTTACAAAGTCATCCGCTCCCATATTGATTGCCATGACGATATCCATAGCCTGATCTCTCGAAGACAGAAACATGATAGGTACCTTAGAAATTTTACGAATCTCCTGACACCAGTGATAACCATTAAAGAGTGGCAAACCAATATCCATGAGGACCAAATGAGGTTCTGACTGAACAAAAAGGCTCAATACTTCCATAAAATCTTCTACCAAAACGACCTCAAAGCCCCACTCAGAGAGCAGTTTCCCAACTTGTTGTCGAATAACTTGGTCATCTTCTACTAGTAAAATCTTGTGCATGCGCTCCTCCTTTGTTATTACTCAAAGTATCAAAACCCTTCATATCAGATTTACGGATCAGTATCTCATACTGTTTAGCAGCCTATTTCCCAAATCCAAATCAGAAAACAGATGATAAATAGAGAACATTCCCACTGATATCATACCTTATTTTTAATTATAGTTCCAGCCTTATCCTATATTTTCCTTTTTGTGCTCATTTAGTTAGCGTTTCTTTAACTTATTTAATAGATCTAGCCTTCTTATTGACAAGCTAGCCATGATTTGTTAGAATATGAATGAACAAATCAATTTATTCATTCATAAAACAAAGGAGGTCAAATCATATTGGACAAAAAACAAGCTCTAAAAACAGCAGCCTATGAAGTTTTTTCGAAAAAAGGTTACAAGGCAACAGGAATTTCAGAAATTGCTAGGCAAGCTGGTGTTGCAGTTGGTTCTTTTTATAACTATTACGAGAGTAAAGAAGCCATTTTTCTAGACATCTATATAGATGAAAACAACCGTGTTCGCCAAGCTATGATCGAAGAACTGGATTGGGAAATTGACATGATCGACCTCATTGGTCAACTATTTGCTCAGTCCAGAACTCTCGTTTCTTCCAATAAAATCCTTGCAGAATGGTACAATCCTGCCATCGCAGATGAGTTGCACAGCTACTATTCCTCGGAAGTAGGCAAAGTCGCAAATCCATTTCATCAGTTTTTAGTTAAAACTTTTACAAATCGTATGCAGGCTGAAGGGTACTCGCCAGAAAAGATTCAAGATATTTTACAGGTTTATAATCTGTTTTACTATATGGATATGCATATCACGGAAAAAGATTTTCCAGATATTGGCAAAACTGTTGAAATACTTGCAACCAACTTCATTAAAGGAGTTCTAAAATAAAGAATGGATTTCTTTATTTTTTGAAAAGATATGAATGAATTATTTTATAGTTCATTCATAAAATTAAGAACAGGAGTCATAAAAAATGAAAAGAGGTAAAAAAATGTTTATTATCATTCTATCAACACTTGGAGTCTTAGGCCTTATAACTTGGGGTGCCATCGCTTATTTTGGACGAAGCCAGACATTATCGATAAAATCCATCGAAAACCCCAGCGGAGATTTGTATTTAATTCATATCACAAAGCCGAGTCATCAAACCTGGAAAGCGGGGGCTTATGCTAAGTTTACACTCCCTGATACCTCGTCTACTGCTAAAAAATATGAAGCTAAGGGAGAGCAAACCAGTCGATGGTTAACCATTGCCTCCACACCTGATGAAGATGAAATTCTCATTTTGACTCATAATAGTGGTAGCAACTTTAAGAACACCTTGACACATTTACCATCTGGCAGTGAGATTGAGATGAGTTGGCTGGATTCCTCTTTGACTGTTAAAGATACGAATCAGCCACTAGTTTGCTTTGCATCTGATGTTGGTATTTCTGCTCTACGCCCCCTTATCAAAGAATGGTCTGGTAAAGCTCCAATTATTCTCAACCATTTTGACAAAGGAGTTACTATTTTCGATAATGAGATGAAAGAACTGGCTCAAAAAACACCGAATTTTACTTATAAAACTAGCGATGAACTTTCTCAAAGTCAAGCATTTTTAAAACGTGCTATTGATGAATACGGCAATCAAGCCAGCTATCTCATCACAGGTCAGCCTGATGATGTAAATGAGATGAAGAATTTTTTAAAGGAAAATGGGATTGATAGCAAAAACATACAAGTAAGCTCGTTTAGAGGTTTGAAATAGGAGCAATCTATTTTCTATGTATTTCAATCCAACCCTACTAGGTCATTCGAACAAGCCCACTAGCGAATTCTATGTAAATGTGGTAGGATAAACATAGAGAAAGGAGCTTTTATGGCCAATATTTTTGACTACCTGAATGATGTAGCATACGATTCCTTTTATGATCTCCCAGTGAATGAGTTAGATGTTCTTGCCCTTACTGAATTAACCTACCTTGCTTTTGATGATGTAGTTACCCAAGAACCACAGCGTCTCATAGATCTTGCATCTCAAATCCCTAGAGAGATGACTATGCTGACCAATAAGAACCGTCTCCAGTTGTTAGATCAGCTCGCTCAACACAAACGCTTTAAAAATTGCAAGCTCTCAAACTTTATCAATGATATCGATGCTGAATTGCAAAAACAGTTTGCGGCTATGACTTATCGTATCAGTCTCGATACCTATTTGCTTGTCTTTCGCGGAACGGATGATAGTATCATTGGTTGGAAAGAAGATTTCCATATGACCTATATGAAGGAAATCCCAGCTCAAAAACATGCCCTCCAGTATTTAGAGGACTTTTTTGCTCAACATCCTAATCAAAAGGTTACTCTAGCAGGACATTCAAAAGGGGGCAATCTAGCTGTCTATGCTGCCAGTCAACTTGATCCAAACTTGCAGAAAAACATTGTCGCTGTCTATACTTTTGATGCCCCTGGGCTTCACAAGGAACTAACCGAAACACCTGGCTATCAAAACATGATGGAAAGAACGAAAGTATTTATCCCACAAGGGTCTATCATCGGGATGATGCTGGAAATTCCGGATAAAAAAATCGTCGTTCGAAGCACCGCCTTAGGTGGCCTTGCTCAGCACGACACCTTTAGTTGGCAGGTTGAAGACAAACACTTTGTCCAACTGGACGAGACCAATAGTGACAGCCAGCAAGTCGATACAACCTTCAAGGAATGGGTTGAGACGGTCCCTGATACTGAACTGCAGCTCTACTTTGACCTCTTTTTTGGAATCATTCTCGATGCAGGCATCTCCTCTATCAACGATCTTTCTTCCTTCAAGGTTATTGAACACATTCACCATCTCTTTGTCCAAGCTCAATCCCTCACTCCCGAAGAAAGAGAAACCATGGGACGACTAACCCAACTCTTGATTGACACCCGCTACCAAGCTTGGAAAAATCGTTAAAATAAGAAAGTCAATGAATCACCGATTCGTTGGCTTTTTTAGAAAAAAGGGTCAGAAAAGTTAGCCTAAATCACAAACCTTGACTACAGATTCATTTTTTGTTAAAATGTAACAAATCTTATTACATCCAATATAAGATAAATCCATGAAAGGACTTCTACTATGAAATCATTAAAAGGTATTTTATTTATCGGACTTAGTATGCTTCTGACGATCCTAGCTTGGCTCAGTTCAGGTGCCAGTCAGTTTCTAATCCCTGGTTTAGCTCTCACTACGCTCTCACTTACTTTTATACTAGCTAGCCGTTTACCCTTACTTGAAACTTGGTTTAACGGACTTGAAAAGATGTATCTAGCTCATAAATTCACCGCTTTTCTATCCATTCTCCTACTAACCCTACACAACTTTAGCATGGGCGGTCTCTGGGGTTCGCATTTGGCCGCACAGTTTGGAAATATCGCTATCTATATCTTTATCAGCATTGTTCTGGTTGCCTATCTGGGACAATATATCCAGTATGAAGCATGGAGATGGATTCATCGATTGGTTTATCTAGCCTATATCTTTGGCCTTTTTCATGTTTTGATGATCATGGGAAATCGTCTCCTCTCCTTTAGTTTCCTAGGTCTTATCTTTGGAATCTATGCTATTTTAGGCTTGCTTGCAGGATTTTATATTATTTTCCTTTATCAAAAGATCGGTTTCACCTATCTTGGAAAAATCGTAGGAATCAAACGCCTCAACCACGACACGACTGAAATTGAAATAGAGCTCAGTCATCCTTTCACCTACGAATATGGACAATTTGCCTTTCTAAAAATTTTCCAAAAAGGTTTTGAGACTGCTCCACACCCTTTCTCCATCTCTGGGGGACAAGGACGAACTCTTTATTTTACGATAAAAAACTCTGGTGACCACACCAAAAATATCTATGATAATCTTCAAGTTGGTAGCAAGGTTGCAGTTGATCGCGCCTATGGGCATATGACTATGGAACATGGTCCAAAGCAGCAAATCTGGATTGCAGGTGGAATTGGAATGACACCTTTCATCTCTTATATCCGAGAACACCCTATCCTAGACAGGAACGTCCGCTTCTACTATAGTTTCCGTGGAGAGGAAAATGCTGTCTACCTAGATCTACTTCGTGACTACGCCCGTCAAAATGCTAACTTTGACCTGCAGCTGATCGATAGCAATGAAAAAGGATACCTGACTTTGGATCAAGAAGAAATCCCTGACCAGACTACTGTTTATATGTGTGGACCGCTTCCTATGATGAAGGCCCTTGCCAAGCAAATCAAGAAAAAGAATCCCAAAACAAAACTCATTTACGAAGGTTTCAAGTTTAAATAAGATCATTGTCCCTCTAACACAAAAGAGGGACTTTCTTTTCACTTTATTTCTCTCTTCTATGCTATACTTAGTTTAATACATTCTTTGAGATTGGAGCCAGTATGAAAATCCATAAAACCGTGAATCCCGTTGCTTATGAAAACACTTATTATCTGGAAGGAGACCAACACCTGATTGTGGTTGACCCAGGTAGCCATTGGGAAGCTATCCGCATGACTATCGAAAAAATCAACAAACCAGTCTGCGCGATTCTCCTGACCCACACCCACTACGACCATATTATGAGTCTGGACTTGGTTCGTGATACTTTTGGAAATCCTCCAGTTTATGTAGCAGAGAGTGAAGCATCTTGGCTTTATACACCTATAGATAATCTCTCTGGTCTCCCTCGTCATGATGATCTGGCAGATGTGGTCGCAAAACCTGCAGAGCACACCTTTGTCTTTCATGAGGAATACCAGCTTGAGGAATTTCGTTTTACAGTTCTACCAACCCCAGGGCACTCTATCGGCGGTGTTTCTATCGTCTTTCCTGATGCCCATCTAGTCTTGACGGGAGATGCCCTATTCCGAGAAACCATCGGACGAACAGACCTTCCTACAGGTAGCACGGAACAACTCCTCCATAGCATTCAGACGCAACTCTTCACTCTTCCTAACTACGATGTCTATCCTGGTCATGGTCCAGCTACGACTATCGCTCACGAAAAGACCTTTAATCCTTTTTTCTAGCAAGCAAAAAACCAAGGAAGAAAATCCTTGGTTTTTGTCTTACCAAATAATCACACGATCCTCTGGTGAACGCCACATACCGTCGCCTTCTTTGACATCATAAGTTGTAAAGAAGTCATCGAAGTTTGGTACTTGGACATTGACACGGAGTTTAGCAGGCGCGTGCACATCGACACTGGCCATGAGTTTCATCAACTCCGGACGGCCTTTCATACGCCAGATACGAGCAAAGTTGTGGAAGAATTCTTCAGCAGAGAAGTCTGGCTCTCTCTTAGCAGCTTCAAGGGCTGCAGCAATTCCTCCAAGGTCAGCAACGTTTTCTGAAACTGTCAACTTACCATTTATAGTGGCACCATAAGATTCTTGACCATCAAACTGGTCGATAACTTTCTGAGTTTTTTCCTTAAAGGCAGTATAGTCACTCTCTGTCCACCAATCCTTGAGGCTACCATTTTCATCAAAGGAAGCTCCATTTGTATCAAAGGCATGAGAAATTTCGTGAGCGATAACTGCTCCGATACCACCATAGTTGGCTGAAGATGACTGATGCAAGTCATAGAATGGAGCCTGTAAAATGGCAGCTGGGAAAACAATCAAGTTCTTCTGAGGATTGTAGTAGGCATTAACCATGTGTGCTGGCATGCCCCACTCCTTGTAGTCAACTGGCTGGTTCCACTTGCTCCAGCTGTGCTTGATTTCCACACGCGCAAAGGCTAGGGCATTCTCAAAGAGACTGGCAGTTTCGTCCACTACCTTGTCCTTGTAGCGGGCTGGCAATTCCTCTGGATAACCGATATAAGGCTTGATGACATTGAGTTTGACAATAGCCTTATCACGCGTTTCAGGAGTGAGCCAGTCATTCTTAGCCAAACGTTCCTTATAAACATCAATCATAGTCGCCACTTTTTTCTCTACGTCTGCCTTAGCTTCTGGGGAGAATTTTTCATGCGCATACCAGAGACCAAGGGCTTGCTTAAAGGGACCTTGGGCCAAGTGATAGGCTGCCTTGACCTTGTCCTGAGCTTCTGGAACACCTGAAAGGGCACGTCCATAGGCACCTGATAGGACACGAATCTCGTCTGTGAGATAGCTGGTTGAAAGATTGACCACAGCCAAAATCAAGGTTGCCTTAAGCAAAGGCCACGCTTCTTCACTATAAAATTGGTCTGCTGCTTGCCAGAAACGTTCCTCATCTACGATAACCTTATCTGGAGTTTGTCCAAGAACTGCTTGGAAGAAATCATCCAAAGGTAGGGCAGGGGCAAATTTCTTGAAATCTTCATAAGCGTATGGATGGTAGAGTTTGGCATATTCTGAACTTTCTTCGTTTGAAAGAACCACTGCTGCGATACGACGGTCCAATTCCAATCTCTTCTCTAGTAAGTCTTCGATTTCCTCATCTGAAAAATCATAGGCTTTGAGAAGATTTGCGCTACTTTCCTTCCAAAGCGTCAAGAGCTCCTCACGTTGAGGATGGTCTTCAGCATAGTAGGTTGTATCTGGCAAGATAGTTCCTGGTGCACTTGCCCAGAGAACATTGGTTCTGGCATCCATAAAGTCTGGTGATACTCCAAATGGAAGGAAGTTTGGTTTACCTGCTAGTTCAAACTCTGCCAGTTTGCTGGTAAAATCTGCAAAGCTCTCCAAATCTTGGTATTCCTTGAGCAGAGGAAGGACAGGCTTGATTCCATCTGCATCCCTCTTATCAAAATCACGTACCATACGATGGTACTTAACAAAATTTGCGAGGATAGCGTCCTCTGGAACATCTTCGCCTTCCAACCACTTGTCCGTAGTTGCCAGCATTAACTCTTCAATTTCCTCATCAAGGTCAATAAAGCCACCTGTTCGAGATTTATCAGCTGGAATAACAGCTGTTTTTTCCCATTCTCCATTGATTGCATCATAAAAATCGTCTTGATAACGTGTCATCTTGTTCTCGCTTTCATTTTTTCACTTATTCTTAGCTTAGCAAAAAACACTTGGGAATGCAATTAAAAATGGTCTCTCTTTTTTCTTCATTTTTCAGTTATTATTTTAAATTTTTTAAAAATTAACTTGACTTAATTTTTTTTTTAATGTATATTAAAAGACAGGAGGAAAATAACTGTATGATACGTATCGAAAACCTCAGTGTCTCCTACAAAGAAACGTTGGCACTAAAGGATATTTCACTAGTGCTCCACGGACCAACTATTACCGGAATTATTGGTCCAAACGGTGCTGGAAAATCAACTTTATTAAAAAGTATGTTGGGAATTATCCCACACGAAGGTCAGGCCTTTCTCGATGACAAAGAAGTCAAGAAATCTTTACATCGAGTTGCCTATGTCGAGCAAAAAATCCATATCGACTACAATTTCCCTATCAAGGTCAAGGAATGTGTCTCACTGGGACTCTATCCATCTATCCCGCTCTTCCACACTTTAAAGGCCAGCCACTGGAAAAAAGTGGCGGATGCACTTGAAATCGTTGGACTCTCAGACTATGCTGATCGCCAAATCAGTCAGCTCTCTGGAGGACAATTCCAACGTGTTTTGATTGCCCGCTGCTTAGTGCAGGAAGCTGACTACATCTTTTTAGATGAGCCTTTTGTCGGGATTGACTCGATCAGTGAAGAGATTATCATGAATACACTGAGAGACCTTAAAAAAGCTGGTAAAACAGTTCTCATCGTCCATCATGACCTCAGCAAAGTCCCTCATTATTTCGACCAAGTTATGCTTCTCAATCGAGAATTGGTTGCTATTGGTTCAACTGAAGAAACCTTTACCGAAGTCAATCTCAAAAAAGCTTATGGTAGTAAGCTCTTCTTTAATGGAGGTGACCTATGATAGTAGAATTTATCGATGGATTGCAACATTTCCATTTCCTACAAAATGCCCTGATAACAGCTATAGTCATCGGGGTGGTTGCTGGAGCCGTGGGATGTTTTATCATCTTACGTGGAATGTCTCTCATGGGGGATGCCATCTCTCACGCAGTTTTGCCCGGCGTAGCCCTTTCCTTTATCCTGGGAATTGATTTCTTTATTGGAGCGATCATCTTTGGCTTGATGGCTTCCATCATCATTACCTACATCAAGGGTAACTCTATCATCAAGAGTGACACTGCCATTGGTATTACCTTTTCATCTTTCTTAGCCTTAGGTGTCATCTTGATTAGTGTTGCCAAGAGTTCGACAGACCTCTTCCATATCCTTTTTGGGAATATCCTCGCTGTCCAAGATACGGACATGTGGATCACCATTGGTGTGGGGGCATTGATTCTCTTGATTATCGGGATTTTCTTTAAACAACTATTGATTACATCCTTTGACGAGCTTTTGGCTAAAGCCATGGGAATGCCTGTTAATTTCTATCACTATCTACTCATGGTGCTCTTGACCCTTGTGTCAGTCACTGCCATGCAAAGTGTTGGAACGATTCTTATCGTGGCCATGTTGATCACCCCAGCTGCGACGGCTTACCTTTATGCGAATAGCCTAAAGAGCATGATTTTTCTTTCATCAACCCTAGGGGCAACCGCTTCTGTTTTGGGACTCTTTATCGGCTATAGCTTCAACCTCGCAGCAGGATCCAGCATCGTGCTCACATCTGCCAGCTTCTTCTTAATCAGTTTCTTTATCTCTCCAAAGCAACGATACTTGAAACTAAAAAATAAAAAAATCAATAAATAAGGGGAAACCCTTCTGGAGGAATCTAATGAAAAAATTAGGTACATTGCTCGTTCTTTTTCTTTCTATCATTGGATTAGCTGCCTGTGCTAGTGGGAAAAAAGATACAGCATCTACAAACCAAAAACTAAAGGTTGTAGCGACTAACTCTATCATTGCTGATATTACTAAAAATATCGCTGGTGACAAGATTGATCTTCATAGTATCGTTCCTGTTGGTCAAGACCCACACGAGTACGAACCACTTCCTGAAGACGTAAAGAAAACTTCTGAGGCTGACCTCATTTTCTATAACGGTATCAACCTTGAAACAGGTGGCAATGCTTGGTTTACCAAATTGGTCGAAAATGCCAAGAAAACTGAAAACAAAGACTACTATGCAGTTAGTGACGGTGTAGACATCATCTACCTTGAGGGTCAAAACGAGAAAGGCAAAGAAGACCCACACGCTTGGCTCAACCTTGAAAATGGAATTATCTTTGCTAAAAATATCGCTAAACAGTTGATTGCAAAAGACCCTAGCAACAAGGAATTCTACGAAAAAAATCTCAAAGACTATACTGAAAAGCTAGACAAACTGGACAAGGAAGCCAAAGAGAAATTTAACAATATCCCTGCTGAGAAAAAACTCATTGTAACCAGCGAAGGATGCTTCAAATACTTCTCTAAAGCTTACGGAGTTCCAAGTGCCTACATCTGGGAAATCAACACAGAAGAAGAAGGAACACCGGAACAAATCAAGACCTTGGTTGAAAAGCTTCGCCAAACAAAAGTTCCATCCCTCTTTGTTGAATCAAGTGTCGATGACCGTCCAATGAAGACTGTTTCACAAGACACAAATATTCCAATTTACGCACAAATCTTTACTGACTCAATCGCTGAAGAAGGTAAAGAAGGTGACAGCTACTACAACATGATGAAATACAACCTTGACAAGATTGCTGAAGGTTTGTCAAAATAATCCATTAAAAACGTCATTCTCACCGAATTGGCGTTTTTTCAATTTCCGGTCAAATCATTGGAAAAATCTGACAATTCTCGGTAAAATAAAAGAAAAAAGAATGGAGTAGTTTCATGACCACTTTTCTCGGAAATCCTGTAACTTTTACAGGTAAACAACTGCAAGTCGGAGACAAGGCACTTGACTTTTCTCTTACGACAACCGATCTCTCTAAAAAAACGCTAGCTGACTTTGATGGAAAGAAAAAAGTCTTGAGTGTTGTCCCTTCTATCGATACTGGTATCTGCTCAACGCAAACACGTCGCTTCAACCAGGAACTTGCTAGCCTTGATAATACCGTCGTTCTTACCGTTTCTATGGACCTACCATTTGCCCAAGGACGCTGGTGTGGGGCTGAAGGCCTTGACAATGCCATCATGCTTTCAGACTACTTTGACCATTCTTTCGGACGTGATTATGCCCTCTTGATCAACGAATGGCATCTCCTTGCACGTGCCGTCTTTGTTCTCGATACTGATAATGTCATCCGTTACGTAGAATACGTTGATAACATCAACACGGAACCAGACTTTGAAGCTGCTATTGCTGCAGTGAAAGAACTGGACTAAAATCAAAGCCATTAGGGCAGAAGGCTAGAGAAATCTAGCTTTTTTTGGTATACTAGATGGAGAGAAAAGACAAGAGGAAACGAATGACGCCAAATAAAGAAGACTACCTAAAATGTATTTATGAAATCGGTACGGAGATGCAGAAAATTACCAATAAAGAAATTGCTGCCCGTATGCAAGTCTCTCCACCTGCCGTAACAGAGATGATCAAACGCATGAAAAGTGAGAATCTCATCCTCAAGGACAAGGAGAATGGCTATCTATTGACAGATATCGGGCTCAAACTAGTTTCCGAACTCTATCGTAAACACCGTTTGATTGAAGTCTTTCTAGTTCACCATCTCGACTATACCAGTGACCAGATCCACGAGGAAGCTGAGGTCCTAGAGCACACTGTATCTGACCTCTTCGTAGAGAGACTGGATAAACTCCTGGGCTTCCCTAAAACCTGTCCCCACGGAGGAACCATCCCAGCCAAGGGAGAGCTCTTGGTTGAAATCAACAACTTACCACTGGCAGGTACCAAGGAAGCTGGAACCTATCTCCTGACTCGAGTTCACGATAGCTTTGACTTACTTAAATACTTAGAAAAGCATGAGATTCATATCGGTAACCAAGTCAAAGTCAAGCAGTTTGATAATTTTTCCAATACCTTTACACTGGTCAACAAAGGTGAAGACCTCCAAGTTAGTATGGATATCGCCAAACAACTCTATGTCGAAAAAATCAACTAAGCCCTTATCCTTGAAAGAAATTCCTTTCAGGGATTTTTTATTATTTTAGTTGTAAGTTCCATTCGTTTGATGTAGAATGAAGCTAGATAAAAGAGGGAGGTCTTCCTATGAAAAAGCTCTTTAGAATCCATTTTGCAGCCATTGTAGTCAGCGATTTGCTACTGTTGGTAACTTTCAGACCCCGATACGAACTTTCTTTGGAGAGAGGCCTGATTTTTTGCTTCATTTTCATCCTTGCTCAAGGACTACTGCTATTTCGCTTGGTCAATCGACTCAAAAAACAGTTCTCTGAGATTTATCCTCAGATGAACAAAAAAATTCGCTTCTACTATTTAGGAGTGCTCATCAGCGATTTTCTATTATTTGTCTTTTTAGCCATCACTGACCCTCAATATTTCTACTCTCTTACTCCAGTCTTTACTTCCTGTCATTCTACTTTATATTATATGACGGCTAGCCACCTAAGAGAAAACTATCCCGACTTTTACAACAAACACATCGCCTTCTGGGAGTGTCTATAAACAAAAACCAAGCCAACTGGGCTTGGTTTTCTTATCTATTTTTAGTATCAAGAATGATGGTAACTGGCCCATCATTTACCAGCTCCACCTGCATATCCGCTCCAAAGATGCCTGTCTGAACAGGTACTTCCTGAGCTAGCTTTTGATTGAAAAACTCATAGAAGGCAGTTGCTATATCCGGCTTGGCTGCACCTGTAAAGGCGGGACGATTGCCTTTCTTGGTATCCGCAAAGAGGGTAAACTGGGAAATAGAAAGGATTTCCCCTTCAATATCCTTGACAGACAGATTCATCTTGCCTTCTGCGTCTGAAAAAATCCGCATGTTGACGAGCTTTCTCACAGCATAGTCCAAATCTTCCTCTTGGTCCTCTGGACCAACACCGACCAGCAATAAGAGTCCCTGATTGATCTTTCCATGAACCTGACCTTCGATACTGACTTGAGCTTTTTTAACCCGTTGGATAATGATTTTCATAATAGCCTTTCTAGTAAGAGCTAGGACAATTAGCCATTAGTCCGTTTAACAGAGTAAACCTCTGGCACACTCTTAATCTTATCCACGACTGTGGTCAGTGTAGAGAGGTTGGAAATACCAAATGAGACATGGATATTAGCAAATTTCATATCCTTGGTTGGTTGAGCATTAACGGTTGAGATATTCTTAGTTGTGTTGGAGAGAACTTGCAGAACATCATTTAAGAGTCCTGTACGGTTGAGACCATAGATATCGATGTGGGCAGTGTATTCCTTGCTTGAGAATTGATCTTCCCATTCCACATCAAGGAGACGTTGCTCATAGTTTTCTTGGGCACGGAGATTCATACAATCCACACGGTGAATAGCTACACCGCGTCCCTTAGTAATGTAGCCGACAATGTCGTCACCTGGCACTGGATTGCAACACTTAGCAATCCGAACTAGGAGACCTGAAGCCCCTTCAATGACCACACCACCCTCATGCTTGACCTTGAGGGTTTCTTTATTTTCAACCTTAACTTCGCCACCTTTGACAAGCTCTTCTGCTTCCGCCTTGGCCTTGGCACGTTCTTCCTCGCGGCGTTCCTTTTCAGTCAAACGGTTAAAGACGGTAATAGCGCCAATTTCTCCAAAACCAATGGCTGCATAGAGGGCTTCCTCTGTCTTGTAGCTGGTCTTTTGAAGAACCTCGTCCATGTGACGCTTGTCCATGAATTTATTGGCTACATAGCCGTTTTCTTGGAATTGGGCCATCAACATTTCACGGCCCTTGTTAACGGATAATTCCTTGTCTTGATTTTTAAAGAACTGACGAATCTTGTTGCGCGCCTTGCTGGTCTTGACCATGTTGAGCCAGTCACGACTCGGACCAAAGGAGTTGGGATTGGTGATAATTTCAACCTGATCCCCTGTCTTGAGCTTGGTTGTCAGTGGAACCATACGGCCATTGACCTTTGCACCAGTCGCTTTTTCACCGACTTTGGTATGGATCTCATAGGCAAAGTCAATCGGTCCTGAATCTTTTGGTAGGGAGCGAACCGCACCATCAGGAGTAAAGACGTAAATCTCCTCCGCCAGATAGTTTTCTTTAACAGAGTCCACAAATTCCTTTGCATCATCAGCCTGGTCTTGGAGCTCCATCATCTCCTTGATCCAGTTCATTCCAATAGCAGATTCCTTGCTGTTGACCTGCCCTTTAATGCCTTTCTTATAAGCCCAGTGAGCTGCTACCCCGTACTCAGCCACCTCGTGCATTTCCTTGGTCCGAATCTGGAATTCAATCGGCCCTTTTGGTCCATAAACAGTTGTATGGATAGACTGGTAACCGTTGGCCTTGCGGTTAGCGATATAGTCTTTGAAGCGACCTGGCATAGGTTTCCAAAGTTCATGCACATAACCCAGCATGGCGTAAACATCACTCTGGGTATCTAAGATACAGCGAATGGCAATCAGGTCATAAATTTCCTCAAAGCGTTTCTTCTTATCCTGCATCTTGCGATAGATCGAATAGATATGCTTAGGACGACCATAGATTTTCCCTTTGAGATTGCGTTCGGTAGCATAGTCCTCCAACTTGGTTACGACTTCGTCGACCAGAGCCTCACGTTCTCTGCGTTTTTCTTTCATCATGTGGGTAATCTTGTAAAACTCAGTTGGATTGAGGTAACGGAAAGATAGATCTTCCAACTCCCACTTGACACTGGAAATCCCTAGACGATGAGCAAGTGGTGCGTAAATTTCCATGGTTTCTCTGGAGATCCGTTCCTGCTTGTCCTTTCGCAGGTGTTTGAGAGTCCGCATATTATGCAAACGGTCCGATAATTTAACCAAGATAACACGGATATCCTCAGACATGGCCATAAGCATCTTGCGGTGATTTTCAGCCAATTGTTCCTCAAGTGATTTGTACTCAACCTTACCAAGCTTGGTCACCCCATCAACGATAATCCGAACATCATGACCGAACTCTCTTTCCAAATCATCCAGTGTCGCATCTGTGTCTTCAACCACGTCATGCAAAAAACCACAGGCAACGGTTACGGCATCCAGCTTGAGCTTAGCCAGAATCCCTGCTACCTGAATGGGATGGATAATATAGGGCTCACCTGATTTCCGAAACTGCCCACTATGACAATCAACTGCGTAAATCAATGCTTTTTGTACAAAAGCAACGTCTTCCTTTGTTAAATATTCTCTCGTTAAAGCGACTACCTGATCGCCCGTCAAATTCACTTCTTTCGGCATCTATACTCTCCAATTCTTCCTACCATTTTATCACTTTTTTAAGAATATTAAAACTAGAAAAGCCTGTTTTCATGCCGAGCCTGTGCATTTAAAAGAAAAAACACTGCAAGAGAAACTCTGCAGTGCTTTGCTATTCTATTTATCTTAGTAGACTGTTTTTTCAGTTTCTACATCAAAGAAGTGTGCTTTGTTCAAGTCAAATCCAAGTTCAACTGTTGCACCCGTTTGCAAGTAGTCACGAGCATCCACTTTGGCAACAAACTCATCTTTACCAACTTGGCAGTAAAGGTGAGATTCTGAACCAAGCAATTCTGATACAGAGATGGTTGCTTTAACCACTGATTCTGGGAATGTTTCAAGGAAAGCAGGTTCTGCATTCACATCTTCTGGACGAATACCGAAGATCAAGTCTTTTCCTTCGTAGCCTTTGTCACGAAGAACTTTCAAAGCACCTTCTGGCACTTTCAAGCGGAAACCGTCAGAAACAATTTCGCTACCAACCAATTTCACATTGATGAAGTTCATAGCTGGGCTTCCGATAAATCCTGCTACAAATTTGTTAACTGGGTTTTTGTAAACTTCTTGAGGTGTACCGATTTGTTCAACACGTCCGATAGTACCTGTACCAGCAGGGTTCTTAGTTGCTGACATGATAACGATACGGTCTGCAAGTGTCATCGCTTCTGTTTGGTCGTGGGTTACGTAGATAGTTGTAGCTCCGATACGACGGTGGATTTTCGCAATTTCAGCACGCATTGATACACGAAGTTTGGCATCCAAGTTTGACAAAGGTTCGTCCATCAAGAACACTTTTGCATCACGGACGATAGCACGACCCATGGCAACACGTTGACGTTGACCACCTGAAAGGTCAGCTGGTTTACGATCCAAGAATTCTTTCAAACCAAGGATTGCTGCTGCTTCTTGCACACGTTTGTCGATGTCTTCTTTGCTGTACTTACGCAATTTCAAACCAAAAGCCATGTTGTCATACACAGTCATGTGTGGGTAAAGAGCGTAGTTTTGGAATACCATGGCGATGTCACGGTCTTTTGGAGCTACGTCGTTGACAACCACGCCATCGATAGATGCAGTACCTTCTGTAATGTCTTCAAGACCAGCAATCATACGAAGAGTTGTTGATTTACCACATCCTGAAGGACCTACGAAAACGATAAATTCCTTGTCTTTGATGTCCAAGTTGAAGTCTTCAACTGAGTAGTGTTCGCTGTTTGGATATTTTTTGTAAATGTTTTTAAGATTTAATTCTACCATCGAGGTGAACTCCTTTTGTCTTTTGATAGTTTTATTATAGATGAAAACGCTTTATTTTTCTATGGCAAGGTGACCAAAAAAATAAAAAAGTTCTGTGCAACTTGCACAAAACTTTAAAGAATATCTGGTAAAATCAACTGATAACAAAGAGTGAGATCCGTCAACTCCTTCAACTGTAGCCCTGTCAATTCTTCCCATTTGTCAATCTTGTATTGGAGAGAATTGCGGTGCAGATAGAGTTGCTGGGCTGTTTTAGTTAGGACAGCACTGTTTTCCCAGAGAGAAAGAATAATCTCCTGAATCTGATCCTGATCCAAAATCATCTGGTGTAGGCAGTCTTTAATGACTCTCAGGTCCACAAGCCTTTCTCCCATAGTCCACAGATAGAGCTGTGAAAAGGTGTGTACACCTTGATGCCCCTGACGCCACCAAGCCTTAAACAAATCTCGCTCCGCTTTGATCAAGTCTGATAGGGCTTGATGGCCTGTCTGAGACCAAACCTGCCCCAACATGATCGACAGACGAAGGCCAAAATCATACTCAACCGCTTCAATCGTATCAGATAAAATCGAGCGAACAGAGGTGTACTTATCTTGTTGAAGAACAAATACATAATCCTGAGCACCGACCTGCAATACTGTCTGGCAGTTGGGAAAGAGAGTTTGCATCATATCTAGCCAAGAGGATAGATTTTCCTGTTGGAAATAGGAAAGATGGCAATAAACCAGCTGAATCTTTTTGAAAGTTTGCGGTGCCTGCCCCTTCCCCTCGATCAGATAGGGATACCAAGGATTGAGCGAACGAGCCTGCTCTTGCTGGGTCAAAAGGGCAACCAGCTGCTTTTCACGCTCGCTGAGCCCATCTTCCTCCAGTAAAATCCACTGCTGAGAAGCTAAAGGGAGAGTGAGATAGCCTGGTTTCTCTACTGGCTGATCTGAAATCTGAGCTTCAGGAAACCAGTCTTGTAATTCCTTTGCAATCATATTCTAGCCCTCCACTTTTTGGATGCACCAAGAAATTATGGTCTCTAGACGCTCCAGATTTTCAGTCAGATGGAGATAGCCCATGACCGCTTCAAATCCCGTGGACATACGATAAGTCACGACATCTGCATTTTTAGCCTTTGTGTGGCTATTGGTGTTACGTCCCCGTTTATAGATTTCTTCTTCTTTTTCCGTCAGGACTTGCTCCTCCAACATGAGGGAAATCAAACGAGCTTGAGCCTTGGCTGACACATACTTAGTTGCCTCTTGATGGAGTTTATTGGGCTTGGTCATACCTTTGAGGATGAGGTGACGGCGGATATACATAGAATACACCGCATCCCCCTCAAAAGCTAGCGCAATCCCATTAATGAGATTGACATCAATCACGTGTCCACCTCACTCCATCTTTTGTATCCAGTAGTTTAATCCCTTGAGCAGCTAGTTGGTCACGGATTTGGTCTGCTGTCGCAAAGTCACGATTGGCACGCGCTTCTTGACGCTTTTGAATCAAGGCTTCAATGTCTGCATCCAAAACTTCCTCTACAAAGACAATTCCAAAGACTTCCAACATATCTGCAAGAGCTTTCTTAACACTTGCATCATAGTTGCCAGAATTGATCCACTTGGCCATTTCAAAGACAACTGTGATACCGTTGGCAGAGTTGAAATCCTCATCCATAGCAGCTACAAACTTATCTTTAAAAGCTTGGAGTTCTTGTGCATCCACATTTCCTGTAAATGGTTGCTCGTAAGTGTTCTTCAGATACTTGAGATTAGTCTCTGCATCCCGCACTGCTTTTTCGGTAAAGTTGATAGGCTTGCGGTAATGCTGAGTGGCAAAGAAGAAACGAAGCACTTGGCCATCGATGGTTTTGAGGGCATCGTGTACCGTAATGAAGTTGCCCAAAGACTTGGACATCTTGACATTGTCGATATTGACAAAGCCATTATGCATCCAGTAGTTAGCAAAAGTCTTGCCTGTTTTTGCTTCTGACTGGGCAATTTCATTGGTATGATGCGGAAACTCCAGATCGGCTCCCCCACCGTGAATATCAATAGTATCACCTAGAATCTCTGTCGACATGACCGAACACTCGATATGCCAGCCCGGACGACCAGGTCCCCAAGGACTGTCCCAAGAAATCTCGCCTGGTTTTGCAGCTTTCCAAAGGGCAAAGTCTACAGGATTTTCCTTGCGAGCTGTTTCTTCATCGGTACGACCTGAAGCACCTAGCTCCAAATCTTCCAAGGTTTTATTAGCCAACTTAGCATAGTTGTGAGATTTTTCCACGCGGAAGTAAACATCTCCTTGACTCTCGTAAGCATAACCTTTTTCAATCAAGTCTTCCACAAAACGAATGATGTCAGCCATAAACTCTACTACGCGCGGATGGCGAGTCGCAGGTTTGACGCCCAAAGCTGTCACATCCTCACGAAAGGCAGCGATATACTTGTCCGCAACCTCCTGAGGCGTGATACCTTCTTCCTTGGCACGGTTGATAATCTTATCATCCACATCTGTGAAATTGGAAATATAGGCAACCTCATACCCACGGTACTCAAAATAACGGCGAATGGTATCAAAAGCCACCGTCGATCGGGCATTCCCTACGTGGATATAGTTGTATACCGTTGGCCCACAGACATACATGCGAACCTTTCCTTCTTCGATTGGGACAAATTCTCGCAAATCACGAGACATGGTGTCGTAAATTTTAATCATGCGGTCCACTCCCTTCTCTATTTCTGACTTTTTCGGCTGAAAACCAGCTCTGCAAATGGGCCAAATTGTCTGAGGCTATCCAGTTGGTAAAAGCGCTGCCCTTCCTCTTGGGTAAAGAGGGGAACCCCCTTTCCTAGGATAAGGGGCGCTATCTGAATAATGAGGTGGTCGAAAAGATCCGCATCCAAGAGCGGTCCTACCAAGGAATTACCACCAATCACAAAGACATTTTTGCCTTTGTCAATCTGGCGAACAAAGTCCACCACATCCCCAGCTACTGGCTGGTAATTGCTGACAGGCAGGTGCCTATCATGCGTAAAGACATAATTTTCCGTAGCTTGATAAAAACTTTCTACATCTTGCAAATCTTGGATTTCCTCAAAGGTCCGCTTGCCCATGATGGTGATATCCATTTGCCTGTAAAAGTCATCATAGCCTGTATCCTCTACAGAACCAAGCTGATGCAGCCAGTCTATCCTATGCTGGCTGTCTGCCAAGTAGCCATCCATGGTGATACAGCCGTAAAAATATACTGCCATTCTTGTAGTTACCTTTCTAGTTCCTTGGCTATTATCAAAGCGATAGCGAAAAAAGTCATGGCTTCAGCTGTCCGCTCTTCATGGCGGGCATCCCAGGTTCGGTTATGATGATCCACATAGTCAGCTGTGTAGAAGAACTGATAGACTTTACTCTTGCGAAATTGACTCCAAGCCATGATAGCTGAAGCTTCCATGTCCACCACTTGTGCACCAGCAGCCAAGCGACGCTTGACCTTATCAGGCGTTTCCCGATAAAAGGCATCAGTCGTCCAAGACTTGGTGCGGATATGCTCAATATTGTGCTTGTCAAAGATGGCTTCCAGCTCGATCAGCAGAGACTCGTCATAGGTTACTTCGTCACCTGGTGGGGCATAGTGATAGCTAGTTCCTTCATCTCGCAATGCAGCCGCAGGCAGGATAATTTTATCCGCCTCAATTGAGCGGTCCAAAACGCCACAGGAACCTAAAATGATAAAATTTTTGAAGCCTCTGGCCGCCAACTCCTCCAGCTGGCCGACTATCATCGGAGCCCCAATTGGAGCCAACATAACTGCTAGCTTGCTAGGTCCTTGCCCATAAATATACCATGGATGATGGCCGTTTATGCTTTTCAAATAGCCTCCCGGATAGACATCTTCTGACTCAATCAAACGTTTCAGAATTTCGCCATTAAAGGACAAGATGATGGTTTCGCATACCTCTCCCTTGTCATGGACTGGCTTTTCAGTTGGCTCAATAACTGCTGCTACATCTTCAAACTCCTCTAATAGCATAACTTCTCTTTCTTTAAGGCTCCAGCAAATCCGCCTTCATTTTATTTAGACGGCGCAGTTTGGTCTCATCTTTTTTGGCTTCACTGATATAATGAGCCCATTCACGCTGGTGGCTAGGTGGCAGTTTAATAAAGCGCTCCTTAGCAAGACCATCCAAGCGTTCTTGCAACTCAAGAACTGCCTGGTTCAAAATTGCATCTGATAAATCTGACATAGTTCTTACCTCCTGTCATACTTCACCTCGATAACTTTGCTACCCTATCCTACAGACTTGATGAATGGTGACTGGCTTCACGGGCATGCTCTAGCTTGTCTAGATAGTATTCTCGTTTTTCTTCAACTTCGTGGATCGTCGGCTCATCTTTCTGTCCATGAACTCGGACGATCTTAGCTGGGATTCCGACAACTGTCACATCGCTCGGAACATCTGCCACAACCACTGCACCCGCCCCAACTTTGGCTTTCTCTCCAATTTCAATAGGGCCAATCACCTGAGCGTGGGCCGAAATCAGCGCCCCTTTTCGAACAGTCGGATGGCGTTTGCCAACATCCTTCCCTGTTCCACCAAGAGTCACTCCGTGATAGAGAAGAACGCCTTTTTCAACAATCGCCGTCTCTCCAATCACCAGACCTGAACCATGGTCGATAAAAACACCTGATTCTATCTGAGCACCCGGATGAATCTCTATCTGAGTCCAAAAGCGCCAAAACTGACTGTGCATACGAGCCAGGAGTTTGAAGCCGTGCTTCCAGAGAAAATGCGAGAGACGGTGGGCAGCTAAGGCCTTGACACCTGGATAAGTCAGCAAAACTTCCAAACTGTTGCGTGCCGCTGGATCATTTTCTTTTACAATATCAATGGTTTCGCGCCACCATCCCATACATTTCTCCTTTTCTTATTCTGAATCTTTTGGTGTTTCTGTAAATTCTTTCTTCGATTTGTGGTCCTTGTGATGACGTGGACGGTGAGGTCTCTCAGACTTTTCGCCTTTTTCATCATGCTCAGGTTTTGGTGGACGAGGAAGAAGAGCCTTCATAGAGGCATCGATACGGCCTTTTTCATCAATCTTGATAACCTTAACATCAACTTCATCACCGATAGCTACCAAATCCTCGACACGGTTGGTACGAGTCCAAGCCATTTCAGAAATGTGCACAAGTGCATCTGTCTTATCAAAGAGGTTGACAAAGGCACCAAATTTCTCGATACGAACAACCTTCGCATGGTAAACTTCATCCACTTTAGCTTCACGGACCAAGCCAGCGATGATTTCTTTGGTTCGGTTAATGGCATCTTGGTCGCTAGAGTAGATAGAAACATTACCTTCTTCGTCGATATCAATCTTAACGCCTGTTTCAGCGATAATCTTGTCGATGGTTTCTCCACCCTTACCGATGACAATCTTGATCTTGTCCACATCAATCTTGATGGTGTCAATTTTTGGAGCAGTTGGAGCCAATTCTGGACGAACTTCTGGAATAGTTGCTTGAATCACATCAAGGATTTCAAAACGCGCTTTCTTGGCTTGGGCAAGGGCTTCTGTCAAGATTTCAGCAGTAATTCCTTGAATCTTGATATCCATTTGAAGAGCTGTAATCCCGTCACGAGTACCTGCAACCTTAAAGTCCATGTCTCCAAAGTGGTCTTCCAAACCTTGGATATCTGTCAATACTGTATAGTTATTTCCATCTGAGATAAGTCCCATAGCAATACCAGCTACTGGCGCCTTGATTGGCACACCACCAGCCATAAGGGCAAGAGTTCCCGCACAGATAGAGGCTTGAGATGAAGAACCGTTTGATTCCAAAACCTCAGCTACCAAGCGGATCGCATACGGGAATTCTTCCAAACTTGGCAAGACTTGAGCAAGGGCACGCTCACCGAGAGCACCGTGACCGATTTCACGACGACCTGGTGCACCATAACGACCTGTTTCCCCTACAGAGTATTGAGGGAAGTTATAGTGGTGCATAAAGCGTTTCTTGTACTCTGGGTCCAAACCATCGATGATTTGAGTTTCTCCCATTGGCGCCAAGGTCAAGACTGAAAGGGCTTGAGTTTGGCCACGAGTAAAGAGACCTGAACCGTGCACACGAGGAAGAAAGTCAACAACCGCATCCAATGGACGGATTTCATCAACCTTACGACCGTCAGGACGCACCTTGTCTTCTGTGATCAAACGGCGCACTTCAGCGTGTTCCATTTGTTCCAAGATTTCAGCCACATCACGCATGATACGATCACATTCTTCGTGGTCTGCATATTTTTCTTCATAAACAGCAGTCACTTGGTCCTTAACTGCTTGAGTTGCAGCTTCACGAGCCAATTTTTCTTCTACTTGAACCGCTTTTTGGAGATCACTGTTGTAGGCTGCGATGATTTCAGCTTGCAATTCAGCATCTACATGAAGCAATTCCACTTCTGCTTTTTCCTTACCAACTGCCGCAACGATCTCCTCTTGGAAGGCAATCAATTCTTTAACAGCTTCGTGACCTTTAAGAAGGGCTTCCAACATGATTTCTTCTGACAATTCTTTGGCACCAGACTCCACCATATTGATAGCGTGTTTGGTCCCAGCTACTGTCAATTCAAGAAGCGAACGCTCTGCTTGTTCTTGAGTAGGGTTGATGATGATTTGGCCATCTACATAACCTACTTGTACCCCAGCAATTGGTCCGTCAAATGGAATGTCTGAGATAGAAAGTGCCAATGATGATCCAAACATTGCTGCCATTGGTGCAGAAGCATTTTCATCGTAAGAAAGAACTGTGTTGATGACTTGGACTTCATTACGGAAACCTTCCGCAAACATTGGACGGATTGGACGGTCAATCAAACGCGCTGTCAAAGTCGCATCTGTTGAAGGACGTCCTTCACGTTTCATAAAGCCACCAGGAAACTTCCCAGCTGCATACATTTTTTCTTCGTAATTGACTTGGAGTGGGAAGAAATCCCCAGTTGCCATTTTCTTAGACATCACGGCCGCAGTCAAGACAGTTGACTCACCGTAACGCACGACAACTGCGCCATTTGCTTGCTTAGCAACCTGACCAGTCTCTACAACCAACTCACGACCCGCAAAAGTCGTTTGAAACACTTGTTTTGTCATTTTAATCCCCTTTGGATTGATGAAATTATACGCCTTGCCTACAAAGATCAAGATACTAAGGTCGCAAAAAGCAAAGTAAAAATAGGAAACTGGCGAAGTCTTCGATAAAGACAAGACAGTTTATCTTTTTTACACAGCTTTTCGGCCGAGTTCAATTTTCAAGATACTAAGCCGTTAAGCAACTCAAAGGAAAATAGGAAATCGAACGACGGAGCGACTGCTCCTAGGTAGATTTATCTTTTTCCACAGAGTTGTAGGCGTGTTCAATTAATCAAGATATTTTGGACGGTTCGGTTTGCCGAACATTTCTATAGAAAAATAGGAAGGTGACGCCACACTCGATGAGTGCTAGGAAGCTTATCTTTTTTCCTAAGAAATGAGACCAAAATTCAATTAAGAATTTTTTTGATATTTCACTGACACAGTGCGGACGGGAGCAACTTCCTTCGGAATTTCATCCCTAATTTTTAAGCCTGAAGTCTCAAAAATTCCGTCCTAGAAAATAACAGAGTTATTCTCTAGGATACCACTATAGCGTGAAATATCTTTTAACACTCACTTCGTTCGTATTTATTATAGAACCAATTATCAGATTTCGATTAAAAATTAATCAACTATTAAAAAATCCTTAATACCCTAAATACCCTCATCTTTGTATCAAGTACGTACAGAGTCTATTTTATCATATTTTTCTTAAAAAGTGCGGGCTTTTCTATTAAAAAGGAACCATTCCCCTCACCTGAGAAGAATGGTTTGCTTTTTGTTATCCTAAAGACTGATGGTTAAACAAGGCATGGGTTGCTTGGTGGATGTATTTTGCTGTTTCAGCATTGTTCATGGTGTAGAGATGCACACCTGCGACATCCTGGGTTACCAAGTCCACGATCTGATCCACGGCATAGGCAAGTCCTGCTGCTCTGAGCGACTCAGGGTCATGCTCATACTTGTCTAAGATGGCCTTAAATTTACGTGGAAGGTGGATATTCTCACACGTTTTCAATAGACGAAGCGCTTGGTTACGGTTAAGAATGGGCATGATCCCCGCATGAATGGGAACATCAATCCCTGCCAAGGTACACTTGTCTTGGAAATCATAGAAGCGCTCATTGTCAAAGAAAAGTTGCGTTACAAGGCTTGAACAGCCTGCATCCACTTTCTTCTTGAGATTTTGAATATCTGAGATCTGGTTTGGCGAGTCAGGATGCCCTTCAGGATAACAAGCTCCAATAATATCAAAGTGAGGGGCTTGTTCCTTGATGAACTCGATCAAATCCGTTGCGTAGCGGAAATCCTTTTGTGGCTCCACATCAGGGATAATATCCCCACGCAAGGCCAAGATTTTCTGTACCCCAACCTTATCCAAGTCTGCAATGGTTTCAGCAACCTTGTCCTTAGTCAGATAGATGGCTGGCAAGTGGGCAATAGTTGGAATCGCCAAATCATTCTGGATAAAGTCAGCCAAACGAACCGTTGTTTCCTTGATATTAAATTTATTATTGCTGGCGGTCACACTGATAAAGTGCGGTGTCAGCTCCCGCATATCCTGCAAGGCTGAAATAATATTATCATTACCCACAGCTGGGTTTGGAGGGAACACTTCAAATGAAAGTGACGGCGTTTGGCGTGACATAGTCATTATCCTTTTCTTTTTGATTTCATGATTGCTAAGCCGGCTTGGGCCAAGCAGTTCCTTGATCAGTCAGGGTCAAGAGAGAAATCTTATCTTATAATTTCTCACGCGCAGCTTTTGCTGCTTCGACAAGGCGGATCAAGCTTTCTTTTGTTTCTGGAATACCACGTGTTTTCAAACCACAGTCAGGGTTGATCCAAACTTTCTTGCTTGGTACTTTGGCAAGAATAGCATCGATTGTGTGGTCGATTTCGCCTTCATTTGGCACACGAGGAGAGTGGATATCGTAAACCCCAGGTCCCACTTCTGTTTGGAAGTTTTTCGCTTTGAGTTCGTCCAAGATTTCAAGGTTTGAACGGCTTGCTTCAAAGGAAATAACGTCCGCATCCATATTGTCGATAGCTGGGATAATATCTGTAAATTCTGAGTAACACATGTGAGTGTGGATTTGTGTGTCTGGCGCTACTGTAGAGTGTACCAAGCGGAAGGCTGGAATAGCCCAGTCAAGGTAGTCTTCGTACCAGTCGCTACGACGGAGTGGCAATTTCTCACGGAGAGCAGCCTCGTCGATTTGGATGATTTTCACACCTGCAGCTTCAAGGTCAAGCACTTCATCCTTGATGGCAAGAGCGATTTGAAGAGTAGAATCCTTGATAGAGATGTCTTCACGTGGGAATGACCAGTTAAGGATGGTAACCGGTCCAGTCAACATACCCTTAACAGGTTTGTCAGTACGACTTTGTGCGTAGCTAGACCATTTCACAGTGATTGGGTTGAGACGAGTGACATCACCCCAGATGATTGGTGGTTTCACCCCACGCATACCGTAAGATTGTACCCAACCATTCTTAGAGAAGAGGTAACCTGATAAGTTTTGACCGAAGTACTCAACCATGTCGTTACGCTCAAACTCACCGTGTACAAGCACGTCAAATCCAACTTCTTCTTGCCATTTGATCCATTCGTCGATAGTTTCAGCAAGGAAAGCGTCGTACTCTTCTTGTGACAATTCACCCTTACGGAAGGCCAAACGTTTAGCACGAACTTCTTTTGTTTGAGGGAATGAACCGATGGTTGTTGTTGGAAGAGCTGGAAGTTTAAAGGCTTTTTCTTGGATAGCTTCACGCTCTGCAAAGGCTGGCAAACGAGTGTAGTCTGCGTCAGTCAACCCAGCGATGCGCGCACGAAGTTCTGCATTTTCACCCACACGCTCAGCCGCAAAGAGTTCTTTGTTAGCTTCCAGTGCTTCTGCACCTTGACCGTTGCGGATAGCATCCAAGTCACGGATTTCATCCAATTTTTCAACTGCAAATGCAAAGTGGTTCAAGATAGCTGGTTCAAATTCTTCATTAGCAGTTGTAAATGGCACATGAAGAAGTGAGCATGAGCTAGTCAAAACGATGTTTTCAGCTGGGATTTGTTCAAGAATCGCCAAGCTCTTTTCATAGTTGTTACGCCAGATGTTTTTACCATTGACAATACCTGCATAGAGAGTCTTGTCAGCTGGGAAGCCACCTTTAACGAGTTCAAGAGTTTTCTTACCTTCAACGAAGTCAAGACCGATGGCATCTACTGGCAATTTCACAAGGTCAGCATAAACGTCACGAACGTCTCCGAAGTAAGTTTGAAGCAAGACTTCAAGACCTTTTTTGTCAGCCAAAAGCTTGTTGTAGAGGTTCAAGAAGAGAGCTTTTTCTTCAGCTGTCAAGTCTTTGACAAGAGCCGCTTCGTCGAGTTGGATGCGAGTTGCACCAAGCTCCGCCAATTTAGCAAAAACTTCTTGGTAAGCAGCTACTAAGCTGTCTACGAAGTCTTCTGCTTTCACGCCTTCTTCAAAGTCTGACAATTGAAGGAAAGTGAATGGACCTACAAGAACAGGACGAGTGTTCAATCCAAGTTCTTTGGCTTCTTGGAACTCATCAAAAATCTTGTGACCAGCCAATTTTACTTGAGTGTCTTTTTCAAATTTAGGCACGATGTAGTGGTAGTTGGTGTTGAACCATTTCTTCATCGGAAGGGCACGAACATCCCCTTTTTCACCTTGGTAACCACGCGCCAAAGCAAAGTAACGCTCAAGGTCTGACAATTCCAAGTTTTGAACAGAAGCTGGCACCACGTTGAAGAGGAAAGCCGCGTCTAGGAAGTTGTCATAGTGAGAAAAGTCGTTTGATGGGATTTCAGTGATGCCTTTTTCTTTGACAATGTTCCAGTGTTTAGCACGCAATTCTTTAGCCACAGCCAAGAGTTCTTCTTCTGAGATTTCTTTTCTAAAGTATTTTTCAGTTGTAAATTTTAATTCGCGGAATTCGCCCAAACGAGGGAAACCGATGATCGTAGTTGACATGATGTGTCCTCCAAAATTTGTTGTTGAAACTATCTTAACAGAAAAGAAACTGTCTGTATAATTGTAAATAATTAGGCTTTGATATAGTTTGAAACTATATCACTTTTTTGAACAAGAGAAAAAGACTTGAGACCAGTGTCTCAAATCCTTTGTATTGCTTGTTTTATTGCTGTATTTTAGTTAGAATGCTCAAACGAGCTATTGACGATTCTCATCAGTGACTATGGCATGCTATTAGAAAAGACTATAGGTTAGTTATCCTTTGGTAATTTTGATATTTCCCTGAAAAAGTGCGGACGGGAGGTAAAATTGTTCTGTGGATGATTTTAGCCAACCAAGTAATCTCATCTCTATCAACTTTTTTCCTGTTCAAGTGGGACGACTGCTAGTGTCTTTCCTAAACTGGCTAAGACTTTCAAGACTGTATCCAACTGAGGACTGGTCTTTCCTGTCTCCATCCTAGCTATAACAGGCTGGCTTACTCCACTGAGTTCTTCTAGCTTTTTCTGACTAATACCTTGCTCATGTCTAGCTTCTATCAACTCACTCATGATAGCCACTCGCATATCACTTTCAAGGATTTCCTCCTTGGTAAAGAGTTCAGATCGGATATCTTTCCAATTACTTCCAATAGCACTATTCTTCATCACTTAACCCTCTTTCTTTTATGTCTTTCAGTTCACGCTTGGCTTTATCAATCTCTCTCCTAGGAGTTTTCTGAGTCTTTTTAACAAAATGATGTAAAAGAACAAAACTCCCATCAACCCATGCTACAAATAAAATCCTATCCTTAAGAGGTCGTAGTTCCCAAATCTCATCTTCCAAATGTTTGATATAGGGTTCACCAGTTCTAGTCCCATGCTGACTAAGCAACTCGATATAGTCGTTTAGTTTATTGAGTTTGATGCGACTGTCCTTACTCTTCTTTCTAGCCAATTCTCTCATATAATCTAAGACTGGCTCATTTCCATTTTTGTCCTTATAGAAGTAAATTGTATGCACCAAGCAACCTCTTTTCAATTTAATTATAACTTAAAAGTTATTAAAAGTAAATCCTAATACTCATAAAAAGGAGACCTTAGAAAAACTCTAAAGGTCTCATCTTTATTATTCGAAAAAATTACGAGAAGAGTTATAATGTGGAGCCAATCCTGACTCTTACTCCAGCTCAATGCCTTTCTCTCGGAGATTAGCCAGGCACTCCTCATAGTATTCTGCATCATGCTCACTATAGATGGGATTGTCCAACTTTTCCTCAGGCAAGTCTTCATAAGCTGGGCAAATTTTGCCACGGTAGTTCTTGTCCAGCCATTCTGGACTGACATTGTAGCCACGGCCAGCCATTTCCTCCATAATCAAGCGATGATAAGCATAGAGTTGATAGGGCGAGTGGTTAAAGACATAGTCCACCGTCGCATGCTTTCTGCCCCAGCCATTGCCACGCAGGGCGCAGCACTCTCGATGTTGCCCCAAGAGCTGCGGACGGGGAAGTTGTGAAATCAAAGCCTCATGCCAAAGTCTCATGGGAGTCTCCTTTCAGTAAAGTCGAATGTTGCAAGTAGGTATTTGGATAGCGATCAAGCAAGTCTCGAGTCTTAGCGATTAAGTCCTCCTTAGAAGCCTGACCAAAGCGGTAGCGATCCAGCAAGAGCATATAGTCCTTACGCTCGGCATCGGTCGCTTTATTTTTGAAATAGCCCCAAATATGCTGAAAAGCGTTGCAAACCTGACCCCTGTGTTCTGGAATCTGGCAAGCACGGTCAATGAGGTTTTGAACATGGCTGACCTCCACCTGTTCATTCTTCAAGTATTGGCGAATCCCATTGTAAATATTGCTAGAATGACTCAAAACGAGGTATTTGTTCCTAGCCCAGAGTTGTTGGCAAAGGGCACGTTGGTTGTTGTTAGTCATAATTGACATTATACCATGTTTGAGTCAAAAACATTATTTCTTACATTATGTACTTATAAAATTGCCTCTTTTAAAGCTTCTTGAAGTTCTTCATCTACTGCGTATATATAAAGTCCATTTACTCCTCTAGTTAATAAAACATTTAATTCATTTTTCAAAAGATCTTCACCAAAGTTCTTCATTTCACCATTTTCGAGTTTTCTATTTTGAACCGCACCTTTATTTTTACTTTCAGAAATATCAAACATGATTTTACCATTTCTGTATTTAACTGATGGACCAATAATTACCCCAGCGTAATTCAAATCAAATCCCTGAACCGTAAAAGTAGAGCCTATTTCATCAATTGTTTGGGGTTGCTCTATCCAAGATAATTTTGCGTCTTTCTTCTCTGGCTTTATTTGTTGATTCCAAGGAGCCTTCCAGTCGCCGATTTCAACAAACCATTTTGGTCTATCTTGTTTCTTTTTTTCTTCAACATAAGGCCAATCATATGTTGCAACTAATCTAGAAATACCTAGTTTTTGATCTTTATTCTTTAACTTAATAGCTTTTTGTAGTTCAAAAGGAGAATCAAAAATTCTAATATCATATTGCTTATCTTTTGTTAATTTTTTGATTTCACAATCATCAATAATACTTCTAATCCAATTGACAGTTTCAGGATTTGCTTTTATTCTCATTTGATTACGTAATTCAATTAAATTTCCTTCCAGATTAGCTTCATGCTCCAATTCAAAAAATGTATTATCAGTCCATATTTGAGATTTATTCATAATCTGTTTATCATCATAAACCAAAACAACTACTTTCGACTGTGCTAATAAATCAATTAAATGATTTCCTCCAAGATATGCTTGATTTTTCGCAGTAAGCAGTAAATGCCCTTCGTCAACTATAACCACTCCTGCTTTAATCTTTTCTTTTCTCAAGGCATTTAAAAATTGAGTAGGCTTCATTGCCACTTCCAAACTAGAACCACTATTCCAATTCAGTTTTCTTTCAATTTCTTTATATACACTTAATTGGTTATTATGATTTACAATAAGATTAATGTAATTATTATCTTTAATAAATGAAATATCTTCAGAATTTAATAAATCATCTACCAACGAACTCATTAAAACTGTTTTCCCTGCTCCAGCTTCTCCTTTAACCAGAATAAGGGTTCCCTCTTGATTTTTACTAATGGAAGCAATTATTTTATTTATGATAGTATTTTTAGCTTCAATTTGTTCTTCGGTTAATTTATGAAAGGGAGATGCTTTAAAAATTGCTGAATTTCGAACAATACTCTCAATCGGAAATAATGACTGATTTCTTTTTCTCAGTGAACGCCAAACTTTTGAAAAAATTGAATCCAATTCATTAGATGTATAATATTCATTTTGAGGATTCTCTTTTCTATTTTGTACTCTTATGACTTTACCAACACTTGAAAGATAAAGCATTAAACGATTTTCAATGTCTAGAGTTAAAGACTTATTAAAATGATTGTGACCAATTATAAACATCTTCGTTGTAGAAGATGTTGCAAAGTCTCTCCAATCATCCCTGTTTTCTTTCTTTATATCATCTGTTAAGTGCTGGCTAGTTCGCCGAATTATATCAGCTGTTTCACCTACATATACACTAAATTGATCATTCTTATTATCGTTAACAATATAGACAACTGGATAATCAAATAAAAGTTTCATATCATTTTTATGTTCACTAGATTTAAGTTGACTTTTAAGATTTACCAGCGAATTGTTTGAATACTCTATCTCTCTTACTATTGGGCTTTTTATTTTAACCATTATTTCTCCAACTCAGTATATTTTTTATTATTACCTTTACTTAACTTAACAGGATATTTCCGATTATTATCAACTAATTTATCTTCAATAATCTTTTCTACATCTAATTGTAAATTATCAGCCAACATAAAACTATAAATTAGAACATCGGCTAGTTCCTCTTTTATTCTTCCCAATGATTTACTAGTGACCTCTTCAGACTGCTTCCACTGAAATAATTCTAAAAGTTCACTCGCTTCGATCGAAATTGAAATTGCTAAATCTTTTTCATTATGAAATTTTCTCCAATCACGGTCATCTCGAAATTTATTAATTTTATCAATTGTTGACTTCATTTTAATTCTCCAATGTAAATCTACTAATATATATTATAACATGAATAAGTTTTATAAATGTGATAAAAATAAAATAAAAAAGAAGGATTTACTCCTTCTCTGTGGACACTATTCAATTTCTATCACTTATTAGTTAGAATTTCTATCAACTCTTCGTCATTAAGTGATTTATTATCACTGAACCTAATTGAATTATCATAATAAGCCTCATAGTATTCAGGTGATAATAATGTCATATCTAAGATGTAGCTTTTATCTTTATCCTTTTGATAATTTGCTACTATCTCTGATTCTCGTAGTTCTTTCTGAGATTTTGGTGTACCATTAGTCCTTTGGTACTTTTCCATCAACTGCAAGTGTTGAAAAATTACTGAAATATATCTAGAAGGATTTACTAGAAATCTTTTACTTACAACAGACTTCGGAACTAAGATTAGAAGTTCCTCTACACCATTTTCATTAGGAGCAAGAACATACTGGCTTTCAAAGGTAGCCCACTCATGACTCTCAGAATCCCAACAATCAAAACGTTGTACTTCATTACTGATTTTTAAACCGTGTAATCGAGCTTGTTCTAAAGAATATAAAATCAATTCTTTTTTTAATAAACTTACTAACAAATCAGACAGCCTATCTTCTGAAAAACTCTTTACAAAAATCGGCATCGCTATAGGTGTCAGTAATTTTTCTTTGATTCTACCTACCGATTTATAGACATACCCAAAAAATTGATCAAGCATCTTCATTGAAACACCTGTCCCTTTGGAGTTACTCTCAGAATATCCAAAGTGGATAGCATTACATTCTTTAGAGTGTGAAAACAATTGAAATGCGCCTGCTTTATTACCTAAAGTGTACATTTTATAGACTGTATTTACAAAATCATTAACAATATTTCTAAAACCATCTGATAGCAACAATGGGTCTAAAAATAATTTAACATCCTTTGATGTATCTACATCAACAAAATCCAATCCTACTTGGATTGATTCTCTATTTAATAAGTTTGATATTCTTATAATATCTACCTCTTTTCTTAATTTTTTCTACAACTATTATTATATCAAATAAAATAAAAAAATCAATATCTTGTATATATTTATAACAAAATTTTAAATTTACACTATATATTGTATAAATTACTTAATTCGAGTCCGTAATTCTATTATTCTCTATATCTTGTGTTTTACAGTACTTAATAACAAACCCAAAATCACCCTTAGAATGTAGTCTAGGGGTGATTTTTTGCTTACAGATTAACATTTACATCCTAGACTACTATCTCGGATTTTGTTGAGTTCTTTCAGGAGTTGAGTTAGGTACTTTTTTATGGGTAGGCTATTCGAAACTTAAAACGTAACAAAATCTATTATTTCTTCATCGTTCGAAATTTAGTTTACTCCTAAATTTTATTCTTTACACTCCTTTGAAGATTAGAGGACGATTTTTCTTCCTACTTCAACGCACTTTTGACCTTTTTCTTCGTGATGATGCGGTCGTTTTTGTTGGCTAGGGATTTGAGTCTGGCTTCGAGCAGGATTTTTCGGCCTGCTTCGTTACGGGTATAGACGAGGTGATAACGTCCGATAGTTGGCCTCAGAAAGTCGAGGAATTTCTGTGCTTCTTCCTTGCGCTTGTCAAAAAGGCTAGGCACGGCATAGTAAGGTGATTGACCTTGTAGGACTTTCTCTGCCTTCAAGAGATAGCGCTGGTTATCCACTGGAGCAAAGAACTCTCCCACAGTCTGCGCAAACAGCTCCTTGTCCCTCATGCTTCCTCCCTTGAGATAGGCGAAAACTATATAATTTTCCTTGTCCTCCTCTACATGAACACGGGATTGATCGTCCGTTAGATGCCCCGAATCTAGCAGAGCCTTTCGGATCTGCTCACCCAGAGATTGCAAACGTTTATAGGGACTCTTATAGCGGAGGTAGCGCCAAGATGCAAAGGCCAAAAAGAGGAGACATGCTGTCGTAAGCCACCAAACACCGATCAATCTCAATCTAAATAACAAGACCAACAAATCTACTGCCAACAAGAGCAATGACATGCGAACCCATTTTAATGCATCAAGCAAGAGCATGACTGGGACCTTCTGTTTTTGGGTTGCGACTTGTGTAACTATCTCAAATTGATCCGCTACAACAAGAGCATCCTGCCATTTTTGACGCAAGCCTGCTCGATCCTTGGAGAGACTCTTAACTCGCTCATTGTACTCACCAATTTGCTTTTTCTTAAAAGGGGGCTTTGGAAAATCCAAACGATCCAAACCGGTCTCAATACTCTCCTGATTATAGGCCAAGCCAAGAAAATGCTCCATCCGTCGCGACAAGGTCTGCAGATCCTGATTGCTCTCTGGTCTAGGCTCCTCACCAGGAAGAGTGATAAGTGCTTGCGCTTGAACGGCTACCAGATGCCAGATGTTGCTGGTCTTTTCTGGATGTCCCGGCCAGATACGAATGGCACGCCCACGCATCTGGTTACTCAGCATAAAGCTCCCCACAAAGCTTCCGAGGATTAGGGAATTAACACAAGGAGCATCCCAACCCTCTCCGAGGAGAGATTTGGTTCCGACTAGGACTTGAATCCGCCCTCGTTGAAAAAGCTCCGTCACTGCCGCCACGATTCCCTTAGCTGAGCTCGGAAAACCAACCTGCACATAATCTTTTGGATCCAAGTGACCAATAGATGAGAAACTAAGAGGAACCTGAGGCAAGAATTCCTTCAACTCTGCTGCCACATCGGTAGGCAAAATAACGACACTACCTGACAAGACAGCCAATGACACAGGTATTTCTTGCTCCTGAGCTTTTCGACGAATGCTTTCAAAATAAGGGAGAACCCCCAACTGAGAAATGGTTGCCTGATTATCTCCCAGATAGGTGGCAAAATCCTTGCGAATATAGTCAGCTAGTACTAACTGTCTCAGTTCCTGACCTAGACTCTCATACTCCGTCAAAAAGATATCGGCAATGGCAGACAACTTCCCTAGAGATTGGGTTAAAAGCTGGTCAGAAGCCTTAGACTTAACCAGATAAACCTGACGTTTTTCCACCAACCCACGCGCCTTCAAGTCAGCCTCTAACTTTTTCCTATATCCATCTGGATCCTCATACCAATCTGGTGTCTGATAGAGTATGCTCTGCAACAGCGTCTCCAACCAGTAGGAGGTCAATGTTGGAAGCCTCTGGGTTCCCAGTAAATTTTGCAAAGAGGGAGGAATCGTTAACCCCTGAGAATGCATATAAATCAACATAGCAGACAAGTACTTGGGATCTTCTAAAAGCAAATCAGATGAAATATCCCCTTTGAGGACCTTAGACCCTGCTACAAATGTTTGAAAATCAGGATCGACTATAAGGTGATGAATATAGTCCCACTTAGTCTCCTCAAACTGTTTGAGACGTTCCGCCTCTTCAGCTGTTGGTGAGCACATATAGACAAAATCCTGATGAGGGCAAAGAGTGTCTTCCTTGACTAGTTCAGGTACCGTGATTTCTTGATCTATCTCCCCGCACATTCGGATATAGCGTTCCCAGAGTTCAGGATCGCTGTCATATGGTGGTGTCGCTGTCAGGGAGATGAGTTTCAGCGGTCCATACTGCTTGCGAAAGGCTTCCAGACTTTTCCACCATTCATTGCGCAGGTGGTGGCATTCGTCCAAACAAAGAGTAGCAACTTTCTGAGCTCTTAGGCTTGCAAGCAAATCAAACCCCACAAAATCCTCTGCTTCTCCATCTTCTTGTGATTGAAGTTGGTTCATGGCACTATGAAAAGCCTGATAGGTCACAATCGTTAATACCTTCATCTCCTTTAAGTTTTGGGAAACGAGGTCTGAAAGCCTCTGACAATCCTCTAGAAAAGCAGTTTGTATTCTATCCACCCATTGTTCACGAATGGTTACAGTCGGAACTAAGATGAGGGCTGGGTTGCCAAAACGAGCGATTAGCTCGATACCAATGGTTGTCTTTCCAGACCCTGGAGCGGCCACTAGATGAACATGGCCGTCTGCTTGATAGTCCTGAAAACGATCCAAGACCTGTTTTTGATATTGGCGCCAGCTTCCTTTAAAGTTTAAACCTAACATGATACCCCTCATTCTATACCATCATTTTCTTATTCTCATTTTACCACACTTATTTCACCAGTCAGATAATCCAGATAGTTTTTCTCCATAAAATATGGTATAGTAGAATCATACTATCTATGAGGAGTTTACATGTCACAGGATAAGCAAATGAAAGCTGTTTCTCCCCTTCTACAGCAAGTCATCAATATTTCATCTATCGTTGGGGGAGTCGGCACCTTGATTTTCTGTATTTGGGCCTATCAGGCGGGTGTTTTACAATCCAAGGAAACCCTATCGGCCTTTATCCAGCAAGCTGGGGTTTGGGGACCACCACTCTTTATCTTTTTACAGATCCTACAAACCGTTGTTCCAATCATTCCGGGAGCTTTGACCTCAGTGGCTGGGGTCTTTATTTACGGCCACATCATCGGAACCATCTATAACTATATCGGAATCGTGATTGGCTGTGCCATTATCTTTTACCTCGTCCGTCTCTATGGAGCTGCCTTTGTCCAGTCCGTCGTCAGCAAGCGTACCTATGACAAATACATCGGTTGGCTAGATAAGGGCAATCGTTTCGAGCGGTTCTTTATCTTTATGATGATCTGGCCTGTCAGTCCAGCTGACTTTCTCTGCATGCTGGCTGCCCTCACCAAGATGACCTTCAAACGCTATATGATTATCATCGTTTTGACCAAGCCCTTTACCCTAGTGGTTTATACTTATGGTTTGACTTATATTATTGATTTCTTCTGGCAGATGTTTTGAGGATAGAAAAATCCGTTTGGTTTCCCAAGCGGATGTTTTCTTTGTTTTATTTTGCGACACTCTTAGCAAGGACAAAGTTCCCAAGTGTGGCAGAACCATTACCTGCGACTGCTGGAGTCACGATATAGTCACGCACGTCTGGTACTGGTAGGTAACCATTTAGAAGAGCAGTGAATTTCTCACGTACACGGTCCAGCATGTGTTGTTGGGCCATAACCCCACCACCAAAGACGATCACATCTGGACGGAACGTCACGGTAGCATTGACCGCAGCCTGAGCGATATAGTAGGCTTGGACGTCCCAGACAGAACTGTTGAATTCGATGTTTTCACCACGAATACCTGTACGAGCTTCAAGACTTGGACCAGCCGCAAAGCCTTCCAAACAGCCCTTGTGGAAAGGACAGACGCCGTTAAATTCTTTTTCCTCGTCCATTGGGTGTTTAGCCACATAGTAGTGACCCATCTCAGGGTGACCGACACCACCGATAAACTCACCACGTTGGATAACACCTGCACCGATCCCTGTACCGATCGTGTAGTAAACCAAGTTTTCGATACGGCCACCAGCATTGTTACGAGCAACCACTTCACCATAGGCAGAGCTATTTACGTCGGTTGTGAAATACATGGGTACGTTGAGGGCACGACGAAGGGCACCAAGTAGGTCTACATTTGCCCAGTGAGGTTTTGGAGTCGTTGTGATAAAGCCATAGGTTTTTGAGTTTTTATCGATATCAATCGGACCAAAGGAACCGATGGCAAGGCCTGCAAGATTATCGAATTTTGAAAAGAATTCGATGGTTTTATCGATGGTCTCGATAGGAGTTGTTGTAGGAAATTGTGTTTTTTCTACAACATTAAAATTTTCATCTCCGACAGCACAGACAAATTTTGTACCGCCCGCTTCTAAGCTTCCATATAATTTTGTCATGATAAACCTCTTATCTTTGTTTTCTCTATTATAGCACATTTTAAAGGGCTAGATTTCTCAATATTTTAGATTTTCCTCTGTAAATCTTACCATCCAAGTAAAAACGAACAAACATAATATTTGTTCGTTTTGTTTTTAAATCTGATTTTCGAAGAGGACTAGGCTTTCACTTCGATGATTGCGTCACCCTTAGCAACTGATCCAGAAGCAACTGGATTTACTGAAGCAAAGTCTGCAGTGTTTGTTACGATAACCATAGTTGTGTTATCAAGACCTGCAGCAGCAATCTTAGCTGAGTCAAATGTTCCAAGAACATCTCCAGCTTTAACCTTGTCACCTTGGGCAACTTTATGGTTGAAGCCTTCACCGTTCATTGAAACAGTGTCGATACCAACGTGAATTAAGATTTCAGCACCGTTAGCTGTTCTCAATCCATAAGCATGGCCAGTTGGGAAGACGATTGTTACTTCAGCATCAGCTGGTGCATAAACAACATCTTGGCTAGGTTTCACGGCGATACCTTGTCCCATAGCTCCACTTGAGAATACTGGGTCATTCACATTTGAAAGAGCAACAACGTCACCAACGATTGGTGTTTGGATAACACCTTCGCTAGGTGAAACCACAGTACCAGTTACTGCTTCTTCTGTTAAACGGTCAGTTTCAGCTTCAGAAATTGCTCCTGAAACTTCTTCTACTTCATCTTCGTAACCAAACATGTAAGTAAGAGCAAAACCAAGTACAAATGATACAGCTACCATAAGAAGGTATTGTAGAAGTTGTCCGTTACCAATGTAAAGCATTGTACCAGGGATGACTGTGATACCATTACCAGTACCAGCAAGTCCAAGGATAGATGCCAATCCACCACCGATTGCACCAGCAATCAATGAAAGGAAGAATGGTTTACGGAAACGCAAGTTAACCCCGAAGATAGCAGGCTCAGTAATACCTAGGAAGGCAGAAAGAGCAGCTGGGAAAGCAAGTGTTTTAAGTTTAGGATTTTTAGTTTTCACACCAACGGCTACTGTCGCAGCCCCTTGAGCTGTCATCGCTGCAGTGATGATGGCGTTGAATGGGTTAGCATGGTCAGCAGCAAGCAATTGAACTTCAAGCAAGTTGAAGATGTGATGAACACCTGATACGACGATTAATTGGTGAACTCCACCAATCAAGAAACCACCAAGTCCGAATGGCAAGTTAAGAATAGCTTTTGTTCCAATGAGGATGTAACTTTCAACAACGTGGAAGACTGGTCCGATAACAAACAATCCAAGGATTGACATTACAAGGAGTGTTACGAACGGTGTTACCAAGAGGTCAAGTACATCTGGAACAACTTTACGAACAGCTTTTTCAAATTTAGCTCCGACAACCCCGATGATGAAGGCTGGAAGAACTGAACCTTGCAAACCTACAACTGGGATAAATCCGAAGAACTGCATTGCAGTTACTTCACCACCAGAAGCAACAGCCCAGGCATTTGGAAGTGAGTCAGATACGAGCATCATACCAAGGACGATACCAACGGCTGGGTTACCACCGAATACGCGGAAGGTTGACCATACAACCAAACCTGGCAAGATGATGAAGGCTGTATCTGTGAGGATTTGGCTGTAAATGGTAACATCTTCTGGAAGTGTGATTCCAAGAGCGTTCAAGAGACCACGAAGACCCATGAAGAGACCTGTCGCTACGATAACTGGAATGATTGGTACAAAGACGTCACCGAAAGTACGGATAGCACGTTGGAACCAGTTTCCTTGTTTAGCAGCTTCTGCTTTCATATCTTCTTTAGAAGATGTTGGTAAACCAAGTGCAACCACTTCGTCGTACATCTTGTTTACTGTACCAGTCCCAAAGATGATTTGGTATTGGCCTGAGTTAAAGAAAGCCCCTTGAACTTTATCCAAGTTCTCAATCACTTCCTTCTTGATTTTTCCTTCATCTTTGACCATGACACGTAGACGAGTCGCGCAGTGGGCTACACTGTTGACATTTTCACGTCCACCAAGGGCTTCGATGACCTTTTTTGCAATATCCTGATTGTTCATTTGCAAAAATCTCCTTATATAAAATTTTGTAAAGTGTTTGAAAGCGATTTTATCCGCCCTACGACTATTATTTTATCATGTTTCTAAAATATGTCAAGCGTTTTGCAGGATTTTTTATTTCCTTTCTTTTTTCTCTGATTATTTTTGCTCGTTTTTGATGGAAATTCTCTTTTTCCTCAAAAAAATATCTTTAACCTTGAGGAATCAAGGTTTTTATTTACATTTTCTTTCATTTTTTCGTGAAAATTTGTTAGATTTCCTTTGCTTGATTTATGGCAACCGTTTGACATATTTTTCTTTTTTTTAACATAAAAGACTTGCTTTTTTTGCCGAAAACGTTTACTATTAATAATAGAATAGAACTCTTATGGAGGAAAGATAAAATGGAATGGACAACTGAGCGCCGTTATAGACGCTATGAAGACTGGTCTAATGATGAGATCAAGCAAATCAAGGAAAAGATGGCACAATCTCCATGGCATACTCATTACCATGTCGAGCCTAAAATGGGGCTTCTCAATGACCCAAATGGCTTTTCCTATTTTGATGGCAAATGGATTCTCTTTTACCAAAACTTCCCCTTCGGTGCAGCCCATGGGTTGAAGTCTTGGGTGCAGCTTGAAAGTGATGATTTAGTTCACTTTACAGAAACTGGAGTCAAAGTTTTGCCAGATACTCCATTAGATAGCCACGGTGCCTACTCTGGTTCTGCCATGCAGTTTGGCGATCAGTTGTTCCTATTTTATACTGGAAATGTCCGTGATGAAAACTGGATCCGTCACCCTTACCAGATTGGGGCTTTGATGGACAAGGATGGCAAGATTACAAAGATTGATAAGATCTTGATTGACCAGCCATCAGACTCTACAGACCACTTCCGCGATCCGCAAATTTTTAACTTCAAGGGTCAATATTATGCTATCGTCGGTGGACAGGACTTGGAGAAAAAAGGCTTCGTCCGTCTCTACAAGGCTGTGGACAATGACTACACAAACTGGCAAGCAGTTGGCGACCTTAACTTTGCTAACGACCGCACTGCCTACATGATGGAATGTCCAAATCTAGTCTTTGTAGGCGAACAACCTGTTCTTCTCTACTGCCCACAAGGATTGGATAAAGGTGTTCTAGATTATGATAATATCTATCCAAACATGTACAAAATCGGAGCATCCTTTGATCCTGAAAATGCCAAAATGGTAGATGTGTCTCCATTGCAAAATCTAGACTATGGTTTTGAAGCCTATGCGACTCAAGCCTTCAACGCTCCGGATGGACGTACATTGGCAGTAAGCTGGCTTGGGTTACCAGATGTTTCTTACCCATCTGACCGTTTTGACCACCAAGGAACCTTCTCATTAGTCAAAGAACTCACTATCAAAGATGGCAAACTCTACCAATATCCGGTCGCAGCCGTCAAAGAACTTCGTTCTTCTGAAGAGGCCTTCTCAAATCGTACTCAAACCAATAACACCTATGAACTCGAGCTCAACTTGGAGGCCAATAGCCAAAGCGAGATTGTCTTGCTCGCTGATAAAGAAGGCAAGGGGCTTTCCATCCACTTTGACCTTGTCAATGGACAGGTGACAGTGGATCGTAGTCAGGCTGGTGAACAGTACGCCCAAGAATTTGGTACTACTCGTTCTTGCCCTATCGATAACCAAGCTACTACTGCCACTATCTTCATCGATAAGTCAGTCTTTGAAATTTTCATCAATAAAGGAGAAAAAGTATTTTCTGGTCGTGTCTTCCCACATGCAGACCAAAATGGTATCCTGATCAAGTCTGGAAACCCAACTGGAACTTACTATGAATTAGATTATGGTCGCAAAACTAACTGATGTCGCAAAACTTGCAGGCGTCAGCCCCACTACCGTCTCACGGGTCATCAATAAAAAGGGGTATCTATCTGAGAAAACCATTCAAAAGGTTAATGAAGCCATGCGAGAATTGGGCTACAAGCCCAATAATCTGGCTCGAAGTCTCCAAGGAAAATCTGCCAAGTTGATTGGACTTATTTTTCCAAACATCAGTCATGTCTTTTATGCGGAGTTGATTGACAAGTTGGAACACCAACTCTTCAAGAATGGCTACAAGACCATCATCTGTAACAGCGAACATGACTCTGAAAAAGAACGGGAGTACATTGAAATGCTGGAGGCCAATCAGGTCGATGGTATCATTTCTGGAAGTCACAACTTGGGAATCGAAGACTACAATCGTGTGACAGCGCCAATCATTTCCTTTGACCGAAACTTGTCTCCAGACATCCCTGTCGTCTCCTCCGATAACTACGGTGGCGGAGTCCTAGCAGCCCAAACCTTGGTCAAGACTGGAGCTCAGTCTATCATCATGATTACAGGAAATGATAACTCGAATTCACCGACTGGACTGCGCCATGCTGGATTTGCCTCTGTTCTCCCGAAAGCGCCTATTATCAATGTTTCGAGTGACTTTTCTCCCGTCCGAAAAGAAATGGAAATCAAGAATATCTTGACCCATCAGAAACCAGATGCGATTTTTGCTTCGGATGATTTGACAGCTATTCTGGTGATCAAAATTGCTCAGGAACTGGGAATTTCTGTTCCTGAAGAGCTCAAGGTCATCGGCTATGATGGGACTTACTTTATCGAGAACTACTATCCTCATTTGACAACGATTAAGCAACCTATGAAAGAGATTGCCCACCTCACTGTTGATCTTCTCTTGCAGAAGATTGAAGGTAAGGAAGTTGCGACAACTGGTTACTTCTTACCAGTCACCCTATTACCAGGAAAAAGTATCTAATACTCTTCGAAAATCTCTTCAAACCACGTCAGCGTCGCCTTACCGTACTCAAGTACAGCTTACGGCTAGCTTCCTAGTTTGCTTTTTGATTTTCATTGCCTATAAGCACAAGAAAACTCAGACGAATTCGTCTGAGTTTTTTATGATCTTAAGTTTTCGAGATAGCGTTGAGCTGTCTCTAAGTTAAAGGTTTTATCTGCGATCAAGTGCTCGACCAGTGGAGCAACTTCCGACTCACTAGCACCAGCTAGGAGAGCTAGGGATTTGGCAGAAGGATTTTAGTCTCGTTTTTCCAATCAAAAAATGTTGAACATTTAGTTCTGAAACACTCTAAGGCAACAGATACAAGACAAATTTTCTTATACTCTTCTACAAGTTTTTTACCCAACTGATGTTATTGTTACCAAATGTCTCCATGATGACTTCATTCGATTCACTTGTCTTCTCCTTTGTTATGTAAGATATCTTCATTTACACAGAATATGCTTTTTTCCTATAATAAAACACTCCTATCTCTAATTTATCAGTTTTCAATAGGGATATTTTTCTTATATCTCATTTTATGTAGTCAATCTCCTACGTATGCGCGAAAAACGTTTTAAAAGCTTGGTCTGTGTGAAGTTCGCCAGGATCACCCCCGCGTGTGCGGGAAAAACTTGCTATTGTGGCAGAAGTAACGGCACATTACAGGAACACCCCCGCGTGTGCGAGAAAAACAGCAAGAGAACCACTAGCACCCTCTAAAGTGAAGGATCACACCCGCGTGTGCGGGAAAAACCGTCCAATCTGGATTGTTTTAGAGAAAATACCAGGATCACCCCCGCGTGTGCGGGAAAAACAAACCGTCGTCCGCCCTCGAATTTCGTAGCATGGGATCACCCCCGCGTGTGCGGGAAAAACAAGGTCACTTTGCGTTCAAATGTTGCTGCACCGGGATCACCCCCGCGTGTGCGGGAAAAACTCATACGGATAAGGCATCGATACGATATCACCGGGATCACCCCCGCGTGTGCGGGAAAAACATAAGGGTCAGCTGCTCAGATGCTACCTCTTTGGGATCACACCCGCGTGTGCGGGAAAAACTCTTTTCTCTGAACCTAAGAACCAATCTTGCCAGGATCACCCCCGCGTGTGCGGGAAAAACCTTTGGTAACATTCAATGGTTTAGGTTCGTCAGGGATCACCCCCGCGTGTGCGGGAAAAACGTTTAGGAAGTCCTGGTTGATAACGTAAGACCAGGATCACCCCCGCGTGTGCGGGAAAAACTATGGATTGCCAACCATGAAAGTTATCAATTCCGGGATCACCCCCGCGTGTGCGGGAAAAACGGGCGGACAATGGCGGAGCCGTCCGCTTGGTCAGGATCACCCCCGCGTGTGCGGGAAAAACATGCTAATAAGATGGGGACATCGATGGAGAGCAGGATCACCCCCGCGTGTGCGGGAAAAACCAATATACCTTGTTAAAGTTGGGGTTAGACTGAGGATCACCCCCGCGTGTGCGGGAAAAACTTACACTCTGATACTAGAAAAGTACCATCATCAGGATCACCCCCGCGTGTGCGGGAAAAACGTGGTACAGAATACGTCGCTGAAAAAGATTTGGGGATCACCCCCGCGTGTGCGGGAAAAACTGTTCTACGTAAATAAAGCTGACACGATCACTTATTTTAGGAAGTTCTCGCAGAGATGTTTTCTTCGTTCCACTTTTTTTTACCATGATTCGTTTCCCAATGGAATAACGGTCATTAAACCAAAACCGTATGCTTTTTTCTTTCCCATTCCTTCAGTCAAAAGCTTCTTAAAAAGATCTGCATCACTAACTGTTAAGACCCCTTCATAAACAACCTTTATCAATCGGATAGGTTTAACAGCTTTTTTAAACACCTCATAACCACGTTCAACGATTGAAAAATCTTCTTTTATCAGTGAGAATCCATTTTTGTCAGAGCGTTCTACTAGATAATTCATCTGATGTTCACTCGTAATATGAGGTTTTACAATACCTCTTTTAAGATTATCTGGTGATACTAAGGAAATAACTGGATTAAGCACCACTCGAAATTTCATTCGGCTACCAGTATAGATGTTATCTAAAAATTGTTGATAATCCTTGGTTTGAGCACTACCAGCAACCCCATATTTTTCTAATCCTTGTAAATCAGGTTTATTTTTACTAACAATAATCAGGTAATCTTTATCTTGGATACGATCTATACGCCATAATTTTCTTGTTCGAATAGATTGTTCCATTTCTTCTGGAAAACTCTCTTCTACCCAAGCATGATATGCGCCTATATGTGTTAAGCGCCTAATTTTTCGGCGATTGGTCCGATCAATTTCTACTCTTGAGATATACATACCATCAATCTCCTATACTCTTAAAAACATCATGTGCCGTATTTTTATCTCGAAACGAATTCCGAACTTGAACCAGTTCTCTAGTTTCATACCTATAGCCAAATCTTCTCCCCTTTTGTGAAAAAGACTTGACAACATCTTGTCTCAATTGATAAATACCTCTATCGGTTAAATGTCTATCAGAATAGATTTCTAAAGTTACGGCATCCATAAACTTTCTCTTCATAAACCATGGTGAAGCTTGCCATTCAAGAGTTCTCAAACTTTCAACTGCTCCAATCTCAGTTTCACCTAAGATAAAATCTGCAGTCAACGGCAGAGCCCTTCTTCCCATAAATGGTTGGAAATAGGGATTTCTCAAAGCTTGTAAAATCATTTCCAAAAACTGCTCATTATTATGAGAAAGAGCCACTACAAAAACAGCATCTTCTAAATAATAACGATTTGTGACATAATTTCGTTCAAACTTTCCTTTTTCTGTATACTTCTGTGCAATATGAAAATCTCTGAGTAAATTTCCTTGTTGATCCACTCGAACTGCAAAATCCAGCTCGTTTAAACGAACAATTTTTTCATCATCGTCTCGACGATATCCTAGACTTGAAGCAATCAACCCAATAACAGAACTCTTAGAAGGATAAAAATCCGTATGTCTTGTTTCGAAATGTGAACTTGTCCCCCAAGATTGCAAAGGACCAGCAAATTTCAACAAAATAGTCTTCATGCCATTCACCTATTTTTTGAGGAATTGTTCTAAGGTTTCCGAAAAATCTTTTAATAATTCTGAAACTGAATATTTTTCCTCACCAATTTGTTTTAAACTCTCATTTTCATCCAAAGTCACATAGAAAGTCAAAAGTGGTTTATTCACGAATTTTTCAACTCTTGTATACTCTTTAGACAGTTTTTCAATAGATTTCGCCACATAACCATCTGTTGATTTAACTGGTTCTTCAAAAGCACTGACAAGATTAACAGGACGATCATCACGCAAAGAAACGATTAGAGCCTGCGGTAAAGTTTGATTGGCAAAAGTATTCACTTTTCCTGTCGGGAGGGAATTTGCAAATGCTTCGATGAATAAATTCAAACTGTTCTTTAAGGATTTCTCATCCTCTAGTTGTTTTGATAATTCATGAATCGCAACATTGGCATAACGATAGAGCGTAGAAGAGTTAAATTCGATGGTTCCCAGCATACCTGCACCTGCATTATCCTCTGGAGCTAAATCATCAATAGCAGTAAAGAAATCAAATTCAGTTTGTACAGCATGTGTTGAAATAGCATGAGCAACTTGAGAGGAAGCATCCTCGTTTAGAACTGGATCTTCAGCTACCATTCGACCGAACATAGCAACATCAATGGCTGGATTTGAGTTAGCTAGTTTTTGAAGTTCCTTTTTATCAGTCAGATTTTCATAGGCTGCTTGAGCTAATTTCTCAGCTTGTCTATCCCCCATAAAGTAAAGTGCCTTGACTTTACCTTTTTTCTTAATTCCAGTAGCTATCAAGACTGTATCTGCTTTGGTTAGTGCATCTTCAAAACTGATAGAATTATCTAGTTCTACAATTTTACCCGCAACATACCTTACAATGTCTTTTGTTCGGACACCGACATTTGACTGTTCTCCATAAGTATTAAAATAGTCTCTTATAGCTCTCTTCCAAGCTTGAGAACTCACGCGCGATCTTTTTACGCCACCGTACTGAGCAGTCTTTGGGCTACCTGTATCATCTCTATTCATATTTGAAGGTGGCAAGGTTTGTATAGCATGAATATCTAAAAATAAGCGTTGGTTAGTTGTCATTGTGTTTTTCTCCTTTGATTTGTTTATAATATGATCTTGCCCAATTTAGGCGAAGATTTTCTTGTACATTTTTTAAAAACCAATACAAGTCTTCAGCTAACTTAGCATAATCAACCTTTGTAGCAGGAGACTTTGTTTTGAGCAACATCATCATGTGGCGTAAATGGTAGATCAACTCTTCAAAAGTTGATGATGTAATCATAACATTGAACCTTCTGTCAATGGCTGTCGTGTCATCTCCTTTTCGAAGTTGACTAAGAGCAGAACCGATATTTTGATAAGTATCGGGCTCATCTAACATCACACTGGTTGAAGTTCCTTGTTGATGTAAGGCGTAAAATTGGATAGCTGTATAAATCGCTAACTCCTCATAGCTAGGCTGCTGGTATGAATTGACGAACTCCTCTGGTAAATGCTCAAATAAAATCGGCCAGATATCTGTTGCATCGCTCAAGGGTTTACCCAACGTTTTTCTAATTTTGGCCAGTGCAGCTTTACTCAATGGTGACTCCAACTCATAACTCAATTGTCTAATAATTCTTTTTGTGACAGAACCAACTGTCTGTTTGGATTGTTCCAACACACACACCTCCTATTTTAATTGTTGATGAAGCAAATATTCAAATGAATTATAGGCAGTTGCAATATTTTTTATTCGACCATCTTTTTCAATGCCGAGGTAGTCCCTAGTTCCTCCGTGACCTAAGATGCTCTTTGCTTCAGCTTTAACCATTTTTTTCAGCAAATCTCTCCATTCTTTGATTTTAGGATCCTTTTCATCATCTGGTAGGATACTGGATAACCATTCTCGAAAAGGGTGATCGATTTTGAAATAGAGCATTTCAACCATCTGATTAGTATAATTGTTGTTTGAGATATTCCTAATTTCTTTTAGATCCTCTATATAGCGTTTATATACTTTGGAAATGACAGTTTTTGTTTCTTCCACCACCTCATTAATACGTGGCACCCAACCACTCTCATTAAAATCCGCCAAAACTAAATCATTGATAAGTATAGAGTCAATAACTTCATCAGTTGGAAGCCATGAAGTAGCATTTCCATCGTCCTGCATACTAATGGAAATAATATTAAATAATCTATTTCCTATTATGTCACCTATATCTCCTAGCCAATCAATAATTCCCGGTTTTCTAAAGTGCCCTGTTCTATCTTCTACTGCTAGCAAACCAAATGACCGCCACAACGATTGATTCAAGAGATGTTTCCTAGGAGTATAGCTATCTTTATTTTCTCCTGTAGTATTATATTTCCATGTTGTCATCGGCTCTAAAAAATTGTCCCGATGATTGATTTCGGGTAATTTTACAATCTCAAAAGAGAAAGGCTTATTTAAATCATATTCTGGATCAATATAAATCCCTCTGCTCCAAATCGTATACAGATTAGCTAAATCTGTACATTCACTACCAAACAAATAGCGATTAATATTATCAGAACTAGCAAATTCCCAACAGGGACATTGAATACTTTCTAAATTACCATGATCATAGAATGGCAAGATACAATTTAGTAACAGCGTTTCAAATAAAGAAGTTCCCTGTATAAAAACTGCCCCGATATCAAACAACCAGCCCTTTGACACTTTATATTTTTCTTTTCCAAAAATAACTTTATCGGATAATCCTGAGTACCCTTGAAAAGTTAAAAGCCATCGTGTAACTTCGGAAGCAGTCAGTTGTTCTTTATTTTTACTATTCTTTGGGGAAAATAAGGCTAACTTATTCTCACTCTCTGAAATCGTTCTATTGATATTTTTCCCAGAGATACTGCTTGCTTTTGCTTTACTAATTTTGTCTGCTACAATATCCTCTTTTCTAACTTGAAAAAATGGATATTCCTTATCAAATAAGTAGAAGCGATCCCGCCATTTTTCTAGGTAATGACTAACAATGTCTGGGAACTTACCACTTTCCCAAAGATCTATCCATGTATCATATAAATCATCCTGATAGTCAGCAATATCAGATTCTTCCACAGGCTCAATTTGTTTAAACCGCTCATCTACTGCCAGATACTCATAGACATTACCATCTGCATCAAAGCGTGAAAAGACAGTATGTAACACAGCCAGCAAAACTCGCAGCACAGCAAAATCTTGCGTTTTTGTATCTCCTGCTAAATCTTTGTACTGATGAGCATTTATAAATAATTCCTGCAAGGAAACTTCTTTTGTTGTTCCTTTTTCATCATAAACGACAGAAATCCAGGGTTCATCTAGTAAATTAAATCGACTCATTCTTATTTAACCTCTCCGTTGTAATCCCATATTTTTTATCATATAAGAGTTTAAACCCATTGAGAATAAACTCATTGTTTTCATCAAAAATAATCCCGAGAGCTCCTTTTAACCATGATGAATTTCGCCATTGACTTAAATAGCTGTTGTTATACCTTTCAAGCTCTTCAATAGTTTGATCGATATTATAGCCCTTGGATAAACTCATAGGAAGTCGTAAAGTATTTTGTGCTACTTTTTTAGCGACCAAAGGATTATCAATATTCTGAGATATATCTTGATTTTCAATAAATAAGCTATAGCCATCAGACATTTTTTTTAAAGCAATCACTTCAATTGTATCTTCAACATCACGAACCTGAGCATTAGATTTTTCTTCACTATCGTTTGGATGCAGGTTCTTCAACCAACCAATCAGACTATTGTTTCTATGTCTCGATATTTTTAAGACAGGATCATTGATACGGTATGTTCTTGCCTTTGTTTCCTTATTCTTAATCGTGACATCATGCTCCGTCTTAGCATCTAAATATTTTTGCTGAAATTCCTGACTTGAAAACTCAATTGTAAAATCTGGACTATAAACTTTCTGGACTAATGGTGAAATATCATCTGGTAATCTCATGATATCTGGTAAAAAGTGCTGAGTTCTGGCTAACAGATAATCACCATAAACAAAACTACTTCCTTCTTCAAAATCCAACTCTTGGGAAGTTCCTAAAACGTAAAACCTAGCTATTTTATGCTTTTGAGGTCGGTCTATTTGATGTCGATGAAGTCGTCCAATACGTTGTATTAGCAAGTCCATAGGTGCCAGATCACTTATCATCACATCGAAATCAATATCCAAGGATTGCTCAATCACCTGAGTTCCAATGATAACTTTCTTATGTGGACGGTCTACATTTTTTCCGATTTGTTGTAATAATTCTTTCTCTTTTTGGATTCTTTCGGTCGCAATAAAACTGGAATGAAGTAATTCCACCATATCATCTCCAAAAATTTCCGAAAAGTTTCTTGCCAACTCTTGGGATCTTCTCACTGTATTGACAATGATTCCAACTACTCCACCGCCCTCAAGGGCATCTTTAACAGTTCCCAATAACTGCTCTTCTTGTAAACGAATGATGTGAATGTCTTTTATGTTTTGCTTATTGAATGTTGTAAGTTGATAAATCTCTGAGCCATCATTATAAGTGATTAAAGGATAAACGTCTGTCTTTAATTGGTCCGTATTTTCAATATCTCGCCATTTGATTCCCATCCCAGACATATAGCTTTTAAGAATATTTTCTCTTTGTTGAGAAGGTAATGTCGCTGACAAAATGACTACTGGAACACCATAGGCTCCCATCCATTTTATCGCCTCCATCAAATATTGACTCATATAAGCATCATAGGCGTGAACTTCATCAATAATAACAACCTTTTTACTAAAACCTAGATGACGCAAAGCTAAATGTTTTTGTTTCAATGCTAACATTAAGAACTGATCAACAGTCCCCACTACAAAATCATCTAAAGCCGAAGTCTTTCTCCCAGAAAACCATTCATTAATGATAACGCTACCATTTTCTACATCGTCAAAATTAAATGTATTAGCTTTAAGTTTTAAAAAATCTTCGTTTAGAGCTGCTTTCCCGTGTACCAACTGAATAGATAGTATGTCTTCAGAATCATCTTTTAAACTTTCAACCCATTTTTCAATACGATTAAAAATCCCATTCGATGTCGCCTGAGTTGGTAAACCAAAAAAAAGACCGCTTCTTCCCGTCTTAGTAGCTAACTGCTCTGCTGTAATCAATGAAGCTTCTGTCTTCCCTAACCCCATTGGTGCTTCTAGAACTACAATCCCAGGTTTAGATATTTGAGTAATAACATGAGATAAGGTTGATTGAACATTATTAGGTTCAAATCCAAATCTTTCCTTATAAAGACTATCTGGTTTTGAGATATATTTAGGTTGCCACAAACTAGTTTTTTTCCACCTTTCAAACCCATCTTGAAGGCGTCTTAACTTATCTACCTCCTCTTTTTCATTGACACTTAATAAAGGAAAGTAGTACTCATTACTAGCAATCCAGTCAGCCATAATCAGCAATCCTGATAAGATAACTTGAGCAGGCTGTTTAATTCTAGGAAGCTCTCTCACAGAGTCAAACCCCAACTCATCTAAAGCACAGTTGAAGATTTCTTTTTGAACCAAATCCCAATTCTTATGGATAGCACTCTCCTTACTTTCATTTTGAAAATAGTTTGAAAGATAGCTCCCTTGATTTTTTACATCCTCAATCGTATCAATCGGTCGTCCATGGTGTCCACCAATAATAGTCGAAATATCCTCTTGAACACCATAACTAGATAGCAAATATTGACCTGCAAGGCTGTGATGACTCTTTTTTGGTGATGATAGTTGAAGTGAACTAATTTTAGTAAATCCTGACTGCTCCAATTTTTCTAATAGTTGAATATCCAAATCATCTGAATTTGCAAATCCTCTTTGAGTTTGAAAGGCTGGAGTTGCTTTCCCGATATCATGAACAGCAGCTAAAAATTGTGCAAGTCGTTTCCCTAAACCGCCATCATGTGTTACTGAATCCAGAGAATCCTCAATCAGTTTTTTTTGCCCCTCACTTAACCAATGCTCCCAGAGAAGTCCAATTATATTTTTTGTATCTTCTAGATGCTGAGACAAGGGTAACCAAAAAAATCTACCATTTTCTTCCTTTTTCTTAGCCCAAAGAGTATCGGACTTTTTCTTAGACATGCTTCATCCCCTCTTCATCCCATTTTATATATTTCCATTTTATACCTAAAAGTTTTAAAATACAACAACAAACATGGAAGGGGTTACAAAAACATGCTGTTTTCTAAAGTAGTGTAAACATAAGAATGGGAAAATCCTTTTTAGAGGAGTTTTAAAACATTACTAGAATGATCTTTATTACTATAAAACCATTCACCATAGAATTGCTTCACTTCCATACCCTAAAGTAAGAAATGGATGATATTTCCCTTAAATTAACTGTAAAGGATTGTATTGTTGAAAATGGGTACATTCTCTGTGATTCAAATATCAAAAAAAGAGAGAATAATGTAATCCTCTCCTGTTCTTCGTTATATGTGAGACTTTTCAATTGACAATGAACTTGTTTTCCTTATGTTTCATTTTTTGAGACTAATACCACGGTTTCAACTGGCTAAGACCGCCAGACTTTTAAATATTGCTGAGCTGTCTCTAGGTTAAAGGTTTTGTCTGCAATAAGGCGCTCAACGAGGGGAGCAACCTCGGACTCACTAGCACCTGCTAGGAGAGCTAGAGATTTGGCCTGTAATTTCATGTGGCCTTGCTGGATGCCCGTACTGACCAAGGCTTTGAGGGCCGCAAAGTTTTGGGCAAGACCGATGGACACGATAATCTGAGCCAATTCCTTAGCTGAAGGATTTCCCAGTAGTTCATGACTGAGAGCTACACGAGGATTGAGTCCGATAGAGCCACCCTTTGTCGCTACCGGCATGGGCAGGGTCATCTCTCCGACCAATTCTTCTGTTTCCATGTCCAGCTTCCATTGACTAAGACCTTGATAGCGTCCATCTCGACTGGCAAAGGCATGAGTCCCAGCTTCGATGGCACGCCAGTCATTACCCGTGGCAATCAAAATGGCATCAATACCATTAAAAATCCCTTTATTGTGAGTCGCTGCTCGGTAGGGATCAGCCTGCGCAAACTGGCTAGCCAAGGCTATTTTCTCCGCAATTTCTCGTCCTTGGTCCCTTTGGGGACTCAAGTAGCGAAAGGCGATACGACAGCTTGCAGTCACCAGAGAATCGGTCGCGTAGTTGGACAAAATTCCCATAAGACTCTGTCCTTGACTGAGTTCTTCTAAGACTGGCTTCAAGGCTTCCAGCATGGTGTTGAGCATATTGGCTCCCATGGCTTCCTGAGTATCAACATGGAGATAAACAACGAGAAAGTCTGTTTCACCTTTGATCTGCTCTACATGTAAATCACGCGCCCCGCCTCCACGTTTGACGATAGAAGGATAGGCTTGATTAGCAAGTTCCAAGAGTTCGGCTTTCTTGCTGGAAATCTTCTCTTGCGCTTGTTCAGGTTCAGCAACTTGATAAAGGGCTACCTGACCGATCATCTGGCGCTGATGAACCTGAGCAGTAAAACCGCCTGCACGCTTGATGATTTTGCTGGCATAACTGGCCGCAGCAACCACAGACGGTTCTTCTGTCACATAGGGAACTGTGTAGTCCTGACCGTTCACCAAAAGCTCTGGAATGATCGAATAAGGTAGAGAAAAAGTTCCCACCACATTCTCACTCAGCTGGTCTACAACTGCCAAGCTGACTTGTTCATCCTGCTCGAGACTCGTTTGCTTTTCAGGACTAAGGAGCGCCTGAGCTCGCAACAACTCAAGGCGCTCATGGTATGATTTTTTAGAAAATCCATTCCAACTTATCTTCATTACTTTTCAACCTTGCTATAACGGCGTTGGTGGTCGACAATTTCCACCAAGGCATAGTCTTGATGTTCATAACCTGCAAATTGAGCTGAGCCAGACTCATCCAACTGCACCTCTTCGAAGAAGACTTTTTCATAGTCTGCAACAGACAATGCTGTACGTTGTTTAAGTTTGCTCAAACGGTCCTTATCAAGGTAAACCTCATAGCCTTCGACCAATTCACCACTAAAGAACTCTGAAACCGCTCCACTTCCGTAACTGTAGAGGGCAATTTTATCTCCAGCCTTCAAAGTCTCTGCATTTTCCAAAAGAGAAAGGAGGCCGAGGAAGAGGGAACCTGTATAGATATTCCCAATCATCTGACTGTAGAGAATGGACTTGTCAAAGTTCTCTTGCAAACTATCCTTTTTTTCTTTAGACAAAGTTTTGTCCATCATCTTGCGCAAGCCTTTTAGGGCCAACTTAGGATAAGGCAAGTGGAAACAGATAGCCGCAAAGTCATCCATCGTCCAATCATAGCGTTTCTTATATTCATCCCAAGTCGTTGTCAGGCAATCAAGATACTGTTGGGTCGAGTACATGCCGTTTACATAAGGAGTGCTTGAGTAGTTCGGACGCCAGAAATCCATGATGTCGCGCGTTTGAGCAACGTTATCATTGTTAAAGGCCATGATGCGTGGATTTTGAGTGATTAGCATCGCTACACTTCCAGCACCCTGAGTTGGTTCACCTGGAGTTCCTACACCATACTTGGCAATATCACTGGCGATGACCAACACCTTAGACTCTGGAGAATTTTCTACATGCAATTTAGCATAATGAAGGGCAGCTGTCGCTCCATAGCAGGCTTCTTTGATTTCAAAGCTACGGGCAAAAGGCTGAATACCTAATAGGCCATGAACAAAGACTGCCGCTGCCTTACTCTGGTCAATCCCTGACTCGGTCGCCACGATGACCATATCAATTTCTTCTTTTTCTTTGTCTGTTAAAATAGAGTTGCTTGCACTAGCTGCCAAGGTAACAATGTCCTCAGTCAGTGGCGCAATACTAATTTCATTTAACAAGAGTCCCTTGCTAAATTTTTCGGGGTCAACTCCCCTCGCTTCTGCTAAGTCTTGTAATTTCAAGACATAGTGACTGGTCGCAAAACCAATCTTATCAATACCGATTGTCATATTTACCTCTGTTTTTTCATTCATTGTAAAAAATCGTTTCATTCTATTTTATCACAAATAGAAATAAAAGAGAGAAAAAAGACTTGATTCAACAAATCAAGTCTTTGCTTTCACTGCATTAGGAAGAGATTCCTCGTTGTTTTCGGATGTAGTAGTAAAGCTTTAGAATTACCGTTCCACTTGCCATTCCAATAGAAATAACGAGGGCTAACATAACTACCAAAGTCGCGCTTGCAATAGCATGACTGTAATCGCCTGTCACAAAGAAAGCTGTCGTTCGATAGGATAAATAACCTGGCACCAAGGGGGCAAGAATAGCCAAGACAAAGACCACCGCTGGTGTCTTGTAGACAATACTTAAAATCTGGCTGATGCAAGAGCCAATTACTGCTGCGATAAAGGTCGCAATAATAACATTGGTTGGTTCTTTGAGCACGAGATAGAGGAGCCAAACACCCATTCCCAAAATACCACCAGGTAGGAGCATGGAGCGTTGAACATTCAGTACGATTAGAAAGGTGATAATGGCGAGTAAACTCGCCACTGCTTGGAGCAAAATACTTGTTAGAGTCATCTTATGTCATCAAAACCAGGGCGACAGAGGTGCCTGCCCCTAAAGCAAGGGTAATGAGCAGAGATTCAAACATCTTGCTCATACCAGAGTTGATATGGTTGGTCATGATATCCCGTACCGCATTTGTCAGAGCAATCCCTGGAACAAAGGGCATGACCGCTCCCGCTATGATCAAGTCTGCCGTCGAATGAAATCCTGTATAGCGGGCCCAGAACTGGGCGATCAATCCAAAAACAAAGGCACCCGCAAAGGCCGTTACAAAAGGAATGCGAACAAACTTCTCTACATAGAGAGAGAAGGCAAATCCAAATAAAGTCGCAATAGCCGCACCAAAAGCGTCATAGACATTGCCCCCAAACATAATCGAGAAGAAAGGGGCACTGAGGGTCGCTGCTACAGTCACTTGGAGCTTGCTATAAGGAAGGGCTTGATTGCCGATTTCTTTGAGCTTTTTAAAGGCTGTCGAGAGATCAATCTGCCCTCCAACAAGTTCTCGTGATACTTGGTTGACATCACAGACTTTTTCGATGTTATAGGAGGATGATGTCACCCGTTTCATCCGAGAAATATTGGTGTTTTCAATCGAAAAGAAAATAGCTGCGGGCATGGCAAGAACATTGCAATCCACTATTCCCTGTGAATGGGCAATGCGAATCATGGTGTCCTCAACCCGATGAATCTCCGAACCACTTTTCAAGAGAATGGTTCCAGCTAGCATAATCACATCAATGACAGCATTTAACTCTCTCGATTCGTCCATTTTCTCCTCCTTTTTCCTACTTCCTATATTTTATCACAAAATCTTGTGAAAAAAAATCTTTGTCATGAAATCATGACAAAGATTCGTTTAATCTCGAGAACTTTCGTGAGTTCCTTCACTATTGGATGAACTGCTAGAAGGAGTATTCCCTTGTTGATTTCCTTGTTGGTTCCCCTGGTTTGGACTTGTAGGAGAACCCTGGTTCCCACGTTGGGCAGGGTTAGAGGATGAAGTTGATGGTGGTGTTTTTGGTTTGTAGATAGAAAGTTTGATACGCGTACTTGCAAGATCAACCTGTTCTCCTGCTCTTGGCGTTTGGCTTACAACAGTTCCTTCTGCCGTTCCTTCAGGAGCAGTCGATACTTCTACAACCTCAATATTTGCTTCCTTCACACCGACAATCTGAGTCAAGTTATTCTTTGTAAACTCGAGACTTGAACCAATGTAGTTCGGCATGCTGACACTAGTCACCTTCTTAGCCACTGTTAAGGTAATCGTAGTGGCTTTTGAGAGATCATAGGTCGAACCCGATGCAGGGGTCTGTCTGAGGACGGTTCCAGGTTCGCTTTCATTGGATTCTTCCTCTTCCATCTTGATTAGATTTTCAGGAACCTTCTTCTCCTTGAGTTCAGCTACAACATCCGTATACTTGCGTCCGACGTAATTGCTCAATTGGAAGGATTGCTTCCCAGAAGAAACGATCAAATTGACCTTGGTTCCTTCTTTTCGGCCGCTGCCAGCTTCAGGATCGGTTCGAATAACGCGTCCTTCCGCTACTGTATCACTAGCTTCAGATTTCTCCTCACCAGCTTCAAACTTAGATTTTTTGAGTGCTTCTTTGGCCTCTGCAACAGTTTGTCCAGCCACATCAGGAATAGGAATCGTTGCAGGTGTTCTAGACAAAATCCAGACCAAAGAGGCTGCAACCAATAGAAGACTGGCCAAAAGAATCATATAGCGAGCCTTAAACTTCCGTTTCTTGGCTGGCTTTGGCGCTGGAGCCGGCTCTGCCACTGGTTGAGTTGGTTTCTTTGGCTGAGGGCGTTCTTCTTGCGCCGGAGCTTTAGGAATCGATGTCAGTGTACTTTGTGGAACTTTAGGTAAAGTCTTAGTGTCTGCCTTACTCGCATCGTCAAAGACCAGTTTCGGCTCATTCCGACGATTATAAGATAAGCTAGTTGACAAGTCCACATACATTTCCGAAACAGACTGATAACGATCTGACAGCTTCTTAGCAGTTGCCTTAATGACAACATTTTCTAAAGCCTGAGGGACAGATGGGTTTTCAGCTATGACGGACGGAAGTGGCTTCTGGAAATGCTGGAGGGCAATCGTAACCGCGCTATCCCCATCATAAGGAATATGACCAGTCAGCATTTCATAGAAGATAATCCCCATTGCATAGATATCACTCTGGAAGGTCGCTTTAGATCCACGTGCTTGCTCAGGTGACAAATAATGAACAGAGCCTAACATTGAGTTGGTCTGGGTCAGACTAGTCTCCGCAAAGGCTACAGCAATCCCAAAGTCCGTGACCTTAGCTGTGCCGTCAGGTGTCAAGAGGATATTTTGAGGTTTCAAATCCCGGTGAACAATTCCTCGAGTATGGGCTAAGCGCATGGCCAAGAGGATTTGCCCCATGATCCGAACTGCTTCTTCATTTGAAAGAGGATAGTGTTCTTTAATATAACGCTTGAGGTCAAGGCCTGCTACGTACTCCATAGCTAGGTACTGTTGACCATCTTCCTCACCAATATCTGTTATCCGAACGATATGAGGATGGTCCAGATCCGCCATAGCCCTCGCTTCACGCTGGAAACGTGCCACAGCAATTGGGTCAGTCTGGTAGTTGGTCCTCAGGACCTTCACTGCCACTTCTTCCCCGTCTAGGATCAAATCCTTGGCCAAGTAAACATCTGCCATGCCTCCTCGACCAATCTGCTTGACAATCCGATACCGCCCGGCAAAAATCTTGCCGATTTGGATCATTCTGCTGCCTCCTCGTTCATGTAAACAAGGGCAACCGTAATGTTGTCTAAACCTCCTGCATTGTTAGCGAAACGAATAAGGGTTGCCGCCTTGTCTGCTAGGGAAATATCGCTGGTTACGATATCATAAATCTCGCTTGCCGAAATCATATTGGTCAAACCATCACTATTGAGCAAGAGATAATCTCCTGACTCCAGTGTAATCATCCCAAAATCTGGCTGGATTTCATCTTTTTGTCCGATAGACTGGGTGATGATATTCTTTTGAGGGTGAGTTTCTGCTTCTTCTGGAGTCAATTGACCAGCCTTGAGCAATTCATTAACCAAGGAATGGTCACTCGTCAACTGGTGGTATTCTTCTCCACGAATCAAACCGATACGAGAATCTCCAATATGAGCATAGATGGCTTGGTTGTCAATAAACGCAACAGCTTCTAGCGTTGTTCCCATACCTCTGTAGGCTTCGTCCTGACCTAGTTGATGAATTTTTTGATTTTCAATCTCCAGGTAGTGGGCAAACCACTCACGAACTTCATTGACTGAGTCAATTTGGGTATCCACCCAAGCCACACCAAGGTCTGTTACCGCCATCTCACTAGCGATATTTCCTGCACGGTGCCCTCCCATCCCGTCAGCCAAGATGATCATAGTGCGTCCTGCTCGGTTGACAAAGTGATTGACATAGTCCTGATTATTTGTCCGTTTCTGACCAACATCTGTTAATAATGCTATTTCCATTGTGTCAGTTCCTTCCTATTCTGATATCTTGCGAAATTGGCTGATAAAGAATCCATCACTTCCATACAATTCAGGAGTAATCAGGATGCAGCCATCTTTCAGGATATCTTTACATTCGTGTTCTAGTTTAACCTGCTCGAACTCGGGATGACTTTCTAAAAAAGCTTCAACAACTTGAAAGTTCTCCTCAGAGACAATAGTACAGGTACTATAAGTTATTATACCACCTTTTCGTAGCGTTTGACAAACACTACCTAATATTTCCAGCTGAATTTCCTGTAAGGAGGTAAAATCTGCCGTTTCTTTATTGTATTTGATGTCTGGTTTGCGACGTAAAAGTCCAATCCCAGAACAGGGAGCATCTACCAAAATCTTATCAAAAGAATCCCGACCGAAAAACTCATGCACCTTTCTGGCATCCAATTTTTGTGTTTGCACTCGCTCTGCCACACCTAAACGCTCCGCATTTTCTTGGATCAAGTCCAACTTATGATCGTAAAGGTCCAAAGCCGTCACCTTACCGGATGTGAGGTAGGAAGCTATATGAGCTGTTTTCCCACCCGGAGCTGCACAAGCATCCAGAACCTGCTCATCACCTTGTGGATCAAGAGTCGGAGCAACCAGTTGACTGGACTCATCTTGGATAGTAATAACCCCTTCAGCAAACAAATCATGGCCTGCAAAGTGGCCGTGCTCCTTGACCAGACCAGTGGCCGCCAAAGGGGAATCAGTCGCCTCTAACACGGCTTTGATTTCCTCTTTTCGGCTCAAGTCAGTCACCCGAATACTGGCTTTGTTGCGTACCAAGAGACTTTTAAAGATGGCTTGTGCTCGCTCTTCACCGTATTCTTCCTTAAGTTTAGATACTAGCCAAACTGGGAGAGAATAGGCAATGGAATCACGCTTGTTTTTGCGTTTGATGCTGTCAATATCTGGCCAGCCTTCTCTTAAGATACGACGAAGGACGGCGTTGACCAATTTCTCACTGCCTTTTTTACGGGCTTTGGCTAGCTCTACCGCTTCATTGACTACAGCGTGACTAGGAATCTTATCCAGATACCGAAGTTGGTAGGCGCTCAGGAGGAGCAGAATATAGAGCCAGTTATCTAGCTTATCTCGGTCTTGGATAAAGTGGGACAGGTACCATTCCAGAGTGAGTTTTCGGGCTACCGTTCCGTAAACAATCTCTGTCACCAAGCCCTTGTCTGCTGCTGAGAGTTGACTCCCTTTGAGGTGTTTATTTAAAGCAATATTGGAGTATGCTTGATTGACAAAAACATCCTCTAACACTGCTAGAGCTAGATTTCTAGCCGTTTCTACTTTAGTCACCAAATCGTTCTCCTACAGTCAGTGTCCGTCCAACTCCGTTGAGGAAGGAAGCAATGTCCATCTTGGGCTTCCCAGCTGGCTGCACTTGCTTGAGAGATAGAGCTCCTTCAGCCGCTGCAACGATTAATTGTTTCTTGCCAATAGAGAGGATCTCACCTGGAGCTCCCTGACCTTCTACTGGCAGGGCTTCATAAATCTTAAAGCGGTCGCCTTTAAGGAAAGTGTGGGCAACAGGCCATGGATTCATCCCTCTGATTTGGTTAAAGAGTTGACGGTTAGTCTTATTCCAGTCCAACTTTTCTTCCTCTGGCTTGATATTTGGCGAGAAAGTGACCTGGCTTTGGTCCTGAGGCACAGGCTTAATCTCCCCAGCAATATAGGCAGGCAGGGTGTCCAAAAGCAAGTCACGACCAACAATGGCTAATTTCTCAAACAAGGTGCCGACATTGTCCTCATCAGTGATAGGAATACTGCGATGAGAAATCATATCCCCTGCATCCATTTCCTTAACCATCTCCATAATGGTCACACCAGCTTCCTTATCCCCTTGAATCAAGGCATAATGAATAGGTGCACCACCACGGTGTTTGGGAAGAAGGGAAGCGTGAACGTTGACCGCAAAGTCCATGCTATCAAGGAGTTTACTTGGGAGAAACTGCCCAAAAGCAGCAGTCACAATTCCATCCGCTCCTAGCTTCATAATGGCTTCCATCTCTGGACTTCCAGATAATTTTTCAGGTTGGTAGATAGGAAGATTTGCTTCTTTGGCAGCCTGCTTGACTGGGGTTTCTTGGATTACTTTTTTACGGCCGACAGCGCGGTCTGGCTGGGTTACAACAGCTAGAATCTCGTAACGATCATCTGATAACAACCCCTTCAAAACTGTTGCTGAAAAGTCGGGTGTCCCCATAAAGATTAGTTTCGTCATTTCTTCTCCTTCTTATAAAAATTGTTGCGGTTCATGGTCAATACTGAGACGAAGCTCACTATTTTCCCGTTCTTGAGTCAAGGCCAAAACCCGATTGAGAGTCTGTCCCAGCTCATCTTCTAAACGGTATTTAATCAAAATCTGGTAATGATAAAGGTTGTGGGTACGTGCGATGGGTTTAGGCGTTGGTCCAAGGATTTTACTAGTTTCCGATAAACCTGAGCGCAAAATCCCCATGACTTCATAGGCACGTTTGACAACCTCTTCTTCTTTCTTGTGAGAGAGGGTAATCCCAATGGTGAAATAATAAGGTGGATAGCCGAGTTGACGCCTAATACTCATTTCATAGGCGTAAAAACCTTCATAGTCCTGTTCCTTGGCAAAACGAATGGCATAGTGCTCCGGATTGTATGACTGAATCAAGACCTGCCCAGCTTTTTCCGCACGACCTGCCCGTCCTGCCACCTGAGTTAAGAGTTGGAAGGTTCTCTCAGAAGAACGGAAATCAGGCAGATTCAAGGCTGTATCCGCATTGAGGACTCCGACTAGGGTCACATTTGGAAAATCCAAGCCCTTAGCAATCATCTGAGTTCCCAACAAGATATCTGCTTCCCCTCGGCCAAACTGGTCAAGAAGAGCTTGGTGACTGCCTTTCTTGCGGGTCGTATCCACATCCATCCGCAGAATGCGAGCCTGAGGAAAGAGTTCTGCCAGTTCATCGTAAGCTTTCTGAGTCCCCGTCCCGTAGTAACGAATACTGCGGCTTTGACAGTTGGGACAGACATGAGGAATCCCCTTTGAAAATCCACAGTAATGGCAGTTCATGGTCTTGGTATCCATGTGGAGAGTCAGAGAAATATCACAGTTGGGACAGCTATCTACCGTTCCACACTCCCGACACATAACAAAACTAGAATAACCCCGACGGTTGAGCATGAGGACTGCCTGTTCTTTTTTATCCAAACGGTCTCGAATGGCCTCTAGCAAAGGAGGCGTAAAGTTTGATGTCTCATTCTGCCCGATATAGTCCCGAAAGTCAATCACTTGAACTTCAGGAATAGTGGCTAAAGGATTGGCCCGTTGGGTCAGACGTAAGTGTTGATAGACACCTTTTCCAGCACGCGCACGGCTCTCTAAGCTCGGTGTCGCTGAGCCAAGGACTAGGGCTGCTTGATTGTACTGGGCCCGTAGAATGGCGACCTCTCTAGCATGATAACGGGGATTGCTGTCTTGTTTGTAGCTAGCTTCATGCTCTTCGTCGATAATTATAACACCTAGATTTTTCAAAGGAGCAAAGATAGCTGATCGAGCGCCAACAACAACTTGGGCATCGCCACGCTCAACCTTGCGCCACTCGTCGTACTTTTCACCATTGGACAGGCCTGAGTGGAGAATGGCCACTTTCTCACCAAATCGGGCAATAAAACGTTCCGTCATCTGTGGCGTCAGGGAAATCTCAGGTACCAGTAAAATAGCTGTTTTACCCTTGTCCAAGGCTCCTTGGATAATCTGCAAATAAACCTCTGTCTTCCCACTTCCTGTAATTCCTTGAAGGAGGAAAGGAGGCTGTTGACTGCCAATAGCACTGACAACGGCATCACGCGCCTGTCTTTGTTCTGGATTCAATTCCAAAGGTATACTTGCTTCAATGCCTTCAAAATAAGCGGCTGAGCGTTGCACTTCCTTTTGGACTAGGGTTAGAGCGCCTTGCTCCACAAAGAAGTTGACTTGCTCGCGTGAGTAGGACTCTAACAAACGAGCCAGAGGAGCACTCTTAGGATGAGACAGCAAATAGTCTCTCAGCTCTGCTTTTTTCTTAGCACGCGCAGAAATCTCAATCTGCTCTAGCTGAGTAGCATCAACCTCATACCAAGACTGGGTCTTGACCTTCTTTTGATCGACTGCCTGGTATTCTAAGCGGAGCAGACCTTTCCTAGTCAAGCGCATCATCTCAGCTTGCTTAGCAAGGTCTAAAGAAGAAAAGACTAGCGAATCTTCTGAACCAAACAAGCGCTCTTTGTCTGCCTGACTCAGACCTTCCAGAGGATAGAGAATCTTGTCATAGCTAGAATTCAGAAATCCTGGAAGCATAGCTTTTAGAATGGAGATTTTATAAGAAAAGACGGACTTGCGTAACTCCTCAGCCAACCAGAGTTGCTCCTGAGTCAAGACAGGAGAAAAATCTAGCACCTCTGCAATCTCTTTCAAGTCCTGACCTTCCATCTCTTCATCTGACTGGGACTCCAGGCCAAGAACAATTCCTTGGATCAAGCGATTGCCCTTGCCGAAGGGGACATGGACCCGCATACCGACTTCCAGCATCTCTACAAATTCCTCTGGGACCTTATAACTATAGGGCTGGTCCGTCTGCATCAGGGGAACATCCACAATAATCTTTGCGATTGCCATCTTCTCACCTCCTTCTTGTCAGCAAATTCTTGCAATAGAAAAAATAAGATTGAGTCCCCCCAACCTTAAATTTTTTCACCATCTTCTTTTTCTTTAGCGATTTGCTCTTTGATTTTCTTTTCTTCTTCTTCTTTGCGGCGTTTTTCTTCTTCGATACGGAGACGAACCGCTTCACGTTTTCCTTCTGGATCTGGGTGAATGGTTACATTTCCTGACTCGATTTCTTCCAAAGCACGAAGAGTTGATTTTTCAGACTTAAACTCTTGAGTTGCTGGCGCACCAGCTTCTAGTTCGTGGGCGCGTTTTGCTTCCAAGATTACGAGTGAATATTTTGATGGCACCTTGTCTAGCAAGGTATCGATAGAGGGTTTTAACATCATTTACTTGTACCTGTTCCTATAATTTATCGAGTAGTTGGAGATTTTGGCAACATCTCCTGGTAGTGACCAATGACACGGTCCACACGGAAGTGTTCTGCTTCGATCACACGCTTGACACGTTCAGCAGCGAGGGGCACCTGATCGTTGACAATGGCATAATCATACTCACGCATGAGAGCAATTTCTTCCTTGGCTTTTTCGATTCGTTGGGCAATCACTTCAGCGCTATCTGTTCCACGACCTACCAAACGGTCTTGCAATTCATCCAAGTCTGGTGGCGTTAGAAAGATAAAGACAGCATCTGGAACCTTTTTCTTAACCTGAAGAGCTCCTTGGACTTCAATCTCAAGAAAGACATCGATTCCCTTGTCCAGAGTTTCATTGACATAGGTCAGAGGAGTTCCATAGTAGTTACCGACATATTCTGCATATTCCAACATCTGACCTTGACGGATCAGCTCTTCAAACTCTTCACGAGTACGGAAGAAATAGTCCACTCCATCCACTTCACCAGGACGTTGCGCACGCGTCGTCATCGATACAGAGTATTGAAATTGATTCTCAGAACTCTCAAAAATCTCTCTTCTAACCGTTCCTTTCCCAACTCCTGAAGGACCAGAAAAAACGATTAGCAAGCCTCGGTCTGCCATTATGTCTCCTTTAGTTAGTCTGTGAAATAAAGTGAAATTTCTCTCGGATACTGATGATAGCGTCAGTTATCCTTCTACAGTCTTTCTATCTAGTGTAACAAAAAAGCAGTAATATTTCAACTGCTCTTTCTTATTTATTTAGCATAAAGTAGTATCAAAAAAAGGAATTACATATAAAAAGACTTGCTATTTTATTCTATTTAAGAGATAATTGTAATAATAATATTAAAAAGGAGATTTTTATGGGAGTTTATAAAGGAAAATCTGTTGATGAGGCAATCGAAAATGGTTTATTAGATTTAAACCTCAAAAAAGAAGATGCTCATATACACGTTATTGAAAAAGGCCAAGCTGGAATCTTTGGTTTTTTTGAAAAAGAAGCTGAGGTAGAAATAACACCTTTAACTGCGAAGGAACTCAAATTAAAGAAATTGGCTCCGTATTTGAGTGCTGGAGGTTTTGTTATTTTAATTTTATTTTTTATCTTAATTGGAGTAAGCCAAAATAACAAATCTAATTCGTCTACTTCTTTGTCTTCGTCTACAAATCCTAGTTCGGTTACAGAAAAATCTACTGAAAAAACTACTAAACCTTCATCTACCTCTAAAGAATCCTCAACAAGTTCAAGTAGCCAATCTAGTTCAACTAGTTCATCATCGAACTCTGTAGAAACTTCGTCAACTAGCCCCTCACAATCTTCAACAATTACCATAGAAAACAACTCCGAATTTCAAGCGCTGCTACAAACAGAGGACCAAAGTACAATAACAGATTTTGTACAAAAATATAAAGGTAAAACGATTGAATTTGATGGAAATTTTGCTGATTTAGCTAAGGTGAAGTCAAAGTATGATATCCTTATTCATTCTGGAGATTATCATCCTGATGAAGCAACTGGACCTAATTTTAAATTTATTGAAATTAACCTTATTTCTAACCCTGTTTTCAAACCATTCAATGGTGAAAATATCAGAAAAGGACAAAATGTTCATATAAAGGCCAAAGTTGGAGCCTATAATGCCACACAAGATTTAATTTACTTATCTCCAATTGAGGTCTCGCCTAGATAAATGGTTAATATCTCTTGTTTAGTAATAATAAAAAAATGAAATCAGATTTTTATCTGATTTCATTTTTTTATTTAGCATAATCTACTGCACGAAGTTCGCGGATCACGGTTACCTTGATATTTCCTGGGTAATCGAGATTGTTTTCAATTTTCTCACGAACTTTGTGAGCCAAGATTGTGACTTTGTCGTCTTTGATTTGTCCTGGATTAACCATGATACGGATTTCACGTCCTGCTTGAAGGGCAAAGCTATTTTGCACTCCTTCAAAGCCATTGGCGATTTCTTCCAAATCATGGAGACGCTTGATGTAGCTTTCAAGAGATTCACTACGAGCACCTGGACGCGCTGCACTCAAGGCATCTGCTGCAGCAACGATCACTGCAATGACGCTTTCGGCTTCCACATCGCCGTGGTGGCTAGCAATGGTATTCACCACAACTGGGTGTTCCTTGTACTTACGAGCCAATTCCGTACCAATCTCAACGTGGCTACCTTCAACCTCGCGGTCAATAGCTTTCCCGATGTCGTGAAGGAATCCAGCACGACGGGCAAGAGCTGCATTTTCACCAAGTTCACTGGCGATGATACCAGATAACTTGGCAACTTCAATCGAATGACGCAAGACATTTTGTCCATATGAAGTACGGAACTGCAAACGTCCCATGATCTTCATCAAGTCTGGATGGAGGTTTGGCGCACCAATCTCATAGGCAGCAGCCTCACCATATTCACGGATTTTATTGTCAATCTCTTGACGGTTTTTCTCCACCAACTCCTCGATACGAGCTGGGTGGATGCGGCCGTCCTTGAGCAACATTTCCATGGTCATACGAGCAATTTCACGACGAATCGGATCAAATCCTGACAAGGTTACCACTTCTGGCGTATCGTCGATAATGACATCAACCCCTGTCAAACTTTCAAAGGTACGAATGTTTCGACCTTCACGACCGATAATGCGCCCCTTCATGGTATCATCTGGTAGGTGAACTGTCGAGTTTGTTGATTCTGCTACATAGTCACCAGCGATACGTTGCATAGCCTGAACCAAGATATCTTTCGCAATCTTGTCTGAACGTTCCTTCACCTCTTGCTCAGCCTCACGAATGCGGCTAGCAATTTCCTTGGTCAAGTTTTCCTCTGTCTGAGCCAAGATAATATCTCGAGCCTCAGTTTGGGAAAGGGAACCGATACGTTCAAGTTCAGCTTCTTTTTGTCTTTCGACTTCCTCTAATTGCTCTTCACGTGCATCAAGGTTTTTTGCTCTATCAGAAATACTTTGTTCTTTTTGTTCAAGTGTTTTTTCTTTGTTCGTCAAATTGTCGTCCTTACGGTCAAGGCTCGTAGCTCTCTCCGTCAAACGACTTTCAATTTGCTTGAGCTCCTGACGTTCTGACTTAAATTCAGCGTCCACTTCTTCACGGTATTTTCTGGCTTCCTCTTTGGCCTCCAATAGTGCTTCTTTTTTAAGAGACTTGCTTTCGCTCTTGGCTTCATTTAGCAATAAATCCGCTTCGCGCTCAGCTTGTCCTCGTAAATTAGTTGCTTCTTGTTCAGCATTTAGAAGCATCAACTCTGCAGCCTCTTGAGATGATTTCATCCTAGCTGAGATGCTGACATATCCAATGACTAAACCAATGATGACGGCAAAAACAGCAATCGCAAGTGTCATGATTTCCATGTTTTTACCTCATTAAATTTGTTTATCGAATGACATACATTCCTTAATATTCTATCATAAAAAAACAATTTTCACAAACCCAAATTGAAGAGTTTCTATTGAAATTTAGACAAAGAGCCATCTAATTCTAAGCTCTATTGTATTAATTCATATAATGGAATGTGATTAATTGTGATTTGCCCCTTCGATTCCAAAGGTAGATATTTTTTTATAAAGTTCTGATATTCTGGGGCTTCTAATTTCTCCCTGTCATTAATTGTATAATTATCTTTTATATTATTGTCTAAAACATCATAGTATATTTCAACTAGACGTTCCTCTATATCATAACCAGAATGATTACCGTTACGATAAAATACATCCTCGGTTTCTTCTGATAAAAATAAATCTCTTAACCCTATCTCCCATAAACACGATAAAAGTTGAGAAAGATAGGCCTTTTTCTTATTATATGATTTTTTATCTATGTTCGAAAAATCATCTGAAATTTCTATAAGATCTTCAATATTAAAATCTACAATCTTTGCTAACATTTCAAAATGAAAATATCCTTCAGACTCAAATAACTTGTTATATTTGTCTATCCAATTAAAACGCTTATAAGATTCAAAAAATAATACTAGAATACTCTCTGTTTCCTCGCAACCATTCATCCACTTAATAATGTAGTCTGCTTTCTCATTATTATCAGTTTTATTTGAAAGTTCTTCTAACGACTTCTGGAACTCTCTCAGATTTGGTTTTTTTGCTTTTGAATTATTATTTTTATCTTGTACAACTCTTTCCTCTATATCTACATAATAAATTTTAAAAATCAATGATAACATTTTCCCAAAGTCATCATCTCTCAATTTACTCTTTTTCAAAATGTTATCTATGACTTCTCCTGTAGATACCATTCTATTATGATTCAGCTTAAATTTATTATCAATGAGATATTTCTTTGTTGATTCTATTTCCTTACTATTTGTAAATTTGATTTTCAAAAAACGTCTTTATAAAAAATGTTTTCCCACTTCCCCAAGAACCATCCAACCAGAAGACATTATGAATAGAATCTGAACTATTTAAAAACTCCACCAGATGAGTTTGAAAAGGATAGTCACCCAAGTCATATTCCGGAAATAGCTCTGGGTCCAGTTTCTTATAACTAACTTTTTTAAAAATTATGTCTAAAAACCAGAATAGTATTGTTGGTATAGTCAGTGCTAACAATATTATTACACGATTCGCATACAAAATCGAAATAATATCTTTTAAAAAATTATAATTAGATACAAATTTATAGATAGGTAAAGCAAAGCGTTTAAATTGTTCAATCTCCAGCGCAAGATATAGTACCCATATACTGGCTATAAATATTTTATACCACTCAACAACTCTAACATTACTACTCCATGATGGTCTTTTCAATAAATATTTCAATGGTTTGAAATTCAGAATAAAATTAAGAATCCTCGTCATTGTATTTTTCATATATACCTCTTTTAATCTATATTATCATGATTATACCACAAAATAAGAGTTATTAAGCGGATTCAAGGGATAAGAATCTAATTATTATACTAATAATTTCTCACTGATTTTTTAACTTAGGAAGTCTATCATTCTCCAAAAAATTTTATCTTCAATTGCCTATCTAAAATTTCTAAAATAAAAAAGCCTACCTTTCAGTAGACTTAGTAATGATCTTTGAAGGACAAGAAAGCGATGTTATCCCCATCCATCATATAAATCAAGCGATTTTCTGCATCAATGCGACGTGACCAAGCTCCTTGATAGTCATACTTGAGTGGTTCTGGTTTCCCCATTCCTACAAAAGGATCGCGTTGAATATCCTTGATTAATTTATTGATTCTTTTTAATGTCTTCTTATCTTGGTTTTGCCAGTAGCAATAATCTGCCCAGGCATCTTCTGTAAACTTGAGCAACATCCATTACTCCTCAATCACATGTACCTGAGTGCTTCCAGCACGAACTTGAGCCATTCCTCGCAAGACCTTGTCGGAAAGTTCCTTATTTTGAGCGATTCTCAGGGTTTCCTGAATACTATCCCACTCGCTCTTTGAAAGGACTACAATATCCTCATCTGGATTTTTATTGACCACCGTTAAAGGCTCAAATTCATCGTTTACCTTTTTCATGTAGTCCTTTAAATGATTTCGGAATGTTGAGTAAAGAACTGCTTCCATAACCATACCTCGTTTTACCTCTTTTCCACTATTATACACAAAAAGAAAGAAATTGTCAGGAACTTGTACAAGATTTTTCTTTTCTATCTATTTATTCGAAAATCTTCTAAAAAAGCCTACTTTTCAGTAGACTTAGTTTGTTTCTATTCTAATGGGCACTCTGCCAAAATTCTGCTCTGCCATACTTGGCTGTCCTAGTTGGTAAATCTGGTCTGCCTTTTGCGTCATAGCATCCCAAGGTTCTTTGCCAATTCGGCTGACTAGATGGACCTGCTCTTTCAGAGATTTGAGGTGTTGTCTGCCTTTTTCAGTAAAGCCAAGAACATGGATGGCTTCTGGCAAGTCGCTTTCTCTGGCCTGCACCAAAATATAAGTCAAGAGGCGTCTGACACGCGCCTTGGTATAACGCTTGGTCGCAACTGCCTCGACCAATTCGTCAACAGACTGAGCCGTCTTGATAGCTTCCTTGATGCGCACAGCCATTTCTTGATTGACCTGATAGATCGTTGTTAAATCTGGATTTGACAAAATTTGATAGCGGAGCAAGGGAAAATAATCATCCCAGCTCACCTTACTCGCCTGCTCAAAGAGGGTAAGAGAAGGCATAAAGCGTTCTAAGAAATCTTGGTCTGATTGATGCTGACGAAGAGCTGTCGCTGAGGCAAAGTCCACTTCCTTGTCCACAGAATGATAGCCAGCTCCTTGACGCTGAATCGGATGGAGTTTGATTCTACGTCCCGCAACCGCCTTGGCATAGGCCAAAGCTAGAACATGATTGGGCGTCTTGCCTGAAAAATCTAGACCTGCAAATTCCTTCCACATGGCTTGGGTTTTCTGGGGATAAGAGAGAGAATCAGGCAGATTTTCCACAAATTTCTCCATCTCAGTACCTTGCTCTGTGTATAAGTCAGCAATTTTCTGATAATCCAGAACTTCCTCTGTCCCGAAAGCTATGCTATCAATACCTAACCGCACCAAGATATCCACAGCCCCTTGACCGAAGAAATCTGCCGCCTGAACACTGACTAAAAAGGGCAATTCCACTACCAGATCTGCTCCATTTTCAAGCGCCATCTGAGCCCGTGTCCACTTGTCCACGATAGCAGGCTCTCCACGCTGCATGAAATTCCCAGACATGGCAACGATTTTCAGTCCCTTCGCCTGATCCAGCAGGTATTTATGCCCATTATGAAAAGGATTAAACTCCGCGATAATACCTGTGATGGTCATAATGTTCTCCTACTTCTGCGCGACAAAAAACCAACGGGTGCTGGTTTCTGTCGGCTCCTTGTCCTCAAAGTCCGCATAGAGTTTGAAAGACTTAAAGCCGGCCTGTTCCAGCAAGATATCATAGGTCAAGACTTCATATGTACGCTCCTCATGCACTTCATCGTGGCGACTAAAGGAACCGTCCGCTTCCTTAACAAAGAAAGTCAACTCATGCACGATGGAGTGAGGAGCTTCGTCCTCATAGGTGTCCCAAAGCATGGCAAAATCTTCCGCATTTTCATGATAAGAATAGCCTGGAAAAACCTCATCCGTCTGGTAGGTTGAATGCACGTCAAAGATAAAGACTCCGTCTTCATTGAGGGCATTATACACTTCCTTAAAGACGTCTCCTACCTCCACCTCATCCTGCATGTAGCAGATAGAGTCCGAATAACACGTGACAAAGTCGTACTTACCTGCCTTGGATAAATCCAGCATATTGCCCTCTATAAAATCAATCTTTTGTTTGGCTGAAGTAGCTCTTTTCTCCGCAATCTTCAGCATATCCGCGCTCAAGTCAAGTCCTGTCACATCAAAGCCAGCCTGAGAAAAGCGCACAGACTGGATACCTGTTCCACAAGCCAATTCCAAAAGCTTCTTTCTCTCCTTGGTCTTAGGCAAATGACGTAGCGAAAAATCCGTCCATTTATCATATAAACTATCATCCATCACAGCATCGTAAACAGCCGCAAAGGTTTCATAAGTAGCCATATTCATGATACCAAGTCCGCCCGTAATCGGAATGAAAATTAGGAGTTTGACGATGGAGCCGAGCTCCAAGGAAGGCTGTCTATTTTCCGACGATTACAGGACGGGTTCAAATCCTTTCTAAGATACAAAAAGCGTTAAAAGCTAAGAGAAAATAGGAAACTTTCTGCTGTATCGTCAGATACAAAGGAAGTTACTCTTTTTCTCGCAGCTTTTAGCTCGTGTTCAGTTTCGAGATGAACAAAACACGACGCCCTTTACCTTTCTATCAATTTTCTAAAATAAGCAAAGAAACCCAGTTGACTACAACTGAGTTCATCTTCTAAGCAAGAGCTTCTGAAATATCTACAGAATCCGCCTCATGCCATAGTTTTTCTAGGTTATAGTGGGCACGCATTTCTTCTGAAAAGATATGCACAACAACACCACCAAGGTCCAGTAAGACCCAGCCTCCAGCTGCATCACCTTCAACATGGCTGCCTTTAAAGCCTGCTTCCGCTACTTTTTCACGGATATTATCTGCGATAGCGTCCAACTGACGACTATTCATCGAGCTAGTGATAACAAAGTAGTCTGTCACGCTGGTCAAATTTTGTACATCAAGTGCAAGGATATCCTCCGCACGTTTCTCATCAGCCGCTTTCACGACTAGTTCTAGTAATTCTTTTTCGTTCATTTAGTCCTCTTTCAAATAGTGCACAAAGGCGTTATAGGTTTCAAGGGTTTGGGGATAGATGGGGAATCCCTGATGAGCTAGATGCTCCACAGTTCTCGCTGTTTCGTAAGCCACTGCCTTATTGAGCGATAGCTCAGCAATTTCACGCGCCACATCCACTCCAGGAAAGGCACGATTGTGTTCGATATAATCTGCGACGTAGATTACCTTATCAAGATTGGTCATCTGACCAGCTCCGACTGTATGGATTTCAATAGCTCGCAGGATTTCAGGATCATGCAAATCCAAATCTTCCTGAATCTTGTAGATGCCAACCATACCATGCCAGACATTATTGCCCCAGTTTTTAAGGTCAGGGTTTAGCTGATAACGGTCAATCAAGTCTAGAAATTCCTGATCTGACAGTTTTTTAGCATAGTCGTGAAGAAGGCCTGCTAGACCCGCTTTCTCAGTATCGACTCCGAATCGTTTCGCAAGCTCTATGGCTGCACGCTCCACCCCCAAACAATGGGTTAAACGTTTTTCAGGCAGAAGCTCTGCCATTTTTTTCAACAAAGCCTCGCGGGAGCAGTTGATATAGTCTTGGTATGCCATCAGTAAAGCCCCTCCTTCTCGATGTAGTCTAGCACTGGCTGAGGTAGGAGAAAGTTAGGTTTCCAACCTTGGGCAATGAAGTCACGCACCATGCTGGACGAGATGTCCATGAGAGGCACATCCACCCAGATAACTGGATAGGAAGTCCCTGCCTTGTAGCGTGGACGCTGAACCCCTACAAACTGAACCATGTCGACCAGCTCATCAATTCGGTACCACTTAGGCAGATAGTCCACCATATCAGCCCCGATAATGAAGTAATAATCCGTATCTGGATGTTGCTCTGTCAAAATCTTCATGGTGTCGTAGGTGTAGGAAATGCCCTTACGCTCTAACTCAATGGTTTCAATGTCCAGACCTTCAATCCCCTCAATCGCCAACTCAAGCATCTTGAGCCGATGGTGCTCGGGAATGGTTTCCTTTTTATCTACATGAGGTGGTTGGTATTCGGGCATAAGCAGGACCTGATCTAGTCCCAACTGTTGTCGTACTTGGTCCGCCACAACAAGATGGGCATTGTGAACAGGGTTAAAATTTCCGCCTAAAATCCCGACTTGTTTGCGTTTTTTCTCCTTGATTTCTGGCTCCAACTCTACCTTGGTAAAGGGAGTCAATAATTCGATTGCCATAGGCTCGTCTTCCTTTAATTCTCTGTAAAAACAGTTGTTTGGAGTTTCGGTCTTAGATTTCTTTAACTTTTTTAGAAATCTTGCGATTTTCTTTCTTGCTGGATTGTTTAAACAAGATCAAAATGCGTCCGATTTTTTGGACAGTATCCACTCCGATTTCTTCTTCCAAAATTTCAGCTACTTCGTGGATGTTTTCATCTGTGTTTTGTAAGAGAGTAATCTTAATCAATTCACGCGCGTCAAGAGCTTGACGAACGCTGGTCTTGATTTGGTCGTTGAGACCATTTTTTCCAATTTGGATGATGGGTTTGAGGGTGTGTGCCTGGCTGTTGAGGAAGGCACGTTGTTTTGATGTTAATGACATAATTTCTTTAAAAGAGTTTCTTTTAATACTTTTCTGAAGTGGTGACGGACGTCAGCAAAGTCCTTCGGACTTTCATGACTAAAATTTGAGCCTAAGGTCTCAAATTTTCCGCAGTTGGTACAACTCCTTGTACCAACTGACACCACGGCGAAAAGTATTCGTTATGGGCTCGCAGAGCTCGCCCTAATCCAGATAACTCTTTCCTTTCTGTGTTTAAATGATTGCTTTGCGTGTGACGACGGCGACGCCTTCTGGTGCCCAGACGGCGACTTTGGCGGTGCCTGTTACGCGGATCCAGCCGAGTCCTGAGATGACTAGGTCTGTCTTGTCCTTGATGGTAAATACATGTTGGACTAGTTTTGGAAAATCTTCTTTTTCTTTGCTATTTGGTGGTGTGAGAAGAGTTCCCAGATGCTTGTCATAAAAGGCACTAGCGCCTTCTAGCTTGGTACGGTGGAGTTTGAGTTCATTGTCAAAGAAGGCTGTGAATCCTTGCTTTTCTCCTGATATGAAGTCAAAGCGTCCGAGACCACCTAGAAACAGGGTTTGTTCAGGGTTAAGCTGATAGGTTTTTGGCTTGATTTCCTTTTTAGGGCTGACATACTTGAGGTTTTTAGCCGTCAAGTAGTGGGCCATCTGGTGGCGGTGGATAATCCCCGGTGTATCGTAGATATAAGACCCGTCGTCAAGCGGGATCTCAATCTTGTCCAAGGTTGTCCCTGGGAAGCGTGACGTCGTGATGACATTCTGGTCACCTGTGATTTCTTGGATAATAGCGTTGATAAGGGTTGACTTTCCAACGTTGGTTACCCCAACTACGTAGACATCGCGGCCCTTACGATAATGCTCAATCTTATCAATAACTTCCTTAATTGCATGCTTGTTTTGGGCTGAAGTCAGGACAACATCTACTGGACGAAGCCCTTCTTCGTGGGCACGTTCCATGAGCCACTGACTAATCTTGCTTGGCTTAACTGACTTGGGCAGGATATCTTTTTTATTTCCCACCAAGAGGACATCATTGCCCGATACAAAACGTGGTAAGCCTGGGATGACAGAGCCATTAAAGTCAAAGATATCAATGACATTGACCACCAAGGCATCACTGTATCCCACCTCGTGCAAGAGTTTGAGAAAATCATCGTCTGTCAACTGGACATCCGTGATTTCATTGTAGTGACGGAGACGGAAACAACGTTGGCAATAGACTTCGCCAGTCTCCAAACCTTTTTCAAGTGCCGACTGGGGGGTAAAGCCAAGTCCAGCCTTGTCTGTCGTCTGAATGGTTGCTCCACATCCAATACAGAGAATTTCTTCCATAGTTAAATTCCTTTTTTATATGTAATCGGTCCGTACTTTTCAGTGATTTTTCGTATGACACGGCGCTCGCGAGCTCGGTTAATCTGCGTTTTGATGGAGTCGTGTTGGACCAAGGGTTTGACTAAAATCGAGCGAATGCCTGCACGGTGGGCTGCTCGTATATCTGTCATAAGCTGGTCTCCTACCATAACCACTTCACTTTTCTCATAGTGGAATTCCTTCATGGCACGGTCAATCCCAAATGTGAAAGGCTTCAAGGCCCAATAAACATAATCAATCCCAAATTTCTCAACTGCACGTTGAACTCGTTTTTTGGTGTTATTTGAGACCACGATGATGCGAATGCCTGCGTCCCGAAGGTCATGTAGCCATTGCTTCATCTCTGGCGTCCCATCAGGGTTGTTCCAAGCAATGAGGGTATTGTCCAGATCGACCAAAACAGCCTTGATACCCTGCGCTTGCAGGCTTGGGACTGTCAGATCATAAACTGCTTCCACAGCAAAATCTGGCATATAATTTTCAATCGCCATTCTGGCTCCTTTTCTTTTTAATTTCTAGCAATATTCTTTAAATATTGGGCTAAGACTACCCATAAAATGAGACTAGCTATCAAAATATAAATCCAAGCATTTGGTTCATCTGCAAACGGTAAGGGAACATTCATTCCGAAGAATCCTGTAATAACCGCAAGGATAGCTAGCAAGACTGAGATAATTGTCAAAGTTGTCAAATTATCATTTAGATTATTATTTAGGATGTTGTTGTAAGAGGCTGAGAGTTGTTGCAAAACTTGAGAAATCAAGTCTGTCATCGAAACCAACTGATGTGCTTCAATCATGGCATCGTCAAACTGCTCTCTTTCTACCTCATTAAAATTGCGATAAAGAGCATGCCCTTGGATATGTTCCAAGAGGAGACGATTTTGTTTGGCAGCTGCTGTCAGGTAAACCATACCAGTTTCCAAGTCAGAGAGGGCAAAAAGATTTTTTTTAGTTGTTTTTTGACGAAGAAGTGCACTGATTTCATCCTTACTTTTATCCATTTCTTCAATAACTGGATAATAAGCATTGCTTATAATCTCTAAACTGGCAAAAAGAAATTTGTAGATTGAAACAACTTCATGGCTTTCAAGGTAGGTTGCCATACGTTTAATCACATAACTATTCTTGTGATTGCTAATTGTGATCAGCCGTTGTTTTTCAACGATAAAGGTCATCGGAATCGCTTCATAATATTCTTTGTCTTTTTCTAAGTCAAGAACATTATAAATGAAGGTTACCGTTCCCGTTTCACGGTGATAGTCCATGTGGGCACGCTCATTTCTATCCAGAGCATACTCAATGGTTTCCTTGTCCAATCCATAGACATCCGAAAGGTCTTCCATGTTTTTAATCTTGTCCACATCAAGGTCTATCCATGTACAATCGTGACCTAATTTTTTCTCTACAAATAGCATACTCTCTCCTTTACCAAACTCCTTCTATTGTACCACAAATCTGCTAAAATAGCCGGCCTATTCAGTACGAGATAGATTGCTGACGACGGTGATATTACGATTGGGAACAAAGTGGAGGGCTTGATCGTCACCTCGCAGTTGCGTTGTACGGATCCCTACGCTAACGACCTTTCCAGAAACGGTAATCGGTCCATTTGTGAGAACCACTTCATCACCCACATCAAGCTGGCGTTCAAAAAGAATGAAGAAGCCATTGATAACATCAGATAGAAAGCCTTGCGCCCCCATACCAATGGCCACCCCAGCAATCCCCGCACCAGCAAGGAGGCTCGAAACTGGCAAACCTAAAATAGACAGGATACAGTAGAGCAAGAAGAAATAAAGAATGTAGTTAAAGACATTCTCTAGCAAACGAGAAATGGTCTTTTGCCTTCCTGCATCTCGATTGGAAAATTTAAGTGAGGGCTTGACAATCTTTCGTACAGTCGCATGAAGCATCTTTTTAGCTATATAAAATAGTAAAAACAAAATCAAAAGAGAAATCACCTTGGTCAAGAGATTCTCTAATATGGTTGTTAAATCAAGTTTATCAAAATAGCGTTGAAAAAAATCTTGCATATAAAACTCCTTTTCCCTATTATACCATAAAATCGCCCTTCTCTTTTCTTTCATAATTATTCAATTATCGGCCCTATTTTCAAAATATCACTTGCCTCTATAGCATATTTATACTATAATTATAAACAATACATTTGAAGGAGACTGCTATGAAACGAATCATTAGAGCCTGGACCAAGGCAAGCCTCATCAAACGAATCCTTATTGGAATGATTTTTGGAGCGACATTGGGGATGCTCTTCCCAAACCTTACAGGAATTGGTCTGCTTGGAGACCTCTTTGTAGGTGGACTGAAAGCCATCGCTCCTATTTTGGTTTTTGCCCTTGTTGCCAATGCCCTTTCCCAACATCAAAAGGGACAAAATACCAATATGAAGACTGTTATTTTCCTATATTTGCTTGGAACCTTTGCTGCTGCATTGGTGGCTGTTCTAGCTAGTTTCTTACTGCCTGTGCAAATCACCCTGACCAGTGCAAATACAGAAGTTGCTGCTCCTGATGGTATTGGTCAAGTCCTCAGCAACCTCTTGCTCAAACTGGTGGACAATCCCTTGAATGCCATTGTTGAGGCCAATTATATCGGGATTCTCTCTTGGGCAGTCGTCTTTGGTCTGGCTATGAGAGAGGCAAGTAAACATAGTAAAGAATTGCTGAAAACCATGGCGGATGTCACCTCTAAAATCGTAGAATGGATTATCAACCTAGCTCCCTTTGGAATTTTAGGCTTGGTGTTCAAGACCATCTCTGACAAGGGCATTGCCAGTCTAGCTAATTACGGTGTCCTCCTAGGACTCTTGATTGTTACCATGGCCTTTGTAGCTCTCATCGTCAACCCACTCATCGCTTTTCTCTTTATGAGGAAAAATCCCTATCCCCTTGTTTTGAAATGCTTACGTATCAGTGGTATTACAGCCTTTTTCACTCGTAGCTCTGCCGCCAATATCCCTGTCAATATGAAACTCTGCCAAGACTTGGGACTGAATCCTGACACCTACTCTGTCTCTATCCCGCTTGGTTCAACCATCAATATGGCTGGCGCTGCCGTTACCATTAACATCCTGACTCTGGCTGCGGTCAATACACTCGGAATCTCGGTAGACTTTGGGACAGCATTTGTGCTCAGTGTCGTGGCTGCCATTTCTGCCTGCGGGGCATCTGGAATTGCTGGGGGATCCCTTCTCCTTATTCCTGTCGCTTGTAGCCTCTTTGGGATTTCCAACGACTTGGCTATGCAGGTTGTCGGAGTCGGATTTGTGATTGGGGTCGTGCAAGACTCCTGCGAAACAGCCCTGAACTCTTCAACAGATGTCCTCTTTACAGCGGTTGCCGAGTATGCTACAAACCGAAAACTTCGTCTCTAGTCTCTGATTCCTCGTTAAACACTTGACTCTATTAGTTTAGGAAATTTTCATGTCCCTCACTCAACGTACAACAAAACTGATCTTAGCGACCTGTCTCGCTTGTTTTCTCGCTTATTTTTTAGATTTATCATCAGCAGTTTCAGCTGGAATTATCGCCCTCTTAAGCCTCTCCGACACGCGCAGAAGCACGCTGAAATTAGCACGTAACCGCCTCTTTTCTATGCTCCTAGCGCTCGCTATCGGTGTTCTAGCCTTTCAGCTGACGGGCTTTCACATTTGGAGTCTGGGCCTCTATCTGGCTCTCTATGTCCCTCTTTCTTACAAAATGGGCTGGGAAATCGGCATCACCCCTAGCAGTGTCTTGGTCGGTCATCTCTTGGTACAGGAATCTACTTCTCCAGCTCTCTTGCTCAATGAAGTGCTCCTCTTTCTCATCGGGACAAGCTTTGCTCTATTGGTCAACCTTTATATGCCCTCTCGTGAGAAAGCCATCCAAAGCTACCACCTTCAGGTCGAGGAAAAGTTAAAAGACATCCTGCTTCGCTTTAAATACTATCTGTCAAGAGGAGACGGGCGCAATCAAGCCCAACTCGTTGACCAATTAGACAACCTCCTCGATGAAGCCCTCAAACTGGTCTACCTGGATCACTCGGACCACCTCTTTCACCAGACGGACTATCACATCCACTACTTTGAGATGAGACAGCGACAAAGTCGTATCCTGCGAAATATGGCCCAGCAGATCAATACCTGTCATTTGGCCGCAAGTGAGAGTTTGATCTTGGCCCAGCTCTTTTCAAAGATTGCTGCCCAGCTAAGCCAGACCAATCCTGCTCATGACCTACTTGATGACATCGAACGCTATCTGCAAGTCTTCCGCAATCGGAGTCTCCCTAAAACACGTGAGGAGTTTGAAACCCGTGCCACCCTCCTGCAACTACTACGCGAAGCCGAAACCTTTATCCAGGTCAAGGTCGATTTTTACCAGAAATATGGAAACTAGAACGCAAAGAACCTCAGAGGACTTCCTCTGAGGTTCTTGTGTTTTGTATTTGGAAGGGAAGTTCTTCCTCTCGTACTATTCTCAATAAAGAAATAGCAACTCCTAGTCGTCCATCACACCACCTGTCAGCTGGTACATGAGGTAAATGTGTTCCAAGACTTTTACCTTATCCATGTGGTCTACATCTTTAAAGCCACCTAATGCTAGAAGTGGAACGAAACCAAAACATTGGTTATAAGACAAGGGACCATGTTTTAACACAGCCTGTCTATATAAATCCAGTTCAAATTTTTTTGTAATATATTCGTTATCTAAAAATCGAATAAATAAATCCATACCCTTACAAATAATATCCAAATCCTGAATATTATATTGGACAATTCCCACGTAGGCATTTTCTTCCCAAGTAATAATATCTCCAAATGCTGTTACAAACATAGGAAAAGCGACATCTCCTCTGAAATAACTATCTTGGAGAAGTTCAAGATAATCCTCTGGATTAATCACCTTCAAATAACCATCTAAAAAGGTTCCCAGACCATCCTCCTGCCAAATTTGAACCAACTCAGCTGGAACTTGATTTTTATATTTTTCAATAACATCTTTGGGCATATCTGCCACTTTTATAAAGTTTACTAACATTTTATCCTCTTTCCTGATTTTAGAAATTGTGAATCTAAGCCCTCCAATTACTCCGTAAAATTGTAGATCGATTCATTTCACTCTTCTAATTATTTGTACCGTACAGTCGCTACAAATTCTGTGTTACTTGTTTGTGGAACATTGCTATCAAACTGATAATTATATATCAAAATCAACGTATTATTGGGTGCGATATTGGCTTTTATGCCTTTTTGCTCTAAATTCTTTACAATAATGTTGTCATAGGATGCGCCCTTTAGCATGTCAAACAAATTTGTAAAGCTGGTTTCAAAAACTTCTTTTTCAATTAGATAATCATCAATATCATCAATATCAATGTTATATTGATGATAAAACATTGAAGGAATCGCCTCTCCTTCATCATCATATTTCAAAGTTATAAACTCATCTAATTCTAATTTAGTATCAAAGTTGCCAATCCAAATTGACACTGTGTTTTCTGTTTCCATGATTATACTTTCTATTTGCCATTATGCTCCTGCTGGAAGGCTTCCATTGCCTTGAACTGTTCTAGCTCTTTTTCGTTGTCAGGTTGCTGGCCCAAGTATTTATATTGAAAAAAAGAAGTTCTAGCACTTGGTCCAAAACCACTTTCGAGCCATGGTGCATAGTCGAAGTCCAAAGAGGCTTTATTGTTTTCATCCACCTTAATTGTAAAGGCAGACCACTCTGCGAGACCGTTCTCGATGAATATCTTCTTCATCTCACCACCTAAATCAAATAATTCAAAAAATTCCTTATCAAAGTCGTCTTCAGAAATGTTAAATAAAGATGGAATATCCATGTAATAATGATATTCTCCTTTATATTTAAAGAAAATACACACCACCACTAAGCGTCTTATCTATTTCAAAATTGATATAAAGATCATCCCACTCTACTGGAATCATATCGTTGGTTTGATGCACGATTTCGATAATTTTTTCATTCATTAGTTCTTCCATTCTATCCTCCGATTTGCTTGGATCTTTTTTTCGTGTTTAGTATTCCTCATCTGTGAATGGAACTGCATCCTTACTGATAGGTCACTATCATAAAAATAAGGAGCAAGACAAACAGGGCTAGACTGAGCAAGAGGGTTACAATTTTTACCAAGCGGTTGTTCTGCCAGTAGCCTGGTTTTCCGATATTGCTAGTCGCATCCATGGAAAAGAGTTGGCTTTGGCGAGGTTGGATGAGAACCAGGACAATCAAGGCGACGGCTAGGATTATTCCTATAATCATCAAAACTTCCATCATTTCACCTCAAGATTCCTAATAATGTAAAGATCAGGGTAAGAAGGATGAGCAAGCCGAGTAAAATGGAGAAGGTTTTACTGATCTTTTCTCCTCGGGTAGGCTTTTCTTTCTTAAGCGCTCCTTGCTTTAACTCTTCCATGCGTCCTTCGACATCCTTGTAAAATAAATCTTTTTTAGTCATGTCCTTCCCCTATTATCCTTTCCATCCTCTCTTGGTAAGTAGCCAAGTCCACATAGTTGGCATGACGACCTTGATGTCCAAGGGCTTGGCCCATCTTGTCAAGACTGCTGAGAGCTTCTTGAATCTTCGCAATCATGTCTCCAACAGCCTGCACATCAAAGAGGTGTTCTGGAGCTGTGTAAGGTCTGTTATGAGCTGTTTGGTCAAAGGCTAGGATGAGCATATTGTGCTCGAAGGCTTGACGGACAGCATCCAAAAGCTCGTTTCCGTAATTGATATCTAGATAGAGGTCAGACAGCTGGTAGAGTTCTCGAATCTTTTGCGGACTGGCGTTTTGATAGAGAACGACATTGGGATAGGAAAGCAAGGTCAGCAATTTGGATGACATTTCAGTCACTGCCGCGATTCGGAAGGTCACCATTGGCAAGGACTCAATCAGGGTTTCGATATGTTCGATCTGATCTGAGTTGGTAAGGATCAAGGCATCTGGTCGAACGAAGTTTTCTCTTTTGAACTGATAATGATAACCTAGATGGACAAACTTGTCATGATAGGCTGGATTGGTCAAGGCCAAGGCCTGTTCATAGGTAGCCTTATCTGGTATGAGGATCTGCTTGGCTCTCAGCCCCTCTTGCTCCAAGAGCAGCTGCATATTCCCAGGAAGGCAATCATCTAGCGGTTCTTGCCAAACCAAGATATCCTGTCCGCTCTTGTCTGGATAATGGTAGGAGACCAAGAAAGAGGTAGCTAGAGTATTAAAGAGAAGGTGGCGAGTGTCGATTCCCAAGTCTTGCAAAAAGAAGATCGTGAACTCCACTCGATTTTTAAAATGGCGCAGGGCTTGTCCGGGCAAGGTTAGGAGGATATCGCCTGTCACATGATTTTCTAGGACAATTTCCTGTCCCTTTGCATCCTGATACTTGGTCAGGATAGCCTGCCCATCTGCACTATAGGTGGTCTTGGCAAAGCAGGCTCCGTATCGGTTATAGTGGTCTGCTTGGTAGATGCGACCGGATAGGTCCTTCCAGTCGACTTGCTTGATCAGACGGGCCTGAGGAGCATCCACATAGTGAATCACGCCCCTCTCCCGAGAATCCTCTAGGATATGCGCCGACTGGTTATTGCCCGCAATCTCCCAAAACTCAGGTACGCCTACTTGGTTGAAATAAAGAGCTTTTCCCGACTCGTAACCTAGATAGTAGGTAAAGGGAGAAAGAATCCCATCTGGGAGAAAGCCGTCTGGCTCGATCACAACTGTGACATGGGACAGACCAGCAGCTTCTAGACTTTCATGTAAATCTCGGCTTTCCTGGCCATATCGATCAAATAGTTGAATCATGCAGGACCTCCTCTATCGTTTTCTTCCACTTGTCCCTTACTTTGTCTGTTAAAAATTCTCTAGCTAGGTCATAAGATGCTATTCTCATATCTGGCAAATGATTTTCCTGATAGAGCTGGCAGATCTTTTCTGCAAAGGATCTTTTAATCGCCGTTTCAACATGGTCATCCGAACTTGGGATCAAGTAACCATTTTGACCGTCCTGGATAAAGGTCTGGTTTCCATAAGGCACATCAAAGCCAATCAGGGGCAAGCCTGAACCAACTGCCTCCATCAAGGTCAGACCAAAGCCTTCACTGGTTGAGGCTGTCAGATAGACTTCGTACTGGGGATAGATCTGAGCCAGGTCTGCATGCCCCTTGAGCTGGATATAGTTCTCCGCTTGGTGAGCCGTGATGATTTCCCTTAAAAGGGACTCCTCACCCCCACTGCCATAAATGTCAAAGGTGAGCTCAGGGAGGACTTGATGCGCTTGGATAACCGCCTTGACGAGCCAGTCAATGTGTTTTTCCTTGGCCAGACGCGAAGCAGTAATGAGAGAAAAGGGCTTTCGTTCCCTAGCAGGCTCCGTCAGCTGATCAATGCTCCCAACTGGAATCGTGACGATTCGTGGACGATGCTGACTGTACTGGGCAAATTGACCTTCGAGAACTTCCTTCTGCCGATCCGTGGATACGATAAAGCAATCGACCTTGTCCGCATTTGTAAACTGATACTCATAGTAGTTGTTCCAAAGGAGATAGTCTTCGTTACTAGCATTTTCACTATAGTGCTCTGCGTGAACGACAACTGCTAGATGGGCCTTTTGTGCTTCTTCAAAAACAGCCTGACCAATCCCTGTTTCCCTATCCAAGATGACCAAATCAGACTTGCTCAAGTTCAAACTTTGCATAAAATAGCGCATAAGGGCTGGCTTTCCGTACAGAATTCGGTCCTTAAATCGATAGACCTCTTCCTGTCCTTCAGTCAGCAAGATATCGTAAGCAGTGCTGCCGTCTTCATTGAAAAAGGTTCGTTGATAGAGCCTAGCCACCTGGTCTTTGGGCGCGAAATATTCTGTACAGTAACGCGTGTAGGAAAAATAATCCTTGCGAATCAAGTTCCCCCCAAACACATACTCTGCATGCTGCACCAGATTCTTAGCCGAGTCTACCAAGTAACAGGTCACAAACTTGTCCTCGTCTGAAAAGTAGACACGCAAGACCTTGCCATCCTGCTCCCTATAACTCTCAAGGCCACCAAAAGAGGCCAAGACTTCATCAACTGTAACACTGGTCGGTGCTAGCCTGATATCTGTAAAATGATTGTAAAGCCAGATTACCTGATCATCCGCAAAGCCGATATTGGCCGTTAAATGCTGGATATTGTCTGCTAAAATCAAGTCGGTAAAGATAAACTTAGATGCTAGGTCTAAGCTTCTAAAAATCCCTGCTCGGTAGGCCTGGGCATACTCGACACCACTGCTCGCCCAACCGATTCCTAGATTTATATTGTAAATTGTCATATGATCCTCTTTTTATGGAAAATGGGTGAGAATCTCACCTTTGGGCGTTACTTCCACAATCCCAATGAGAAGATTGCGTACCATATCTGTACGGATTTGTTGCTTCATGGTTTCAAAGCCAGCATAGGCCTCCTGATAGTACTCCACGATAGGGTTCTTTTGAGAAGCAGACTGGCTCCCGATTGCTAGACTGATCTGTTGCAGGTAGTCGACTTGCTCAACCCAGTTGTCATCAATAGCCTTGAGCATGGATATTCTCAGAAAAGAATCATAGAGCTGGTGAGGTTGGAGAACTTCCTTTTTAGCTGCGATTTCCTTGGATATTATTTTCTCTAGTAACTCCCGAATCTGATCTGCATCAGCTAAATCCAGATCAGCCGGTAATTCTCTCATCCCAAAGCTAATATTGGTCACGATGAAGTGAAAGAGCTCTTGGGGACTGCTATAAGCTTTTTCTGAGATTTGTTTGGTATAGTCTGCCAGTATATCCTCAAGGATATGCTCTAAATCACGGCTCCCATCTAGCAAGCAATCTCTTTCTTTGTAGACCATCTGACGCTGAATATTGACGCTTTCCGCATACTCTAAGGTTTGTCTGCGTGTAGAGCGACTGGCACTATCACTAGCCTCTTGGGCTTTTCTGACGAGATTGCGGTACTTGCGAGCCTTGAGTAGGATGGGCTTGCTACTATCTTCCACTTGGTAGTCTTGATACAGGTCGTGAACCCAAGACGGTCCGAACTTTTTGATCACATCATCTTCAAGCGACACGAAAAATTGAGACATACCTGGATCACCCTGCCGGCCAGAACGACCTCTGATTTGCAGGTCAATTCGTCGGCTCTCCATCCGCTCAGTACCAATCACAATCAAACCGCCCAATTCTGCGACTCCTGGACCGAGTTTGATATCTGTCCCGCGACCTGCCATAGAAGTCGCAACGGTCACTGCCCCCATCTGTCCAGACTCTGCGATGATCTGGGCTTCACGCGCCACATGATTGGCATTAAGGACATTGTGGGAAATCCCCTCTCGCAAGAGCAAGGACGAGTAAAGTTGGGACATTTCAACAGATCCGACAAAGATCAGGAGTGGATTGCCTTTGGCGTGGTAGGTCTTGATAGCTTCGAGAGAGGCATAGACTTTCTCAGGGAGGGTCACATAGAGATTGTCCGGATGGTCTATTCGCCTAAGTGGGCGATTGGTTGGGATGCGAATGACAGCCATATTGTAGGTTTCGAAAAACTCTTTTTCTGCAACCTTTCCCGTTCCTGTCATACCTGAGATTTTGCGAAACATTTTAAAGAGACTCTGGTAGGTGATTGAAGCCATGGCTCTGGTTTCAGGAGAAAGCTTCACATGTTCCTTGGCTTCGATGGCTTGATGGAGACCGCCTTGAAGCTTGGTCATTTCCATCAAGCGCCCTGTTCCCTTGTCTAACAAGACCATTTCTTGCCCTCGAACCAGGTAGTCCTTGTCCTTGGTAAAGAGCGTATGAGCTCTGAGAGCATAGACTAGATGCCGAACATAACTGGCGTACTCTTCCTTGTAGAGATGATCGATTCCTAGGAATCCTTCAACCGTCTGGGCCCCCTTTCGGGTCAACCAAACTTGGTCTTTTTCTTCCTTGTAGATGTAGTCTTCTCCGTCAACCAAGGTCGTCACTAGGGTATCAATCATCCCATAATAGTTAGACTGGACGCGGGGAGAACCTGCGATAATCAAGGGAGTTTGGGCACTATCGAGTAGAATGTCATCGATTTCATCGATGATAACATAGTTAAAGGGAGGCAGGAATTTCCCCTCACGAGTTGAGGCAAGATTGTCGTTGAGATAGTCAAAGCCCAGGACACTATTGGTCGTGTAGACGATGTCTGAGGTGTAGATCTTTCTTTTCTCTTCGGCAGTCAAGTCCTCTTTTGGATCCTCTGAAAAAGGCAGACCGACAGTTAGACCTAAAAATTGGTAGACTGGGCCCATTTCGCTTGCATCCCGTCTAGCCAGATAGTCATTAGTTGTGACCAGCATGCTGCCTTTTCCCGTTAGGGCATTGAGATAGAGAGGCATAGTTGCAGTCAAGGTCTTGCCTTCACCCGTATTCATCTCTGCCACATTTCCTTGGTGGATCACGATGGCTCCCATGACTTGCACATCATAGGGAAAGAGACCCAAGACCCGTTTATCGGCCTCACGAACAAGGGCATAGGCTTCTACCAATAGCTCATCCACGGTTGCTCCCTGGGCAAGGCGCTGGCGAAACTCCTCTGTCTTTGCAGCCATTTCCTCATCACTGAGGGCAGCCATCTCTTCTTTGAGGGCGTTGATTTGGCTTAAAAGTTTCTTGACCTTTCTCAGTTGTCTTTCTTGATACAAACGATTAAACACCAGCATCCTCCTCAATAGAAAACGAAACAAAGTCAAGAGCCTCAAAACCTGCGCTAATCAAGGAAAGGCGGTAGGTGTAGGCCGCTTCAGGATAGGTGAAGCTAAAAGAAAATTGTCTTTCAATCTTCTCCTCGATGATTTCCTCATAACGGTTTAAAAAGGTCAGTTTGAGATAGAGGCCATTGGTCGGTTGAACCTGCATCTTCATAGAGAGACGGTAGGTGTGATTTTTCTTAAGAAGAGGGAGGCTGGGCTGGCTTCTAGTGGCCTGGTAGTTGACACTAGAATACCAGGTTTTAAGGGTTTCACCTGAAGCCAGCAAAGGATTTTTCAGGGTAACATGACCGTCTGCATGATAGGTGATCTGGCTACCGTAAAGATAAGTGCCTCCCATCTCGCCCCACCTAATATCCTCTCTCTTGATGATAATCATGTCTCACCTCTTCCGTATTCTTCTAGTATCATCTTATAAAAATGAATAAACCAGGCAACGTTTGTTCCTGTGTCATCATTGTGTCGACCTGCGGTTCCTTTCGACAAGATCTTGGCTCCTGTCTGACAGAGTGTCTCCACTAGTTGGTCATAGGCTCCACTATCCATATCCTCGTCCTTCATGTAAGAAAGACCAAAGGTCGTCTGGGAAAAATCAGCTTGTTTAAATCGGGTCCAAAAACGTTGGTCCAAGTCCTTCATGTCTTTCTGGCTCACTCCTCCTGTCTGAAGGTGCAAGACATCAAAGCTAGTTGGAAAGACTCCTGGCGCCTCTAGTCGGCCCCGCTGTGCGATGGTTCCTAGATTGGTCAAGGGTTTTCCGACTACGATACCCTTGGGTTCAAAGTGGGATCCATAGTAGAGGGCAGGGAAGGTTCCCATTGACAGGCCAGATAGGATCAAGTCACTTCTATCCAAGCCTAGATAGTCTAGATAGTGTTGGATGGTTGCTTGAATTTTATCTTCTAATTCCTCAGTTCCTAGGTAAAAGGCTCCTCCTTCTAATCGAGGGTCCGAAAAGAGGAGAAAGGGGCATCTGAGCTTCTTCATCATCCAGTAACCCTCAAAACCTTCCGCCGGACGGTAACCTGAGAAATAGACTGCTAGAGGAGGCTTGAAATCCCCCGGGTGAAAGAAATAGTTGATTTCCTCGCGTTTTTTGTCATGTAGGATATTGCCTCCGAGAACAAACTTTCCAAACTGTTTCCGGCTCCAGCGTTGGTGGAGATTGCCGATGTTGACCTTTCCCAGACCACGCGCTTCAAGAGAAATGCTCAGATAAGCATCATAGTCTTGCTCCACTATGATTGCTGAGGCAAAGTCTGCTTCCTCAAGGAGAATATCCTGTTTTATCTCTGAGATGGATCCTGCTGGGATCTTTCGCAAACGCAAGCGCAAGTCCACTGGTCCACTCTTTTCATATTCGAGCCAGAGTTCGATTGGCGAATGGGCTTGGACAGACTGATTATAGGCCCAAGAAGCTAGCTGGGTATAGGTCTTGCCAAAGTCTCCTTCCAGCTCCAGATATTCAAATCCTTGATAGGAGATAGAGCCTTGGAAACTCGGGTGAATCCGTATCGTAGCTGGGCTCAGCTTGTCTCCATAACCACCTTCAAAGAGGGAGGTGGAAAGGTCTCGAACAAAGCCCTGTCGGTCTGACAGATCCATTGCTTGCATACAGTGCTGTTTGATGAGATTATGAAGACCTTGATCCTGACTTGCAAACTGTTCTGGATAGAAAACCGTATAGGGTTCCAAGCTAGATGCAAAAGGCAACAAATCTACTAGATAAGCCCCATCCGTGAGAATGACAGCATGAAAGTGATCTAGATCATTCTCATCCATGATTTTCTGGATGGCAGACGGTGTGTTGGGAGGAACATGATACCAGTCAAGTTGGGCTGGTAGGGCAAGGGTATCTCGCCAATCCTCTGGACCGATTTGCAAGATCTTATATTTCTTTTCCATGAGTCACCTCCTCCAACCACTTTTCTAGCTTGATCAGGAATTGCTCCCCAGTGTGTTCCTTTATCTTTTCGATGGAATGGATCAGAGAATCATTCCACACCTGCAGGCTATCGAGATAGTAATGGGCAGCTTGAGCAAAATCGGCAGTATTTTCCAACAGATAGCCATTCTTCTGATGGCTGACATACTCTGTTTTGACCCTATTGATTTGAGGGATACCAGCACTAATCCCCGCGATCTGAGTATAAAGAAGAGGCTGACTGTTCAAATCGACAATCAAACGAACAAATTCCAGCTGCTTGATTAACTCCGATTCATCCTTCATATTGACAAACGAATAGCGCTTGCTCTGATGGCGATTGTCCTCAAGCGGATTTTCAGCTCCTTGGTAATCAACTTCCTTCTCCAGTTCCTGGTCTTGAAACTGCTCTGCAACCATCTCAGAAACACGTATTTCCAGCTGTTTCATTTCTTCTTGACTAGCAGCAAAGGCTCCAAAGACCAACTCCGTATCCTTGTTTTCAGAAAGGAAATGCAAGACCTGATAGAGCGCTTGGGCCTCTATCCCCTGCTCAAAGTCCAGTTGATAGTAGAGGATTGACTCCTTCCGAGTCTGACTCTTTCCCAGCTCCAAGCGGGTATCGAAAGGCGATAAATGACGAAACTTCGTTGCTTGTTCTGGAAAGACAGACTGAGCCAAGCGCAAGGTGTCCTCTCTGTCGACTAGAACAAGATCCACCTTATCCAGCAGACCTGCCAACTGAGGTAATTGCTCTTGAGGATTTCGTCCGATAAAAAGACTGAGAACCTTGGTGGTTTGGTGAGGCAATCGAGCTAAAAGGAAAGCATTGTGCTGGTCACATGCAGGCAGAAAATAGGTCGCTCCTTCCTCAGGGAGTTGAGCTATTTTCTTCTCAAAAAACTCCGCAATCAAATCTCCCATATCTCGGTAAGCCTTTTTTTGGAAGCGAAAAGCAAAGATAGGATTGACCTCGATACGGCCCCCATCTTGCAAATACTCTCTAAACTGCCACAGTCCCTTGGGATTGAGGTAGTCTTGGTAGAGAGCCTGACCATCTTCGTAGTAAATGACACTGGAGACAAACCCCCGATCATCCATCAGGTAGTTGGCGGACAAGAGCCCATTTTCCTTGAAATACTGAATCGTACTGATGAAACCTTCTATCCCATGCTCCACCTGAGCATAGGGCTTGCCATTCTTCAGCACCAGAATAGTAAAGGGACTGTAAACAAACTCGCAGTCCTCTTCCCACTCAATATCTCTGACCTGCAAGACCTGCGATCGAATCTCGTGAAAATCCTGTAATTCATCAAAAAGGGAATCGACCTGTACTTCTAAAATACCTTGGCGATGGAGAAAATAGCGAAGATGAGGCTGATAGGACAAAAGGAGGACCTGTGCAGGAATCCCTTGGCATTGCATCAAGCGAATCTGATTAAAGGTGTCATCAAATTCTAGCTTAAAATGAGAAAAATACCAAGGTGTCAAATCAGCATGCCAGGAACGCTCCTTGCCATACCAGGCTGGGATAAAGTAATACATCAAAACCTCCTAGAATAGTGGCTGATACCTTTCATTTAGTCTGAGCGCTTGCAGTTCGTCGTGAATCGTAAAGAGCATGCCACTCAAAATTAAAAAGAGTCCAGGAATCATGCTGACTTTTAACAGACTCTCATCCTTCAAGACAAACAAGATTGGAAGTCCAGCCAAGGTAACGTTAAAGACTGCACCTATCAGAGCAAAGCGGAGAACCAAACGGTTGATAAAGCGACTGGTATCCTCACCGGGATAGACTCCGTAGATGTAATCTCCTGATTGTTTCATCCGATCTGCGATCTGTTGACCACTCACATTGACAAAGGCAAAGGCAATGCTAAAGACAAAGAGGATAAGGATATAAGCGTAAATCCACAAGGGTTTCCCCATCGCATACTGCTCCAGTAGGGCAGGGTAGAGCGGATTACCCTTATCCAGATGTTGAAGCAAGAGCAAGAGATAAGAAGGCAAGCCCATGAGACTCATCACATACATATAAGGCATGCCACCTGCAGGATTGAGCATGATTTCCAGATAAGAATAGCGTTTAAAGCGAGAATGGAGCCCGATTTTATTGATAGGGATGCGGTATCTAGCTCGGTAAAAGAGAACAACTAGATAGGTAAAGAGGACACCAAGCACTACCAATAGGAAAAGCAGCCAAGGAGAGATCTTATGAACTTGGACCGATTGGATGATGTCCTGAGGGAGTGAAGCCACCATACTCGCCAATAAAATGACGACAGGGCCTCCAAATCCGATAGATGCATTGATGTCTGACAGCCAAACTAAGAAGAAGGTCCCCGCAACCAAAAGGCTGGTATTGAGGAGAAAGACCAAGAAGGGATTGTAGGGAGCTTGGACAGGAAGGTTTGTAGTCAAGGCCAAGGCCTGAATCAAGGCAATCCCTAACGTCAAGTACATTTTCCGTCTATCCTGGACTTCCGAAGAAACTGAGTTTAAGCCCAGTTTCTTTGAAAAGGAAAACATCTGCCACAAGATCATAGCTGACATCCAAGGGGAAAGTCCGATTGAAAAGAGAGAGAGGCTGCGAAGATTTCCACCAGTCAGGGCTACTGAAAAGTCCAGATAGGCTGCGCTTCCTCCGAGAAAATCCTGACTATTGAGGTCAACAAAAGGAAGAGCCAGACGACTCCCGAGCACATAAATAAAAAGCAAAAATAGGGTGCGCATCCCTTTTTTTACCGCTATCGATGAACGAAATTCTTTCAATGGCTCCTCCTTTTCTTTTTATCTTTCTGTCCTGTCACACGGGGCCAATCCAGCCTTTTTATCTTAGCACATTCAAATCTCTATCTCAGTTTTCATGAGTTTTCTCGTTCAGATAAGCCTTCAAAGTAGCCACCATTTCTTCTGGTCTTTCTGCTGAGAAAATACCTGCATAGGCACTTTCAGGCAGTTCCCGCGACTGGGTATTGTCAAAAGTCAAGATTGGTTTCTCAAAGCGTGAAATATAGTCATAAACAACACTCAACTTGTCATCGTGGTTAATATCAAGGTAGACATCTGCCTGCTGGATCAGTTTCTCAACCAAGAGGGGAAAGGTGTTGGGATAGAGAGTCACATTTTCAAAACGTGACAAGAGCATGAGTTCCGGTGCCATCGTCGTATAGGCTGCAATGTAGAAATGCACCTCTGGCAAGGCTTGAACCAGATAGTCGATTTTCTCAAGATGCCAGGAGTTAGTCAAATTAACACAAGACATAGCTGGCTGATAGACTGTGACTGGATAGTCAATTCCAGCCTGACGCCATTTTTCAGTAATGACCGACCACTCCATCAGATGATAGTACCACCAAACCTCACGCAAACGCCCAACCGAATGAGTGTTCCAAGGTTTGTCTTGAGAAAGGAAATGCAAGATGGCTGGCAGGGGCTCTAGGGGAATCTGGAAGATGAACTCATGTCCATGTGAGGCAGCCCCACTATCAAAACCAATCTGGAAATTATAGTTCTGATCCAGAGGAGCATAGCTGTCATGAAAGAGCATATTGAGGATGGACTGGTCTCCTTCACTCACATGTTGGTGTTCCCGCTCCGTCAACTCAACTAGCTCTTGTCTCACAGATTCTGCCCGCCATTTTTTGTTATTGATCAAGAGTACACCTGCATTAAAACCAACCCCAACTCCAAAACAAGATGGCGCGGCAGCCAGGTAGTTTTCTCCTAAGTCCATTTCAAAGAGAGCCGTCAAATCAGCTGTCACTACCAAATCACTGTCCAAGTAAAGAACCTTGTCCTCTTCGACAAAATCAGGAATAAAGTAACGGGCAAAGGTCATATGATTGATATGGGGCAGTTTGTTGCTCCAGTTCATCTGAAACTGGGCGCCAAGCATCTTGACATCCACTAATTCACCGCCCATTTGCTCTACTATCGGTCTGAGAGCGCGGAACCACTCCTGAGGAATATCCTGATTAAAGATATAGACCTTGACATGGCTATTATGGTAGCAGAGAGACTTGAGCGCTGTTTCAATCTGGCGAATATAGGCATAATCTCCTGCGAGAACAATTGTTTTTTTCATTTAGTTTCCTTCAGTTTACAACGACTGCTTCTTTGATTCCAAAAGCGTGCGGATAGACTCGATCATTTGATCTACGGCTGCTGGTGAGTATACGTGACTGTAACCACTCGAGTCATGACTAGTGGTTTCAAAAGCAAATATAGGGATTTCTCTTTGCTGCACCTCTTGGATAATGTTTGCAATTTCATCCTCATGATTGATATCCAAGTAAAAGTCAATCTTTTCCAAGACTTTTTTGACATTCATGGGATTAAAGTAAGGATAGAGTCGTACATTCAGATACGATTGCAAGTTCATGATTTCCGGCGCAAAATTGGTATGAGCTAGGATAGAGAACTCTACATCGGGCAATTCTTGGATCAGGTGTTCGATTTGCTCTATGTGACACGTATTGGTAAAAATAGCGGTCGCATACTGGGGAGCTTGAACTAAAGATGCCAATCCTTTATGGAAATCACATTTTTTCATGACAATATCAGACCACTCTAGTCCGTAGTAAAACCACCAGTCCGCCCTGAAACGATTGAGGTTGATTTGGTACCAAGGCTTGTCCCCTGTATAATGGATAATCTGGGCTGTCTTCTCAACAGCAAGAGAATCCCTATACCAAGAATCCATCTGGTAATTTCGGGCCACCGTATCCATACCAACCATAAAATTATAGGTAGCTGGCAGCGGTTTCCAACGACCTTCAAAGAGGTGATTTAACACGCCCTGATCGCCAAAAACTTGGTCATGCAGTTGGTCTGTCAAGCTCAGCAAGTGCTCCGTCACCTTTTCTTGATGCCAGAGAGCGACATTGATTAGCATGACTCCAGAATTAAAAGTGCTAGGAACTAGAGCATCTGCTACAGCAGCTACCGGCCAGTCCACCATATCTTCTAAAAAGAGTTGATCTAGGTTTGATCTAACGATGATATCCGAATCCAGGTACAAGGCTAGGTCTTCGCTGACATACTGAGGAATAAAATAACGAAAGTAAGCCGCGTAACTTAGATGAGCCAAGGGAAGATGATACTCCTTTAAGCCATGATGACTAATCTTGACATTGACGATTTTTGAGGCTAGAGGCTCTAGACGTCTCTCCATGAGCTGAAACCATTCAGATGGCAAATCATCATTGAAAACATAAAAAGTCACTGCTCGGTTATGGGCACAGATTGACTTGATTGTTGTCTCAATCTTGTCCATATATGCATTATCACCACCGAGTACAATGGCTTTTTGAAGCTCTTTTTTCATTTCGTCCCCTTTTCTTTTCACATTCTTTTGGCTACTTTTCTACTACTGTAGTTCTGATTTTTTCGATGATTATCTCACCTTCCTATTATACCTTTTCCCCTAGTTTATTTCAAACTCGAAAGAGGATTTTCCCCTTCTCACATATAGAAAAAACCTTTGAAAAATCATGTTTTCAAAGGTTTTCCATTTTACTATTTATTCATTGATTTTTATATCTTATCAACGACTTTCTTGATCGTCATTCTGACTCTTCTTGGCAAGAAGACCGATACCTGTCACAGCTGCCAATGCTCCCAACAAAGCAGATGCTACCGAAATCGACGCTCCTGTATTTGGCAAGGCTTGTTTCGGCTTGCTTGAAGCGGATTGACCTTGGCTTGCAATGCTGGCCATTGAGAGAGAAATGCTTGTTGAAGTAGATACCAGAGCACTTGCTGACGCAGATCCACTAATAGAATCTGAAGCCGAGAGACTAGTACTAATCGACATTGACTCGCTCACTGATATACTTGCTGAAATCGAAGCACTTTCTAGAGTCGATTCACTGGCTAACATGCTAGCTGAGAGTGATGCGCTCGTTGAAATAGATTCGCTCACTGATGTACTTGCTGAGATTGAAGCACTTTCCAATGCTAACTCGGCTGCTAGCATACTTGCAGAAGTTGAAGTACTTGTTGAAGCGGATTGACTCGAACTTGCCGATACAGACTCACTTGTGCTGACTGAGGCTGACTCACTTGCGCTGACTGAAGCAGATTCACTGGTGCTTACAGACGCTGATTGGCTCGAGCTTACTGAGGCTGACTCACTTGCGCTCGCTGATGCAGACTGACTAGCACTCAATGAAGCCGATTCGCTTGAGCTTACTGATGCCGATTGACTGGAGCTTACAGATGCAGATTCACTCGAACTTACTGAAGCTGACTGGCTCGCGCTGACTGAGGCAGACTGGCTCGCGCTGGCTGAAGCGGATTGGCTTGCACTCAATGAAGCCGATTGACTTGAACTTGCAGACGCTGACTGACTGGAGCTTACTGAGGCTGACTCACTCGAACTTGCTGAGGCTGACTGGCTCGAGCTCAATGAAGCTGATTGACTGGCACTCACTGATGCGGATTGGCTGGAGCTTGCCGACGCTGATTGGCTCGCGCTGGATGAGGCTGATTGACTTGAACTCATTGACGCTGATTGACTAGCGCTGACTGATGCCGATTGACTCGAACTTACAGATGCCGATTGACTTGCACTCAATGAAGCCGATTGACTGGAGCTTACAGACGCTGACTGGCTCGAGCTCACTGACGCTGATTGACTCGAGCTCGCTGATGCAGATTCACTTGCACTCAATGATGCAGATTGACTCGAGCTTACTGAGGCAGACTGACTTGCGCTCACTGAGGCGGATTGACTTGAGCTCGCTGAAGCGGATTGGCTTGCGCTCGCTGAGGCTGATTCGCTTGAACTTACTGAGGCTGATTGACTTGCGCTTACTGAGGCGGACTGGCTAGCACTAACTGAAGCAGATTGGCTTGAACTTACTGAGGCGGATTGACTAGCGCTGACTGAAGCTGACTGACTAGCGCTGACTGAAGCTGACTGACTCGAACTTGCAGATGCAGACTGACTGGCACTCACTGAGGCTGATTGGCTAGCGCTCGCTGAGGCTGACTCGCTTGAACTTACTGAGGCGGATTGACTTGCGCTGGCTGAGGCTGACTGACTAGAACTTACCGAAGCAGACTGGCTCGCACTTGCAGATGCTGATTGGCTCGCGCTGGCTGAGGCTGACTGGCTGGCGCTCGCTGATGCTGACTCACTTGCACTCAATGATGCGGATTGGCTCGAACTTACAGAAGCAGATTGGCTAGCGCTCGCTGAAGCGGATTGACTAGAGCTCACTGACGCTGATTGACTCGCGCTGGCTGAGGCTGACTGACTAGAACTCACCGAAGCAGACTGGCTCGCACTTGCAGATGCTGATTGGCTGGCACTCACTGAAGCAGACTGGCTAGCGCTTACTGAAGCGGATTGACTGGAGCTTACAGACGCAGACTCACTCGAGCTCACTGAAGCGGACTGGCTGGAGCTTACAGATGCAGATTGACTTGAGCTCACCGATACAGATTGGCTCGAACTTACTGAGGCAGACTGACTAGCGCTGGCTGAGGCTGACTGACTCGAGCTGGCTGACGCAGATTCACTTGCGCTCACTGAAGCGGATTGGCTCGAGCTGACTGAAGCGGATTGGCTAGCACTCACTGAAGCGGATTGACTAACGCTTATTGAGGCTGACTGGCTCGCACTCACTGAAGCGGATTCGCTTGTGCTTACCGAAGCAGATTGACTCGAACTTGCCGAAGCGGATTCACTTGCACTTGCAGATGCTGACTGGCTTGAGCTTACTGAAGCGGATTGGCTTGAGCTTACCGAAGCTGACTGGCTGGAGCTTGCAGATGCTGATTGGCTGGCACTTACTGAAGCTGACTGACTTGCGCTCACTGAAGCGGACTGACTCGAACTTACTGAAGCGGACTGACTCGAGCTTGCAGATGCAGACTGACTTGCGCTTATTGAGACTGACTGGCTGGCGCTCGCTGATGCAGATTCACTTGCACTTACTGAGGCTGATTGACTTGCACTCACCGATACGGACTGACTAGCGCTTACTGAAGCGGATTGACTTGCGCTCACTGATGCAGATTCACTTGCGCTCACTGAAGCCGATTGACTTGAGCTCACCGATACAGATTGGCTCGCGCTCGCTGAGGCAGATTGACTCGAGCTGACTGAAGCGGATTGGCTGGCACTTGCTGAAGCGGATTGGCTCGAACTTACTGAAGCAGATTGACTCGAGCTGACTGATGCAGATTGACTTGCACTTGCAGATGCTGATCGACTCGAACTCCCTGAAGCGGATTGGCTTGCGCTCGCTGAGACGGATTGGCTTGAGCTGACTGAGGCAGACTGACTTGCACTTACTGAGGCGGATTGGCTTGAGCTGACTGAGGCAGACTGACTTGCACTTACTGAAGCGGATTGGCTGGCACTTGCTGAAGCGGATTGGCTTGAGCTGACTGAGGCAGACTGACTTGCACTTACTGAAGCGGATTGGCTTGAGCTGACTGAGGCTGATTGACTAGCACTTGCAGATGCAGATTGACTCGAGCTCGCTGACGCTGACTGGCTCGCACTCGCTGATGCAGATTGACTAGCGCTGGCTGAGGCAGATTCGCTTGAGCTTGCTGAGGCGGATTGACTTGCACTCACTGAGGCGGATTGGCTGGAGCTTACCGAAGCGGATTGACTTGCACTTGCCGATACAGACTCACTGGCGCTTACTGAGGCTGACTGGCTTGCGCTCGCTGAAGCTGACTCACTGGCGCTTACTGAAGCCGATTGACTGGAGCTTACTGACGCAGACTCACTCGAACTCACTGAGGCTGATTGACTTGCACTCACCGATGCGGACTCACTTGCGCTCACCGATGCGGACTCACTCGAACTTGCAGATGCAGACTGACTGGCACTCACTGAAGCCGATTGACTCGAACTTACCGATGCGGACTCACTCGCACTTACTGATGCGGATTGACTCGAGCTGACTGAAGCGGATTGGCTGGCACTCGCTGAGGCGGACTGACTCGAACTTACTGATGCTGACTCACTCGCACTCAATGAAGCCGATTGGCTCGCGCTCACTGACGCTGACTGACTAGCACTTACTGATACTGACTCACTTGCGCTCACTGATGCGGATTGACTCGAGCTCAATGAAGCGGACTGACTCGAACTTGCAGATGCAGATTGACTTGCGCTCACTGAAGCGGATTGACTCGCACTCGCTGAAGCGGACTGACTTGCGCTTGCAGATGCTGACTGGCTCGCGCTTACAGACGCTGACTCACTCGAACTTACAGAAGCGGATTGACTTGAGCTTACTGAGGCAGATCGGCTTGAGCTTACTGATACAGACTGACTAGCGCTTGCTGAAGCGGATTGACTCGAACTTACTGAGGCTGATTGGCTGGCACTCACTGAAGCAGACTGGCTCGAGCTTGCAGATGCAGACTGACTGGCACTCACTGAAGCGGATTGACTAGCGCTCATCGATGCGGACTGACTCGAGCTCGCTGAAGCTGATTTGCTGGAGCTTACTGAAGCAGATTGGCTTGAGCTCACTGAGGCAGACTGACTTGCACTTACTGAAGCGGATTGGCTGGCACTCACTGAAGCTGATCGACTCGCACTCGCTGAAGCAGACTGACTTGCGCTCACTGACGCTGACTGACTCGAGCTTGCTGAAGCGGATTGGCTTGAGCTCACTGAGGCAGACTGGCTTGAGCTGACTGAAGCAGATTCGCTTGAGCTTGCAGATGCAGATTGACTGGTGCTCACTGACGCTGACTGGCTGGTGCTTGCTGAAGCAGACTGGCTAGCACTTGCTGAGGCTGACTCACTTGCGCTCACTGAAGCAGATTGGCTCGAGCTTGCAGATGCTGACTGGCTGGTGCTTGCTGAAGCAGACTGACTCGAGCTGACTGATGCAGACTGGCTAGTGCTGACTGACGCGGACTGACTCGAGCTCACTGATGCAGATTCTCTTGCGCTCACTGAAGCGGAGTGGCTCGAGCTCGCTGAAGCGGAGTGACTCGAACTTACTGAGGCAGACTGACTAGCGCTCACTGACGCTGATCGACTAGCACTTGCTGAAGCAGACTGACTTGAGCTTACGGACGCGGACTGGCTCGAACTTGCAGATGCAGATTGACTCGAACTCGCTGAAGCAGACTGGCTATTACTTACTGAAATTGACGCTTGATTTGGCGTGATTTGCCCATTAAATGTATCTGAAACCAAACCATCTACTGTCGTACTAGCAGTCACTGGTCCACTTGGAAGTCGTCCTCCATTGAGATCATATACTTTCTTCAAGTCAGTTGCAGTAAAGGTTACACTGGTAGAACTCCCCGTTGCCTGTTTGGTAAATGTTTCACCTGCAATTGTTAAAGTAACTGTCCCACCTGGAGCAACCCCATCTACCGTAATCGCTTGATTTGTGAGACCACCTTTTTCGTTAAGGAACCGTTCCTCAATTCTAGGTGTCTGAGGGCGAACCTCAATAGGAATCTCTACTTCATCCGTACTTCCATCTGGATAAGTTACCACCGCTGTCAAAGTATGCCGTCCAGCAGACAAATTCGTATTGGTTCCAGATTTCCAAGTATAGGTTGTTCTAGTTCCCTTAGTAATTCCTGTAGTAGGTAATTCTGGTGTCCCTGTAGCATTCGTGATGTACTGACTGGCTTCACCAACAGAAACAGTCCCTGAATTGGCCGTTAGAGTAAAGTTTCGATTCACCTCAGCATTGATAGCTGGTTCGTACTTTTCAGACTGAGCATGGACTTCAAATTGAATTGCGGCAGGGTTGGCTGTTAAATCTTTTACAAGACCTACGTCAGTAGTATTTCCGCTAAAATTACCTTCCTGATCATAGGTGAAAACATAACGAGTCCACAAACTATTTACTGCTTGATTTTTTCCAACAGAACCCGTGATTGAAACGGTGAAAGGATTTGATGCTGTAGCATTTCCATCTTTGGCTAGTTTATTTGTCGGAACAATCATGCTGATACTTTGACCATTACTCGTAGTGAATGAGACAACAGTTGAAGTAGCCGGATAGGCCGCGGGAACAGCAGTAGGAACAAATTTTGCATGTTCAATTCGACCACTGTTATCAGTAAACTCAATGGTCGCAGAAAAATTTTCTTCTCGATAAATTTTAAATTTTTGTCCTTCTAGAACTGCGCCACCTGTAACGGTTATTTTCTGAAGTTCTGGCTTCTCTGTATCCCTAGCAGCTCTGAAGCTAGCGGTATTTGAAGCTTGGGTCAAAGCTTGTCCGTTTCTGCTGTCACGAAGTCCAGAGTTGGCACGTAACACAGCATTTGCAATACTATTTCGAGCTTCTGTAGCCTTATTCAAAATAGAAGTAAAATCAGAAACCTCCCCTTTCAAGGCTTCTGCTATCTCATTCTTCGCTAGACTAGCCTTGGCAATTGCCTCATCAGAGTTTGGAAGTCCCTGAGCTTGAGCTAGAAACTGCCCAATCTCAGCAGACAAGGCCTCTAATTTCTTCCGTTTTTCTTCACTTTGCTTTTCTGTCAAGGCTACAGAAGTCATAGTCAGACTCGATTCAGCCGTCACATCTTCATTCTTTACAAGACCAGACTCACTTTGAGGCAAGGATTCTGTAGAAAAATCAACTGCTTTTAATTCTTTTGAAGGTTGTGATTCTTTCACTGTCTCCCGAGCTGACTCACTTGCTTGGTACTGACTTTGAACACCAACTGAAGCTCTCTCTGACAGATTACTATTCGCTTGATTTTGTGTCCCAAGGGATTCACTTGAACTAGCAGTTACACTTTGACTGTTTGCAAAGGACTGACTAGTAGAAGCAGAGTCGCTCATCGACTGGCTCATGCTAGAAGAGCTTGAGGCACTGACAGACTGACTCGTAGAGGCAGATTGACTGGCGCTCTGCGAATTGAATTCTGACAATGACTGGCTTTGACTGGTAGACAAAGACAAGCTAGCAGCATCTTGATGATCCTGTGTCGTCCCTAGCACTACTGAATCTCTCGTCGCCAGGGTATCTTTTGATTCGACAGTCTTTTCAACAGCGACTGCATCATTGGCATAAACACGCGTTTGCGTCGCAGCAAAACCACCTAAGATCGTCCCCGTAGCTGCTATCCCTTTCAAGACATCCAAGCCAGTCAACTTCTGACCTTCTTGCTTTTCGACCATTTCAATCTTTACTTGGCTTGTATCTGCGCTTCCACGCATCACCTTAAATAAGCCAAAAAGGGAAGTCGAGGCCCGTAGCCAATGCTTCCCTGATTTGATTAATTTGAACCGAGTTACACGGTCTGTTTCTCTATATTCACCCTTCTGGCGTCTAAAAAACATGTTCATCCCCTCAACTTGAAAAAGATCTATTCACCTATAAAATACTATCTTTTTATTATATACCAAATATACCGACAATTCAATATCTATAATATATCCCAAAGAAAGAAAATGATTTCAAAAATAACTTGATTTCAAATCTATTCTGTTTTTTCAATATAATCTTCATTTTATTATTCTGTTAATATATTTTAATTATTTTTTAACCATTTCTATATACTTTAAAATTTGAGCACATAATTCCAATTAAGCAGGGAATTAATTTTTATTCAAAATATAGAAAAAGCCCATGAATCAATAGCATCCACAGACTTTTAGAAGTAGAGTATTTATAGGCAGTTTCACAAATGAATTAATAAGGCCGGTAGCCGAGGCAACTTTCTATCCTTTCCAACAAAAAATTCCATACTAATTAATAGCCGTAATCTACGACACTGAGTTTTACAAATCGATTTCATTTGTAAAACGTGGTTACGACGGAAAAATCCACGAATCGATAATATTCGTGGATTTTTCCTAGTGAAGCGTTTAGGTAAGCCGATTTTACACTACGACACGGAGTTTGGCAAATCGATTCTATTTGCCAAACGTAGTTAGTAAGGCAGTTAGCTAGTTCGCCAAATAGCGACTAGCGTCCAACAATTAGGAACTTTAGTTCCAATTGTTGGTGCTGAGTTACATTTTTTCCTCCAACTCTACGTCTGGATACTTGTCCGCAAACCAGCGGAGGGCAAAGTCGTTTTCAAAGAGGAAGACAGGCTGGTCAAAACGGTCCTTGGCCAAGATATTGCGGCTTGAGGACATGCGCTCGTCCAAGTCCTCAGGCTTGATCCAACGAACGGTCTTCTTACCCATTGGGCTCATGACCACTTCTGCATTGTACTCACCTTCCATGCGGTGCTTAAAGACTTCAAATTGGAGTTGTCCGACAGCCCCTAGCATGTACTCGCCTGTTTGGTAATTCTTATAAAGCTGAATGGCTCCCTCTTGCACCAATTGCTCAATTCCCTTATGGAAGGATTTTTGTTTCATGACGTTCTTAGCAGAAACTTTCATGAAAATTTCAGGGGTAAAGGTTGGCAGTGGTTCAAATTCAAACTTGTTTTTTCCAACCGTCAAGGTATCTCCAACCTGATAAGTACCGGTATCGTAAACCCCGATAATATCACCTGCCACGGCATTGGTCACATTTTCACGACTTTCAGCCATAAACTGAGTCACATTCGATAGTTTGGCAGTCTTACCAGTACGAGGCAGATTGACACTCATTCCACGCTCAAATTCACCTGATACGATACGAACAAAGGCGATACGGTCACGGTGACGAGGGTCCATGTTGGCTTGGATTTTAAAGACAAATCCTGAGAAATCCTTGTCATAAGGATCCACAATTTCGCCATCTGTTTTCTTGTGGCCATGTGGTTCTGGAGCAAACTTAAGGAAGGTCTCAAGGAAGGTCTGCACCCCAAAGTTAGTGAGGGCTGAACCAAAGAAGACCGGAGTCAGTTCTCCTGCAAGAATAGCTTCTTCTGAAAATTCATTTCCTGCTTCTTGTAATAGTTCGATATCGTCCTTAACCTGAGCGTAGAAAGGATTGCTTCCAAAGAGCTTATCCCCTTCTTCCAGACTGGCAAAACGCTCATCCCCTTTATAGAGCTCCAAGCGTTGGTTATAAAGGTCATACAAGCCTTCAAAGGCTTTCCCCATCCCGATTGGCCAGTTCATAGGATAGCTCGCAATGCCAAGGACTTCTTCTAGTTCTTGCAAGAGGTCCAGTGGCTCACGACCATCACGGTCCAGCTTGTTCATAAAGGTAAAGACTGGAATGCCACGGTGCTTCACAACCTCAAACAATTTCTTGGTTTGGGCCTCGATACCCTTGGCAGAGTCCACGACCATGACCGCAGCATCCACCGCCATCAAGGTACGATAGGTATCTTCTGAGAAGTCCTCGTGCCCTGGTGTATCGAGGATGTTCACGCGCTTGCCATCATAGTCAAACTGCATAACTGATGACGTGACCGAAATCCCACGCTGTTTCTCAATATCCATCCAGTCAGACTTGGCAAAAGTCCCTGTTTTCTTTCCTTTAACCGTACCAGCCTCACGAATCTCGCCCCCAAAGTAGAGCAACTGCTCAGTGATGGTTGTTTTCCCGGCGTCCGGGTGGGAGATGATAGCAAAAGTACGACGTTTCTTAATTTCTTCTTGAATAGTCATAAGTTCTCTTTCTTTGATTTTCTATTTTTAGTTGTTTCAGTAGCTAAGAATGATGTTTACATTGGATTTTGCCATTCCTTTCAACTCTCAATTATAGCGGATTTTGGGGAGTTTTTCAATTGCTTATCCGATGAAAAGGCAAGCTAGAGCACAGATTGTGTCTGATTTCTCTTTTTCCACCGTTTCTTGAACAAGATATCAAAGAGAACCAGAGCCAGTGAGAGGATGACGGACACAAGAAGGTATTTTAACCACAAGGGCGCATCTGGAATAAAAGGTGTCTTGTTTAACAAACCATAATTTCCACCCGTTACCTGATTAACCCCAACTAGAAAGAGATTGAGAATAAAGGTATAGGCCACAATCATATATTTCTTGAGCAAGGTCTTGTCATAGTGATTCATCAAGTAAACCAAGGAATTCACTAGAAGGGCATAGTGCCCAATCAAAAATGAAAAACTGGTGATATGGGGGAAATCATAGGGGTCAAAAACAGGGTAAACCAAAGCAAAGACCGCTCCGCTTGCTCCTAAGAGGGCAAAATATTGCTTGCTCCGCCATTTATCTGGCAAGAAAACCACCGCAAACATAGCCAAACGGCAATGGTAAAATGGAAGGCTATTAGAAAATGGAATCCCAAAGCCAACATACCAACTATATAGGGCTAGCAACTGGAGGATCTGAATCCCCTTAAACAAGCGGACAAATTTCGGATTCTTGTGATAAGCAAGTGCTCCATAAATACAAAGCACTAAAGTAAGCATCATAGTCCCATACCAAAAGAGGGAAATGGGAGGAGGAACCGTCTGAGATCTGGTGATAAATTGATGGAACATATTTCTATCCTAACTTTTATTTTTTCTATTCTCTAGTTTAACCATTATAGCGAATTAAAAGCGATTTTTCAATTTCTATTTCTTTTCAGTTTGGCTCCCTTATTTATAGGAAAATATGGTAAAATAGAACAGACTAAAAATCATCATTTCACGAAAGGATGCAAGATGAAAATTACGCAAGAAGAGGTAACACACGTTGCCAATCTTTCAAAATTAAGATTCTCTGAAGAAGAAACTGCTGCCTTTGCGACAACCTTGTCTAAAATTGTTGACATGGTTGAATTGCTGGGCGAAGTCGACACAACTGGTGTCGCACCTACTACAACCATGGCTGACCGCAAGACCGTACTCCGCCCTGATGTGGCTGAAGAAGGAACAGACCGTGACCGCTTGTTTAAAAACGTACCTGAAAAAGAAAACTACTATATCAAGGTACCAGCTATCCTAGATGATGGAGGAGATGCCTAATGACTTTTAATAACAAAACGATTGAAGACTTGCACAACCTCCTTGTCTCTAAGGAAATTTCTGCAACTGAATTGACACAAGCCACGCTTGAAGATATCAAGTCTCGCGAGAAAGCTATCAATGCTTTTGTCACTATCGCTGAAGAACAAGCCCTTGCTCAAGCTAAAGCTATTGATGAAGCTGGAATTGATGTGGACAATGTCCTTTCAGGAATTCCGCTCGCTGTTAAGGATAATATCTCTACCGACGGTATCCTCACAACCGCAGCCTCAAAAATGCTCTACAACTACGAGCCTATCTTTGATGCGACAGCCGTTGCCAATGCCAAAGCTAAGGGTATGATTGTTGTCGGAAAAACCAACATGGACGAGTTTGCCATGGGTGGATCAGGTGAGACTTCCCACTATGGTGCGACTAAAAATGCTTGGGACCACAGCAAGGTTCCTGGTGGTTCATCAAGCGGTTCTGCCGCAGCTGTAGCTTCTGGGCAAGTCCGCTTGTCACTTGGTTCTGATACTGGTGGTTCCATCCGCCAACCTGCTGCCTTCAACGGGATCGTTGGTCTCAAGCCAACCTACGGAACGGTTTCTCGTTTCGGTCTCATTGCCTTTGGTAGCTCATTAGACCAGATTGGACCTTTTGCACCAACTGTTAAAGAAAATGCTCTCTTGCTTAATGCTATTGCTAGCGAAGACTCCAAGGACTCTACTTCTGCTCCTGTCCGCATCGCTGACTTTACTTCAAAAATCGGTCAAGACATCAAGGGCATGAAAATTGCTTTACCTAAGGAATACCTTGGTGAAGGGATTGACCCAGAGGTTAAGGAAACAATCTTGAACGCGGCCAAACACTTTGAAAAACTTGGTGCCATCGTCGAAGAAGTGAGCCTTCCTCATTCTAAATACGGTGTTGCCGTTTACTATATTATCGCTTCATCTGAAGCTTCCTCAAACTTGCAACGCTTTGACGGTATCCGTTATGGCTACCGCACAGAAGATGCAAGCAACCTTGATGAAATCTATGTAAACAGCCGTAGCCAAGGTTTCGGTGAAGAAGTGAAACGCCGTATCATGCTAGGTACTTTCAGCCTTTCATCAGGTTACTACGATGCTTACTACAAGAAAGCTGGTCAGGTTCGTACCCTTATCATCCAAGATTTCGAAAAAGTCTTTGCGGATTACGACTTGATTTTGGGACCAACTGCACCAAGCGTTGCCTATGACTTGGACTCCCTCAACCATGACCCCGTTGCCATGTACTTGGCTGACCTTTTGACCATCCCAGTCAACTTGGCTGGTCTCCCAGGAATTTCAGTTCCTGCTGGATTCTCTCAAGGTCTACCAGTCGGTCTCCAATTGATTGGTCCTAAATACTCTGAGGAAACCATTTACCAAGCTGCTGCTGCCTTTGAAGCAACAACAGACTACCACAAACAACAACCCGTGATTTTTGGAGGTGACAACTAATGAACTTTGAAACAGTCATTGGACTTGAAGTCCACGTAGAGCTCAACACCAATTCAAAAATCTTCTCACCTACTTCTGCCCACTTTGGAAATGACCAAAATGCCAACACCAACGTGATTGACTGGTCTTTTCCAGGAGTTCTGCCAGTTCTCAATAAGGGTGTTGTCGATGCTGGTATCAAGGCCGCTCTTGCCCTCAACATGGACATCCACAAGAAGATGCACTTTGACCGCAAGAACTACTTCTATCCTGATAATCCAAAAGCCTACCAAATTTCTCAGTTTGATGAGCCAATTGGTTACAATGGTTGGATTGAAGTGGAGCTAGAAGATGGTACGACTAAGAAAATCGGTATTGAACGCGCCCACTTGGAAGAAGATGCTGGTAAAAACACCCACGGTACAGATGGCTACTCTTATGTAGACCTCAACCGCCAAGGGGTGCCTTTGATTGAGATCGTGTCTGAAGCCGACATGCGTTCTCCTGAAGAAGCCTATGCTTATCTAACTGCCCTCAAGGAAGTTATCCAGTACGCTGGCATTTCAGACGTTAAGATGGAAGAAGGTTCTATGCGTGTGGATGCTAACATCTCGCTTCGTCCTTATGGTCAAGAAAAATTCGGTACCAAGACTGAGTTGAAAAACCTCAACTCCTTCTCAAACGTTCGCAAAGGTCTCGAATACGAAGTCCAACGTCAAGCTGAAATCCTTCGCTCAGGTGGTCAAATCCGCCAAGAAACACGCCGTTACGATGAAGCCAACAAAGCAACCATCCTCATGCGTGTTAAGGAAGGCGCTGCAGACTACCGCTACTTCCCAGAACCAGACCTCCCACTCTTTGAAATTTCAGACGAGTGGATTGAGGAAATGCGTACTGAACTGCCAGAGTTTCCAAAGGAACGCCGTGCACGCTACGTTGCTGACCTTGGCTTGTCAGACTACGATGCTAGTCAGTTGACTGCAAATAAGGTCACTTCTGACTTCTTTGAAAAAGCTGTTGCACTCGGTGGCGATGCCAAACAAGTTTCTAACTGGCTCCAAGGTGAAGTTGCTCAGTTCTTGAACGCCGAAGGTAAAACACTAGAACAAATCGAATTGACACCAGAAAACTTGGTAGAAATGATTGCCATCATCGAAGACGGCACGATCTCTTCTAAGATTGCCAAGAAAGTCTTTGTCCACCTAGCTAAAAATGGTGGTGGCGCGCGTGAATACGTGGAAAAAGCAGGTATGGTCCAAATCTCAGATCCAGATGTTCTGATTCCAATCATCCACCAAGTCTTTGCTGATAACGAAGCTGCCGTTGCCGACTTCAAGTCAGGCAAACGCAACGCAGACAAGGCCTTCACAGGATTCCTTATGAAAGCAACCAAAGGCCAAGCCAATCCACAAGTTGCCCTTAAACTCCTTGCACAGGAATTGGCGAAGTTGAAAGAAAGTGAGTAATTTACTCTTTATACACTTTTTTCTACTTTTAAGACGAGAATGAGACAAGGAGAATAAATGAACAAATTTTTACGATTGCTATTTGTCTTAGTCATCATCGCTATGTTAGGCGCTTCTATACTACAAATTTTCTTTCCATCGTACATGGGAAGCCACTCCGGGTACGGAATATCTGCTGGTTGGCAACGAGAAATTGGAATATGGAATTTAGCTGTATTGATTATTATTCTCGCTATCAATATTAAATACGATTGGTTCTATCTACGAATCGCACTTCTTGCTCTCATTATTGGCGGAATTGGAATAGGAACAAATCACTTACTCAATTATATGGAGTATCACTCTCCTGTAAATGCTATCGGTGCTTTTGAAAATTACTTGCTAGCAATAGGATGGATTGTGGGATGGCTCATCGAACGCCATTCCATAAAGAAGCTAAATGCTAGTAAATAACGCCTAGTATATCTTAGATGATTTTTAAAGGTTATTAAATAGTTTAATAATCATTCGAATTCAGAATTCTACCTTTTCAATCATATAGTTAGGAGACACATGAAAAAGTTTTACGCTCTTTTAATGACCTGTTTATTACTTGTTTTTCTATCCGTGCCTCAAATCGTTGATGCGGGTGTCGGACATTCCAGAAGTGGAGGGAGCAGCCGCAGCAGTAGCCGCTCAAGTGGAGGTGGAAGTCGTTCTGGCGGATCATCCTACCACTACTACCGCTCTGGATACGGATCATCCTCTAGTAGCTCTACCAACTCATTCGAAATGGGATTGGTATTCCTGATTGTCGCAGGAGTTTTCCTAGTTAGTATCTTTAAAGCCTCGAAGAATAACTCAGAAGATTCAAGTTCAACAGACACTAGTAATGATTCTCAAACGCTCCATCGTCGAGTTGAACACAACACACGGGCCATTAGTCTTGTGAAATACGGAGATCCAAACTTTGACGCGGAAGCTTTCACATCTTGGGTTAAGGAAGTCTACCTTAAATTGCAGGTTGCCTGGACTGAGAAAAATTGGAACTCTGTCCGCGCTTTAGAAAGTACCAGTCTCTACTCCCAACACAGTGCCCAACTCGAAGACCATATTCGTGCTAAAACAACTAATGTTTTAGAGAAAGTTTGTATCGAAAATGTTCGCATCAAGGAGTTCATTGAAAATCCTGACGGAAACGATACCTTAGTGGTGATTCTATCATCAATTTTACGAGACTATGTCATTGACGATGAGACTCGCCGTGTCATTGAAGGAGACCCTAAAAAAGATCTCTTCACCGTGTATCAATTAAACTTTATCCGTCAACACGGTAGCCAAACGCAAGCAGTCAATCCAGACGAAGTTGTGAGCGACCACTGTCCAAACTGTGGCGCCCCTTTGAAAATCTCTGCAGTTAGCGAGTGCGACTACTGTGGTGCCAATCTCTCTCGCAGTCCAAACCAATGGGTACTCGATACCTATGATGTTGTGGATGAAGACGAGCTTTATAATTAGGAGGAATTATGGGATTTATACGTGCAGCCTTATCAGCAGGCTTAAATAGTTTTAATGATAGTAAATTCAAGGAAGCCATTGTCCTTCCAGATAATGTCTCTGGCGATGCCTTGGCCGTCAAGGGACAATTACTCACAAAAGACCCAGATGGACGTTCTCGTCACAGCAATCAAAATACTGGACTTTTGTCAGATGGCAGTGTGGTTATCGTTCCTCAAGGTTATAGCGCTGTTTTGGTAAACAACGGTACCTTCCTTGGTGAAGTTCTCGAAGCTGGTAGCCACGAATGGCAAGCTGGTGATAATGCCTGGCTCCTTGAAAAAGGTGGTTTAAAAGGCACTTGGGAAAACTTTAAAAACCGTTTCTCTTTTGGTGGACAAGTCATCACTCAACAAGAAATTATCTTTATCCGCATGCAACCTATTGCAGGTAATAAGTTCGGCACACAAAATGCGGTCGAATACTTCAGCGAACGTTACCAACAACTGCTCAACATCCGTTTCTATGGCTTGTTTGATGTAAAAATAGCAGATCCAGTCCTCTTCTACGTGAGTTCTGTTAGCCGTCAAATTACTGACGGACAGCCATTTACTCTCCAAGATGTAGCTCAAGGAACGCTCCGTCAAAATATCGCACCGAAAATCGCGATTGCCATTGCCAAATACACCAACGAAAACAAGGTAGATATCTATAGCCTCAATGCCAATCAAGACACCTTTAACGAACTCGCTAAACAAGAGGTCAACAAGGTTTGGACAGGTCTCTACGGGATTGAAGCAACTAACATCTTGCTTGAAGACCTCAGCTACGACCAAGAAAGTCTTGATATCGTTCGCAAGCTTGATAGTGAGCTCGTGGCAATGAAGTACAACACGATTGAAATCGAAGAACGCCGTGCTCGTAACGAAGCGCTTATTGCTGCAGCTGCCAACGAAGGGAATGGCAATGGGATGAACATGTTTATGGGCATGAATCTTGGCCAAACTCTGGGTGGTCAACTAAGCCAACAAGTTCAAAATCAAGCACCAGCTCAAAACACTGGACAAACTGCCAGCAAGAATTTTTACATCGAAGTCGATGGAAAATACGTCCTCGTTACCAAAGACGAAGATGGAAATATCGTACCAGTCAACTAATTAAGCTCCTTCTGACATTTGAGTAATGTTGTCTTTTATGGTACAATAAAGAGTAAATTATTTTATTAAAGAGGTAAAAACATGATTGAAGCAAGTAAATTAAAGGCTGGTATGACCTTTGAAACAGCTGACGGAAAATTGATCCGCGTTTTGGAAGCTAGCCACCACAAACCAGGTAAAGGAAACACAATCATGCGTATGAAATTGCGTGATGTCCGTACTGGTTCTACATTTGACACAAGCTACCGTCCAGAGGAAAAATTTGAACAAGCCATCATCGAGACTGTCCCAGCTCAATACTTGTACAAAATGGATGACACAGCCTACTTCATGAACACAGAAACTTACGACCAATACGAAATTCCTGTTGTCAACGTTGAAAACGAATTGCTTTACATCCTTGAAAACTCTGATGTGAAGATCCAATTCTACGGAACTGAAGTGATTGGTGTTACCGTTCCTACTACTGTCGAATTGACAGTTGCAGAAACTCAACCATCTATCAAAGGTGCTACTGTTACAGGTTCTGGTAAACCAGCAACGATGGAAACTGGACTTGTCGTAAACGTTCCAGACTTCATCGAAGCAGGACAAAAACTCGTTATCAACACTGCAGAAGGAACTTACGTTTCTCGTGCCTAATCTCTAGAAAGAGGTCATTCTATGGGAATTGAAGAACAACTTGGCGAAATCGTTATCGCCCCACGTGTACTTGAAAAAATCATTGCTATTGCTACTGCAAAAGTAGAGGGTGTACACTCTTTTTCAAACAAATCAGTGTCTGATACCCTTTCAAAACTTTCTCTCGGCCGTGGCGTTTATCTTAAAAACGTGGACGAAGAGCTCACAGCAGATATCTATCTCTACCTTGAGTACGGAGTAAAAGTTCCTAAGGTAGCGGTTGCTATCCAGAAAGCTGTCAAAGATGCCGTCCGCAATATGGCTGATGTAGAACTCACTGCCATCAATATTCACGTTGCAGGTATCGTTCCAGATAAAACACCAAAACCAGAATTGAAAGATCTATTTGACGAGGACTTCCTCAATGACTAGTCCACTATTAGAATCTAGACGCCAACTCCGTAAATGCGCTTTTCAAGCTCTCATGAGCCTTGAATTCGGTACGGATGTCGAAACTGCTTGTCGTTTCGCCTATACTCATGATCGTGAAGATACGGATGTGCAACTTCCAGCCTTTTTGACAGAGCTAGTTTCTGGTGTTCAGGCTAAAAAGGAAGAACTAGACAAGCAAATCACACAGCATTTAAAAGCAGGTTGGACCATCGAGCGATTAACGCTCGTGGAGAGAAACCTCCTTCGCTTGGGAGTCTTTGAAATCACTTCATTTGACACTCCGCAACTGGTTGCTGTTAATGAAGCTATTGAGCTTGCAAAGGACTTCTCAGATCAAAAATCTGCCCGTTTTATCAACGGACTGCTCAGCCAGTTTGTAAAAGAAGAACAGTAAAAAAAGTGTTTGACTTAGATCAAACACTTTTTTCTTTGCCTTTCACTATCTAAAAAAACGATAATAGATTAAATTAGAAAGAAACAACCAGATGAAGTCTGCATGGATGAGAAAATTTATAAAACAATGGCACAGAATTGTGATTTTTAGATTCTTTGTCCAACGGTAAACTAAAGCAAAGAAAAGACCGGAAAAACTATAAACCATCAAACTGATGAGGTCACGATGGGACAATACCAAATGACTGAGCCCAAAAATAAGAGCAGATAAGATGACATCCAAGTAATATTTGGACTTAGGAAAGAAGGAATTCATAAAATATCCTCTATGAACTAGTTCCTCCAATATAGGACCCAAAATGACAACTGAGATAAAAGAGAAGCAAGTCGTTAAAATAGTAGATTGCTCATTGAAGGATAGGACCGAAAGAAGGTCTTCAAAGATATAGTTATTATTAATGAAGCGACTAAACTGTAAGTAAAAAGCACTCAACAACTGACGGACAAAATAAGCAGCCACTAAACTAACTAAAAGGTAAAAGAATCTGGATTTTATCGAACCCTTTTTCTCAAAAATATAGAGCATTTTTTTCTTTTTCAACCAATAGATAAATAGTCCTAAAAGAGCTAGTTGCTCTACTGCTACAATAATAGAATAGCCATCCATACCCCAGACAAACATCTTAGCCAGATAAAGACTACTGAAATCTAGTAGATAAATTGATAGAAATACCAGTAATGTATAGACTCCCAAATGACCTAGTTTTTTCATACTTACTCCAAAAAATCTTTGTTGACTTATTTTTATAGCATAAATATCTTTTATTATATTAACAGCTATTTTTAAAAAAGTCAATTTTTTATCCTAAACGGTAGCTTTACTCATTGAGAAATAAGAAATTGATAAAAGAGATTTCTCTATCTTCCCATCAAATTAGAAAAAGTGTTTGACAATTATCAAACACTTTTTTCTTTGCCTTCCACTATCTAAAAAAATGATAATAGACATAATTGTAAACAAAAATCCAGATGGGTTTTGCATAAATGAGAAAGTTGAAAAAACTATGGCACAGGATGGTAATTTTTAAGTTCTTTGTCCAACGGTAGACAAGGGCATAGAAAAGACCGCCTAAACTATAAATAATCAAACTGATAGGATCTCGGTGAGTTAGGATCAAATGACTAAGTCCAAAGATAAGAGCAGATAGGATAACATCCAGATAGTACTTGGACTGGGGGAAAAAGGTATTCATAAAATACCCTCTATGAATCAGTTCCTCTAATATAGGTCCGACGATTACTGTTAAACTAAAACTGAGAACAGTTGATAGAAAAGTTGGTTGCCCATTGGAGTATAGAATCGAAAGAAGGTCTTGAAAGATATACTTGTTATCAATTAGGTGATGAAACTGTAACTGAAAAGCATCCACCAATTGACGATCAAAATAAGTAGCCACTAGAGCAACTACAAGGTAAAAGAATCTTGACTTCTTTGAACCCTTTTTTTCAAAAATATAGAGCATATCTTTCTTTTTGAGCCAGTAGATAAATAATAGCAAAAGAGCTATTACTTCAACTGTTAAAAAGATAGAATAGCCATCTATCCCCCATCCTAAAAACTTAGTTAGATGCATAATCCCTAACTCTGGTAGGTAAATCGATAGAAATACCAGTGATGTATAGACTCCCAAATGCCCTAGTTTTTTCATACTTACCCCTTTAATTTATCAATAGCTAATACCATAAGCACGTCTAGTCGCATGATTCAGTATTGTACTCCATTCTGTCGCCAAACTATATGCATATGGCGAAGGCCAATGTCTATCATAAACTAACCAAATCATGCCACCACCTGAAACTTGCTCTAAGTCCTCAGATAAAAGAACTGTAAATGTTTTTGTACCTGTCCTATCAAGTAGCTCCTTAAAATAAATTTTTGTCAGTTTACATCTACAGTATACATCTTTTTGTCTATTTTATAGCCTATCTCCTCAACTGTCAATTTTTCACCCTAAATGGTAGCTTTACTCATTGAGAAATAAGAAATTGATAAAAGAGATTTCTCTATCTTCCCATTAAATTAGAAAAAGTGTTTGACAATTATCAAACACTTTTTCTTTACTTCCTACTATCTAAAAATCAAATAATAAATATAAAATAAGATTGACGGAACATAGGGAATTGCATTATAGAAACTATGACAAAAAATGGTAAACCGAAGACTACCCGTAACTCGATAAGCGACTGCAAATAGAAGACCAAGAATACTATACATTAGGAGACTGATGGGGTCACGATGAGATAGAACTAAGTGACTAAGCCCGAAGATGAAAGAAGACAAAATCACATCCAAATAAAACTCCGACTTCGGAAAGAAGGTATTCATAAAATAACCTCTATAGATTGTCTCCTCAACAACAGGTACAATCGAAATGTTAAAGATTAAAAATATAAGACTTGATAGAGTCGTTTCTCTTCCGTTTGAGTAAAGTTCTGAAAGAAGGTCTTGGAAAATAAAGCTATTGTCAATCAATCGAATATTCTGCATTCTAAATCCATTTAGAAAAGAATAGATAAGAAAGCAAGCCACTAAGAAAGCGAGATAAGACCAGCGCCAACCCTTTTTCTCGAAGATAAAGAGCATCTTCTTCTTTTTCAACCACAAAACGAATAAAAAGAAAATAAGCAACACTTCTCCAACTAGGAAGATTATATAGCTGTCCATTCCTAAACCAAAGGTCCTAGCTAGAGTTATAGCCCCTAATGGCGTTAAATAAATGTACAGGAACATTAAAATCATACAGATTCCTAAATGTATTGTCTTTTTCATTCTTTCTCTCCTAATGGTAAACTCTCTATTAGGGCAATATAGAGGATATACCATTGATTATTTTCTTATTTATCTAGAGTATTCATATTTATCCATGCTCTATTATCAAAATAGCTAGAACAAATTGTTCTAGCTTTTAAATTTTCTTAGTATTTTCTAAAGCGTTGGTAACGTTCTTCGATAAGTTGGTCGAGTGGTAGTTCTTGCAACCTATCTAGTTCTGCACGCAATTCATTTTTAACGCAACTTAGCAGTTCTTTACTTGACAGCCCTGCTTCTGAGATTACCTTGTCTACGATTCCCATTTCTAGGAGTTCATGTGAAGTGATTTTCATCAACTCCGCCGCTTCCATAGCACGACTTCCATCCTTCCAAAGGATAGAGGCAAATCCTTCCGGGCTAAGTACGGCGTAGATTGAGTTTTCTAACATCCAGACACGGTTAGCTGCGGCTAGAGCTAGGGCCCCACCAGATCCACCTTCACCGATAATAATCGCGATGATTGGAACCTTGAGATCACTCATTTCCATCAGGTTTCGGGCGATTGCTTCACCTTGTCCACGTTCCTCGGCTCCAACACCTGGGTAAGCACCCGCCGTATTGATAAAGGTCACAACTGGACGACCAAACTTTTCTGCCTGTTTCATCAAGCGTAAGGCCTTACGATAACCTTCTGGATGAGGTTGCCCGAAATTCCGTTTGAGGTTGTCATGAAGACTCTTCCCCTTTTGGATACCAACGACAGTTACTGCTTGTTCACCTAACCAGCCAATTCCACCGATAACCGCACCATCATCGCGGAAAGAGCGATCTCCATGCAATTCGATAAACTCGTCAAAGATTCCATTGGCAAAATCAAGTGCGGTCAAACGACTCTGCTCGCGTGCCTCTCTGACTATTTTTGCAATATTCATCCGCGACTTCCTCCATGCAATCTTACTAATTTAGCAATTGTTTCAGGCAATTCTCTCCGTTTGACAATTGCATCAACAAATCCATGTTCAAGCAGAAATTCTGCCTTTTGGAAGTCATCCGGTAAGGTCTCACGAACTGTATTTTCGATAACACGACGTCCAGCAAAACCAACCAAACTCTGTGGCTCAGCTAGGATAATATCCCCTTCCATAGCAAAAGAAGCGGTCACCCCACCTGTTGTCGGATCGGTTAAAATAGTTAGGTAAAAAAGTCCTGCCTTGGAATGGCGTTGAACTGCCGCAGAAATTTTAGCCATCTGCATCAAGCTCATGATTCCTTCTTGCATACGGGCTCCACCAGAAGCTGTGAAGAGAACGACTGGCAAGTTTTCTACCGTTGCATACTCAAACAAGCGCGTGATTTTTTCACCCACAACGGTTCCCATAGAAGCCATGATAAAGTTTGAATCCATAATCCCAAGGGCAATTTTTTGTCCCTTGATGCTAGCTGTACCAGTCAGTACTGCTTCATCCAAACCTGTCTTTTCACGCATTGTTGCAAGTTTTTTCTGATAGCCAGGAAAGTTTAATGGATCTTGAGTTTCAATACCTGTAAACATCTCCACAAAGCTACCAGAATCAATCGTCAAATCCAAGCGTTCCTGAGCTGAAATACGGAAAGTATAGCTACAATGGGGACAAATTCGTTCGCTCCCAAGATCCTTTTGATAAATGGTGTGTTTACAACCAGGACACTGGGAGAAGAGTTCATCCGGAACCTCAGGCTTGGCTTGTGGTTTCTGCCTTACGGAACGGTTAGGGTTGATCCGAATATACTTATCCTTTTTACTAAATAGAGCCATAACTCCCCCTTTTAGTTCTCATACTGTTTGAAAGTCTATTCTTTTTCTTGGTATTTTGGCAAGAAAGTTTCCATCAAGAAGGAAGTATCGTAATCACCAGCGATAACTCGGCGGTCTGAAATCAGATCCAACTGGAAGTCTGCATTGGTTTGCACTCCTTCAATATCAAGTTCATAAAGTGCCCGTTGCATCTTCATAAGAGCATCAAAACGATTCTCCCCATGAACAATGATTTTAGCAATCATACTATCATAGTAAGGAGGAATGGTATAACCTGGATAGACTGCAGAGTCTACACGCAATCCAACTCCTCCACTTGGAAGGTAGAGGTTGGTGATTTTTCCTGGGCTTGGAGCAAAGTTAAATGCTGGATTTTCTGCATTGATCCGGCACTCGATAGCATGACCTCGTAGGACGATATCTTCTTGTTTGAAAGGTAAAGGTTGCCCGGCAGCAATGCGAATCTGTTCCTTCACGATATCAACACCTGAAACAAACTCTGTGACTGGGTGCTCCACTTGCACACGAGTATTCATTTCCATGAAGTAGAAATTGCCACTCGCTTCATCGAGAAGAAATTCAATCGTCCCTGCATTTTCATAACCTACAGACTCTGCTGCACGAACGGCTGCAGCACCAATTTCATGACGAAGGGTTTTGCCAATCGCAATGGATGGGCTTTCTTCTAAGACCTTTTGGTTATTCCGTTGAAGTGAACAATCCCGTTCACCAAGATGGACAACATGACCCTCTTGGTCCGCAAGGATCTGAACCTCAATATGGCGAGCTGGATAGATCACACGCTCAAGATACATAGCGCCATTTCCAAAGTTGGCCTTGGCTTCGCTGGATGCTGTTTCAAAGGCTGCGACCAAGTCTTCTGCCTTTTCAACCTTACGAATCCCTTTTCCACCACCACCTGCCGATGCCTTAAGCATGACTGGATAGCCAATTTTTTCTGCAACTGCAAGCGCCTCTTCAGCCGTGTGAACTTCACCATCAGATCCTGGGATAACTGGAACTCCAGCCTTGATCATTTGCTCACGCGCATTGATCTTATCTCCCATGGTATCCATTACTGCCCCAGAAGGACCGATGAACTTAATCCCCACTTCATCACACATCGTGGCAAACTTGGAGTTTTCGCTAAGAAAACCAAAACCTGGGTGGATGGCTTCTGCTTCAGTCAAGACTGCAGCAGATAAAATAGCGTTGATATTTAGATAAGACTCTGTTGCCTTACCAGGTCCGATACAGATAGCTTCATCCGCTAGGAGTGTGTGAAGAGCTTCCTTATCCGCAGTAGAATAAACTGCTACGGTTGCAATGCCCAATTCACGCGCAGCTCGAATAATGCGAACCGCAATCTCACCACGGTTGGCAATCAAAATTTTACGAAACATGGAGAACCTCCTTAGTTTCCAATTGCAAAGGTAAGAGTACCACTCGCTGCAAGCTTACCATCTACTTCAGCCTTTGCTTCAACCACAGCAATTGTACCACGACGTTTAACAAAAGTAGCCGTCATAACTAATTGGTCACCTGGTACAACTTGCTTCTTGAACTTAACCTTATCCATGCCAGCATAGAAGACCAGCTTTCCTTTGTTTTCAGGCTTAGACAATTCCAAGACACCAGCAGTCTGAGCCAAGGCCTCCATGATAAGAACACCTGGCATGACTGGGTATTGTGGAAAATGACCATTGAAGAAAGGTTCGTTGATGGTCACATTTTTAATGGCAACAATGGTATCCTCGCTCACTTCCAAGACACGATCCACTAGGAGCATGGGGTAGCGATGGGGTAGAGCTTCTTTGATTCCTTGAATATCGATCATTTGATGCGTACCAATCCTTTACCGAACTCAACCATTTCTTCATTTGAAACGAGAATTTCTGTCACCACACCATCCTTAGGCGCGGGAATCTCATTCATGACTTTCATGGCTTCGATGATCACCAAAGTCTGACCTTTTTTAACACTGTCTCCGACTGTGACAAAGGCAGGTTTATCTGGTCCAGCAGCCAAGTAAGCCACCCCTACAAGTGGACTTTCAACGACATCACCCTCCGGAGCAACCGTCGTTTCAGCTGGTGCTGGAGATTCTTCCACTGCACTCTCTACTGGAGTTGAAGGGGCCGAAACTACTGGACTAGCAACCACTGCAGCTGGCGCTGGAACAACTTGAGCTGGTGCTTCAGAAGCTATTCTTGCTTCATTCTTACTGAACTGCAATTCGTCCGTTCCGTTTTTATAAGAAAATTCTCTCAAACTTGATTGGTCAAATTGAGCCATCAAGTCCTTGATCTCATTTAAATTCATAATTATTTATTCTCCCAACGTTTGAAAGCAAGAACCGCATTGTGTCCACCAAAACCAAAAGTGTTTGAAATAGCATAAGGGATTTCTTGCTCCAAGCCTTGTCCATAAACGACATTCGCTTCGATATAGTCTGATAACTCGCTTGTTCCAGCTGTCATTGGTACATAGTTATGACGCATGGCTTCGATGGTAGCTATGGCTTCTACTGCTCCTGCAGCACCAAGTAAGTGTCCTGTAAAGGACTTGGTTGAAGATACAGGTACTTCTTTACCAAGGACAGCTACAATCGCACCACTTTCTCCTTTTTCATTAGCAGGAGTTGAAGTTCCGTGGGCGTTGACGTAAGCTACTTGCTCTGGAGAAATTTCTGCTTCTTCCAAAGCCAACTTCATTGCCTTAATCGCACCTTGACCTTCTGGATGAGGTGAAGTCATATGGTAAGCATCACAGGTATTTCCATAACCAACTACTTCAGCCAAGATGGTCGCCCCACGTTTTTCAGCGTGTTCAAGACTCTCAAGAACCAGCATTCCAGAACCTTCTCCCATCACAAATCCGTTACGATCTTTGTCAAATGGGATAGAAGCACGAGTTGGATCTTCTGTAGTTGATAGGGCGGTCAAAGCTTGGAAACCAGCGATAGCAAAAGGAGTGATAGATGATTCTGAGCCACCAACTAGCATGACATCTTGGAAACCAAACTTGATAGAGCGAAAGGCATCCCCAATGGCATCATTTGATGAGGCACAGGCTGTATTGATTGATTTACAGATACCGTTTGCTCCGAAGCGCATAGCAACATTACCTGAAGCCATATTTGGCAAGGCTTTTGGAAGCGTCATTGGTTTAACGCGTTTTGGACCTTTTTCATGAAGACGGATAACCTGATCTTCGATTTCTTTAATTCCCCCAATACCAGAAGCCACGATGACACCAAAGCGATCTTTATCGATTGCTTCTACATCAAGATTTGCATTTGTCACCGCTTCTTGAGCCGCATACAAGGCATACAAAGAATAGTTGTCAAAACGGTTGGTATCTTTTTTTACAAAGTATTTATCAAATGGAAAATCTTGGACTTCTGCTGCATTGTGCACAGCAAATTCGCTGTGGTCAAATTTAGTGATTTCTCCAATTCCAATTTTTCCAGTTTGCAAACTGTTCCAAAATTCTTCTGGAGTATTTCCGATAGGAGAGGTCAATCCGTAACCTGTTACTACAACTCGATTTAGTTTCATCTGTCTTACCTATATCTTTCCTTATTTTTTACATGCTAAGTCCGCCATCAACAGCGAGAACTTGTCCCGTCAAATAATCCTGTCCAGCCAGGAACACTGTAGCATCTGCGATATGTTCTGCTTGTCCAAAATGTTTCATTGGGATTTGGGCCAATGTCGCTTCCTTGACCTTATCAGATAAAACAGCAGTCATATCTGACTCGATCATTCCTGGTGCAAGAGCATTTACGCGCACATTGCGATTGGCAACTTCACGTGCTACTGACTTGGTAAACCCAATCAAACCCGCTTTAGAAGCCGCATAGTTGGCTTGTCCGATATTTCCCATCAAACCGACCACACTGGACATATTGATAATCGCACCTTCACGTGCCTTGATCATCTGTTTCAAGACTGCTTGCGTCATGTTGAAAGCACCTGTCAAGTTGATCTTAATCACTTTTTCAAAGTCTTCCTCGGTCATCTTAAGCATGAGGGTATCCTGAGTGATCCCAGCATTGTTGACCAAGACATCAACAGAACCGAGTTCTGCAATCGCTTGATCTACCATACGCTTGGCATCTGCAAAGTCTGAAACATCACCTGAAATCGGTACTACTTTGACACCATAGTTTGAAAACTCAGCCAGCAATTCTTCTGAGATTGCTCCGCGACTATTCAAAACTACATTAGCGCCTAGTTGGGCAAATTTGTGAGCAATGGCAAGTCCGATACCACGACTTGAACCTGTTACAAAGACATTTTTATTTGTAAGTTGCATTCTATCTCTCCTGTTTCCTGTTGTATTTTGTGGGAGAAGGGATCATTAGTTTCCTAACAAAGCATCCAAGCTTGCTTGGTCTTCAACGTTAGCTAGCTGAGCTGTTTTATCGATTTTTTTGACAAAGCCTGATAGGACCTTACCAGGACCAATTTCAATAAAGTTGGTTACCCCAGCATCCTGCATCACAGCAATACTTTCATAAAAACGAACAGGTTCTTTGACCTGACGCGTCAAAAGCTCTTGGATTCGATCTTTTTCCATAACAGCAGCTTCCGTATTGCCGACTAGTGGGCAAGTAAAATCAGAGAAACTCACTCCCTCAAGAGCTCCAGCTAGTTGCTGACTGGCTGGCTCAAGAAGGGCTGTATGGAAAGGACCCGATACATTTAAAGGAATCAATCGTTTTGCTCCTGCTTCCTGCAAGAGTTCAACTGCGCGGTCAACCGCAGCCACCTCGCCACCGATAACGATTTGGCTTGGGGTGTTGTAGTTAGCTGGAGTCACTACTCCAACTTTAGAGGCTGTTTCACAAGCTTCCTCAATCACTTCAACTGGAGTATTGAGAACCGCAACCATCTTCCCAGAGCCTGCAGGTGCAGCCTCTTCCATATAAGCACCGCGCTTAGCAACCAAGGCAACTGCATCCTCAAAGTCCAAGGCCCCACTTGCTACAAGAGCAGAATATTCCCCAAGAGACAATCCTGCTACCATATCCGGCTGGTATCCCTTTTCTTTTAATAGTCGGTAAATAGCAACCGAAGTCGCTAAAATAGCTGGTTGCGTATAGCGAGTCTGGTTTAACTTGGTTTCTTCCTTATCGATCAAGTCACGAAGGTCATAACCCAAAACCTGACTGGCTTGGTCAATTGTTTCCTTGACGATAGGGTAGCGATCATAGAGTTCACGCCCCATTCCTAGATACTGAGCACCTTGACCCGCAAATAGAAAGGCTGTTTTAGTCATTTCTTACAACTCCTGCCCAACGAGAGGCTTCTTCTTGAATTTTTTTGGCTGCGCCATAGTATAAATCTTTTAGGATTTCTTCAACAGTTTCCTCTTTAGAAACCAAACCAGCGATCTGACCTGCCATGACAGATCCACCTTCTACATCTCCATGAACAACGGCTTTAGCAAGAGCACCAGCTCCCATTTGTTCAAAGATTTCTAAATCTGGATTTTCTTGTTTAAAGGCATCTTTTTCAGCCTGCTCAAAGTCACGTGTTAACTGATTTTTAATGGCACGAACAGCATGACCAAAGTGTTGAGCTGAAATAGTCGTATCGATGTCACGCGCTTTTAAGATTTTTTCCTTGTATTTTGGATGGGCGTTAGATTCCTTAGCTACCACGAAACGCGTACCAACTTGAACGGCCTCAGCACCAAGCATAAAGCCTGCAGCGACACCTTCACCATCCGCAATTCCTCCAGCTGCGATAACTGGAATTGAAACAGCTGCAGCAACTTGGCGAACCAAGGTCATCGTCGTTAATTTACCAATATGTCCACCGGCTTCCATTCCTTCTGCAATAACTGCATCTGCACCAATTTTTTCCATGCGTTTTGCCAAAGCAACACTTGGAACAACGGGAATAACTGTAATTCCTGCATCATGGAAACGAGTCATGTATTTACTTGGATTTCCTGCACCAGTTGTCACCACCTTGACCCCTTCTTCAATCACGAGATCAACGATGTCTTCTACAAAAGGTGACAAGAGCATGATGTTGACACCAAAAGGTTTGTCCGTAAGTGATTTGATTTTATCGATATTAGCCTTTACGACCTCTTTAGGTGCATTCCCACCACCGATGATCCCTAGACCACCAGCTTTTGATACTGCACCAGCCAAGTCACCATCCGCAACCCAGGCCATTCCTCCTTGAAAAATAGGATAATCAATGTTCAATAATTCTGTAATACGTGTTTTCATAGTGCCTCCATCATTCCTTGCTTACGTAATAGTTCGATGAGTTTATCATTTGAGTTTCAAACTATTACCTAAACAAGAGGGAGTGGGTTTCCCCTACTCCTTCTAGTAATATGTTAATTATTTTGTTTGCTCTTCAACGTAGGCAACCAAGTCACCAACTGTTTTCAAGTTATCTTCTGCTTCGATTTGGATATCGAAAGCATCTTCGATTTCAGAGATTACTTGGAACAAGTCCAATGAATCTGCATCCAAATCATCAAAAGTAGATTCAAGTGTTACTTCTGATGCGTCTTTCCCAAGTTCTTCAACGATAATTTCTTGTACTTTTTCAAATACTGCCATGATAGGACTCCTTTAAAATATAAAAAATTTATAACTATGTGTTTACCACATGATTACCTAGATTGTAAGAATGAGTGTGCCCCATGTCAAACCTCCACCGAAGCCTGATAGGAGAATCGTCTGGCTACCATCTAAACGAATCATGCCATTCTCCACACACTCTGAGAGCAAAATCGGGATACTTGCTGCACTGGTATTTCCATACTCCATCATATTGGCAGGAAGCTTGTCTCGATCTACACCAATCTTCTTAGCCATCTTATCCAAAATGCGGATATTTGCCTGATGAAGCAAGAGATAATCCAATTCCGATGCTGCGATTGGACCATTTTCAATGGTTTCTTTGATCGATCTAGCAACATCACGATTTGCAAAATCAAAAACTGCTCGTCCATCCATCTTCAAAAAAGCAGGAACTGCTTCTTGATCCGAGAAAGGAGAAGCCAAAGCCGTTTGACCATAGGTCAAACACTCGCTCCGAGAGCCATCCGTATAGAGACTTTCCACAAGGAAGTGACGTGTTTCGCTCGCTTCCAAGAGAACCCCTCCAGCACCATCCCCAAAGAGAACAGCTGTCGAACGATCTGACCAATCAACTGCTTTGGATAAGGTTTCAGCCCCGATAACAATCCCTTTTTTGAACTGTCCAGAACTTAAAAACTTTTCTGCAGTTGAGAGAGCGAATACAAAGCCACTGCAAGCTGCTGTCAGATCAAAGGCGAAAGCTCTATGCGCTCCGATATTTGCCTGAACTCGAGCTGCTGTGGAAGGCATCATCGAGTCTGGGGTAATCGTCGCTACAATGATAAAATCAATCTGATCCGCTGTTAAGCTCCCGTTAGCCAACAAGCTCTTAGCTACTTCTGTCGCCAAGTCACTTGTAGACTCTGTTTTTGAAATATGTCTCTGTTTAATTCCTGTCCGACTTGAAATCCACTCATCGCTTGTGTCCATGATTTGGGCTAAGTCATGATTAGTGACCACTTGCTCTGGAACATAATGAGCAACCTGGCTTATCTTTGCAAAAGCCATTATTTCAAATCCTCCAAAAATTGATAAAGGTTCGTTAAGCCTCTGCCCATGACTTCTTTTTCCTCAGGGCTCATGCCATCGATGATTTTTTCGACCATAGCCTTGTGGAATCGTTTATGAAGGCGGTGAACCAAACGACCTTTCTTTGTCAAATGCAGATAGACCACTCGACGGTCTTGGTCAGAACGAATACGCTCAATATAACCTTTTCTCTCCAGGTTATTCAAACTCGTCGTCACTGTTCCAAGAGTTACCATCAGTTCTTTTGAAACCTTACTTGGCGTTGCCTCCGGGAACTTCCCAATCACATCGATCGTGTGCATTTCTTTGATGGAGATGTCTTTGAATCGACTACCTCGTAAGCTAACCTCCTCAATCACAAGGACGTTATTAAAAATAGATGTTAGATAATCATTTACTTGTTGGTAGTCCAAATCGTTTCCCTCCCCCTCAAAAAGCTTTTACAATCAAAACATTTGATAAAAGAAGTATAACAAACTTCAAAAAATTGTGCAAGTATTTTTTCACATTCCTGTAAATTTTGGTCTTCTTCTTTCAGAATGCGCTCGAACCCCTTCTTTGAAATCTTCAGTTAGAGATAACGATTCTTGTAGTTTCAATTCTAATTCAGCATAATTCTGCCAATCCTTGAATTGACTTTCCCAAACTAACTTTTTAATCGCTGCGTATGAGTTTGCTGAACCTCTTCTTAATTTTTTCAGAACTTGTTCTCTTGTTTTTTCTAATTTGTCAACTTCACAAACACGGTATACCACGCCCCATTCTAGCGCTTTTTCAGCAGTTAAGGCTTCACCTGTCATAGCAAGTTGTGCAGCCCGTGTTACCCCGATGCTACGACTCAAGAGATGAATCCCACCAGCGTCTGGCGCCAATCCAACTCCGACAAAGGCTTGAATGAATTTTGCCTTGTCAGTCGCCAAACAGAAATCAACTGCTACTGCCATATTTGCTGCAGCACCAGCAACCGCTCCATCTACCTCCATCAAAACAGGTTTAGGAATTTGCTTGATTTTAAAAGAAATTGTATTGACTAATTCTGCAATCTTATTCAAAGAAGGGATATCATCTTCGTCTACTGCGCGTTTCATCTCAACCAAGTCTCCTCCAACTGAAAAGACCTTCCCATTCGCATTAATCAAGATGAACTGCACAGCTTGATCCTGCTCCGCTAGAGTCAAAGCTTCTAAAATTTCCTCACACATTGGGATATGGAAACCATTTGCCACTTCGGGACGATTCAAAGTGATGATAGCAAGATCATCTACGATCTGATATAAGATATGATTCATAGCTTCTCCTTTTCTTTTATAAGGCAATGAAATTGTTTTATCATCAAAGTATACCTTTTTTTGGATAAAGAGGCAAGGAAAAACTAAAGGAAAGTGTCTCAGCTGATTATTTACCCATCATTTATGAGTCTGAGTAAAATTTGACCCTCTTACTTTTAAACTGTTATCGCTTTTCAGAATAAGTTAGTGTTTTCTTCTATTATAATAGGAAGTTATTTTCTTCATTGAAAAATGCCCCTCTTTCTGCTATAATCGTATAAAATACTTACTTGAGGAGTCCTTATGAAGGTTGTAAAATTTGGTGGAAGCTCGCTTGCCTCTGCTGGTCAGTTAGAAAAAGTTTTAAACATCGTTAAAAGTGATAAAGAACGCCGTTTTGTAGTCGTTTCTGCACCCGGTAAACGCAATGCTGAAGATACCAAGGTAACTGATGCCTTGATCAAATACTATCGCGACTATGTGGCTGGAAATGACATCAGTGCTAGCCAAAGCTGGATCATTGACCGTTATGCCGCTATGGTTAGTGAACTTGGGTTAAAACCTGCTGTTTTAGAAAAAATCTCTAAAAGTATTCGGGCCTTGGCAACTCTTCCTATAGAGGACAATGAATTTCTCTATGATACCTTCCTAGCGGCTGGAGAAAATAACAATGCCAAATTGATTGCAGCCTACTTTAACCAAAACGGTATCGATGCACGCTATGTTCACCCAAGAGAAGCTGGAATTGTTGTCACAAGTGAACCTGGAAACGCACGTATCATTCCATCTAGTTATGACAAGATTGAAGGCTTGGCTGATAGCACCGAAGTCCTTGTCATCCCTGGTTTCTTTGGTGTGACTAAGGAAAATCAAATCTGTACTTTTTCACGTGGAGGTTCAGATATCACAGGTTCTATCATTGCAGCAGGTGTTAAGGCTGATCTCTATGAGAACTTTACAGACGTAGATGGTATCTTTGCTGCCCATCCTGGTATTATCCACCAACCACACTCCATTCCTGAATTAACCTACCGTGAAATGCGTGAGTTGGCTTACGCTGGATTTTCAGTTCTTCATGACGAAGCTCTTCTACCCGCTTACCGCGGAAAAATTCCTCTTGTCATCAAGAATACCAACAACCCTGACCACCCAGGAACACGCATTGTTTTAGAACATAGTAGTGATAAATTCCCTGTAGTAGGAATTGCGGGTGACTCAGGATTCGTCAGCATCAACATGTCAAAATACCTCATGAACCGCGAAGTCGGGTTTGGTCGCAAGGTTCTTCAAATCCTTGAGGACCTCAATATCGGTTGGGAACACATGCCTACAGGTATTGACGATCTTTCAATCATCCTCCGCTCTCGTGAATTAACTCCTATCAAAGAAGAAGAAATTCTACGTCAACTCGTTCAAAAGGCTGAAGTGGACCATGCTGAAATCGAACATGACCTTTCCATCATTATGATTGTCGGAGAAAAGATGAAGAGCCATATCGGGGTAACTGCTACTGCAACACGTGCTTTGTCTGAGAATAAAATCAACATCCAGATGATGTCCCAAGGTTCAAGTGAAGTTTCCATCATGTTTGTTGTCAATAAAGAGCAAGAAAAAGCAGCTATCAAGGCTCTCTATCATGCCTTTTTCGGTGAAAGTAAGGAAGACTAATCATGGCCCAATCACTCAATCAAGTCATTGACCTCCAAACCACTGGGACATCTTACCTCTCTATCTCTGGAAAAGTTGGAAAATTTTTAATCGGGGATCAAGCCTTAGAGTTTTATCCTGATGTCAATGTCGAACAATATATTCAAATCCCCTGGTCCAGCATTCAGCAAATCGGAGCCAACGTAAGTGGTCGCAAGATCAGCCGCCACTTTGAAGTCTTCACTGATCAAGGAAAATTCCTTTTTGCTTCAAAAGACTCTGGAGCTATCCTCAAAATCGCTCGTGAAAAATTAGGAAACGAAAAGGTTGTGAAACTTCCGACTCTACTCCAGACCATTGGACAAAAACTTAAAAATCTATTTGCAAAAAAGTAGAAACTTTAGTATAATCATAGCAACGGATAAGTAAGTTATCTCCTTCTTTCAGAAAGTCTGCGGGTGCTGCGAGCAGATAGGAGGGATAGGTGAAATTCTACCGTTGTTCACAATTACATATATAATCAAGTGCACACCTGTGAAGTTGGATGGAACCGTGGCCCTGCCACTCCAACGCTTTGTCAGGTGTGCTTTTTTCATAAAGGAGTTCTTATGTTAGATATTAAACGTATTCGCACAGATTTTGATGCTGTCGCTGAAAAATTAGCTACACGTGGTGTAGATGCTGCTATCTTAAATGAGATGAAAGAAATCGATGCTAAACGTCGTGACGTCTTGGTCAAGGTTGAAACTCTAAAAGCAGAACGTAACACAGTTTCTGCTGAGATTGCCCAAGCCAAGCGCAACAAGGAAAATGCCGATGACAAGATTGCTGCAATGCAAACCCTATCTGCTGAAGTCAAAGCCTTGGATGCTGAATTGGCAGAAATCGATGCTAAATTAACAGAATTTACCACTACTCTTCCAAACATCCCAGCTGACAGTGTTCCTGTTGGGGCTGATGAAGATGACAATGTGGAAGTCCGCCGTTGGGGTAGCCCACGCGAGTTTGACTTCGAACCAAAAGCTCACTGGGATCTTGGTGAAGACTTGGGTATCCTTGACTGGGAACGCGGTGGTAAGGTAACGGGCGCTCGTTTCCTCTTCTATAAAGGACTTGGGGCTCGTTTGGAACGGGCTATCTACAACTTCATGTTGGATGAGCATGGTAAAGAGGGCTATACCGAAGTCATCACACCATACATGGTTAACCATGACTCAATGTTTGGTACTGGTCAATATCCAAAATTCAAGGAAGACACTTTTGAATTGAAAGACACTAATTATGTCCTCATTCCTACAGCTGAAGTGCCTCTTACAAACTACTACCGTGATGAAATCCTTGACGGTAAAGACCTACCAATCTACTTCACTGCTATGAGTCCTTCATTTCGTTCTGAGGCTGGTTCAGCTGGTCGTGATACACGCGGCTTGATTCGTCTGCACCAATTCCACAAGGTTGAAATGGTCAAATTTACCAAACCAGAAGAATCTTATGAAGAATTAGAAAAAATGACAGCCAACGCTGAAAATATTCTTCAAAAACTCAACCTTCCATACCGTGTCGTTGCCCTCTCTACTGGGGACATGGGCTTCTCAGCTGCTAAGACTTACGACTTGGAAGTTTGGATTCCAGCCCAAAATACCTATCGTGAAATCTCAAGCTGTTCAAATACAGAAGATTTCCAAGCCCGTCGTGCCCAAATCCGTTACCGTGATGAAGCAGATGGCAAGGTGAAACTCCTTCACACTTTGAATGGTTCTGGACTTGCAGTTGGACGTACAGTGGCTGCCATTCTTGAAAACTACCAAAACGCAGATGGTTCTGTAACCATTCCAGAAGCTCTTCGTCCATATATGGGTGGAGCTGAAGTTATCAAACCATAAAAAAAGGCCTAGCTATTTCTAGCTAGACCTTTTTTCGTAACCAAATCAGATAACCAACCAAGACAAAGAATAAAATAGTGAGGCAAATAACGGTTTCAGCCAATACCAGATAATCCAGAAATGGAAGTTTCAAAATTCCCTGAGCCATCTTGAGCGAGGTAGCTGTGATAATGGTTGGGAAGGTGAGGGCTGAGAAGGCTGGTTGAAAGCCTTGTTTTAAAATATTGGGCAGACGAGTCAACACAAAGAAAAAGAAGGACTGAGATGCCAAAATCATGACAATCAAGAGCCAAGTCGGTAGGCCTGCTCCTCCAACTCGAACTAGAGAAGCTAAGAGTAGGGAAAAGGGAGCACAGTAGATTCCTTCCTGTCCAAGCAAGGCCACTGGGAGTGGATGTTTCTTTAAATCGCTATAAATAAGGGGATAGAGATAGAAGGTCAAGACAAAACCAAAACTCAAGGTCGCATAGGCAATTTCAATGATTCCGACAAGAGGATAGGTCAAGGCTGCTACTGCTATCCCCACATAGAGTACCGTCCAGCTAGGAGTCGCATTGACCCTCCGACCTGGACAGGCAAATTTGATGGTAAAAGTAGCAATCAAAGCCAAATCCAAGAGAAATGAAAACCACCAGATCCCTTGTGCTACTATAGGAAGAGCAGGGAATACGCGAAAGACATAGGTCGATAAAATCATCCCAGCCATAGGAAAAGTGGCCATCCCAGATAAAAGAGGGGGCCTGGTCAATTCTTTCTTGGTTTCTTCCCAATTAAAAAGATGAAGAATCAGAAAGAAAAGCCACAAAACTAATCCAGTCAGACTAAATAAATGCGACAGAACTGGCAAAGTATCTGCAATCAGATTTCCTGCACCTGCTAAACCTAATAAACAGCCAGAGAATACTAAGGGGAGCTTTTTCATCCTAGCCTCCAATAATCATGTTATTATTAGTATAGCATAAAAGCGCTTAAAATAGCATAGAAAAATGAAGACTGGATTGCTCAGCCTTCATTTTTTCTTTCTGATTCGAACTAGGCATAAGGTTGCAATTCTGGATTAATAGGCGTATTGGCTAGGTTGTTCGCATAGTTGCAAAGGCTAGCAAGACTAACACCGAGAACCACGTCCAAGGCATTTTGTTGCGTGTAGCCTGCTTCTAAAAATTCGCTAAGGGCTTCATCTCCTACACGCCCTTTGGTATTGATGACCGCCAAGGTAAACTTAGCTAGAGTATCTAGTTTTGGATCTGTTTCAATCGGAGTGCGGTTGCGAAGGGCTTGGAGAAGATCATCATTCATCTGGATTTGTTTGATTGAAAAGGCAGTATGTCCAGCCACGCAGAAAGCGCAACCATTGGTTACGGCTGCCGTGATTTGCACTACTTCACGCTCTACTGGTGTTAAGCTATTGCGACGGTTGATGGCTCCGACAGTTCGGTAGGCTTCAAGCGCGGTAGGAGCGTTGGCCAAGAGACCGATTAGGTTGGGAATATAGCCATTGTTGTCTTTTTGTACTGTTTCAAGAACTTCTTTCACTTCTGCTGGTGCTGATTCTACTGTGTGGATGGTAAATGTTGTCATAAGAAACCTCTTTTCATTTTATTGTCATTTAGTCTATCATAGAATTTTTCACTTGGATAATATATATTTCCAATAGCCTTGATAGGAAATGTCTATGAAATGAAAAAATCACACTAAAAGTGTGATTGGGTTAGTGTTTAAAATACTGTTTAGTCTCAGCAATGACGACTGGCGATAAGACTAAGAGGGCAATCAAGTTTGGTAAAGCCATCAAGGCATTGACGATATCTGCAATAATCCAGACCATATCCAACTCGATAAATCCTCCCAACAAGACCATGACTACAAAGACTACACGGTAAAGCCAGATAAAACGAACACCAAAGAGAAACTCAAAACAGCGTTCTCCGTAGTAGTTCCATCCGAGAATCGTCGTAAAGGCAAAGAGTACAAGGAAAATGGTCAAGAGGGAAGGTCCAAAATATGAAAAAACTGTTGAAAAGGCTGACTGGGTCAAGGCAACCCCATTCAAATCACCACTCCAAACCCCAGTTACCAAGATTGTTAAACCAGTCAACGTACAGATAATGAGGGTATCAATAAAGGTTCCTGTCATGGAAATCAAGCCTTGCTCGACAGGCTCATTAGTCTTAGCTGCAGCCGCCGCAATGGGAGCAGAACCAAGACCAGATTCATTAGAAAAGACTCCTCGCGCCACACCATTCTGGATAGCCATCCGAATACTGGCACCTGCAAAACCACCTACCGCAGCCGCTGGACTAAAGGCTGAAGTAAAGATCAGTACAAGTGTGGCTGGGATTTTCTCGATATTAAAGAGAATAACTGTAAGAGTTCCTAAAATATAGACAATAGCCATAAAAGGAACCACTGCTGTCGAAACTTTTGATATGGATTTGAGGCCACCAAAGACGGCAATCCCTACAAAAATGGATAAAATCAGAGCTGTGATAGCTGGATTAATTTGAGCTGTATTTTGGATAGATTCTGTAATTGAATTGACTTGGGTAAAGGTACCAATCCCTAGAAGGGCTACCAATACACCCGCTAGGGCAAAGAAGATAGCAAGTGGACGCCACTTTTCTCCCATCCCCAAAAGGATGTAATGCATGGGTCCTCCAGCTACAGCTCCATTTGCATCCTTAGTACGGTATTTGATGGCCAGCAAGCCTTCGGCATATTTGGTCGCCATCCCAAAGAAGGCCGCCATCCACATCCAAAAGAGGGCCCCTGGTCCTCCAACCTTAATGGCTGTCGCTACCCCGATGATATTTCCCGTACCAACTGTGGCTGCTAGAGCCGTACAGAGAGCAGCAAAGCTCGACACATCGCCGTGCCCCTTGTCCTTGGTAAAGATCAACTGAAAGGCCTTAGGGAGACGAGTAACCTGCAAAAGGCCCAGTCGGATGGTCAAATAGATACCCGTTCCGACCAATAAGATCAAGAGGGGAGGCCCCCAAACGAAAGCATCAAGCGCTTTTAGCAATTCTAACATATCCTTCTCCTATCTTTCAACCCCAAAAGAAAGAGCACATGCAAGATACATGTACTCTGGAATGCTTAGATAAATGCCAAAAAGCGGTCTATCCTAGCTCTGTCCTTTTACCTGAGAGTTTGAGCAGTTGCCTGCCTTGCCCCTTCGGTGCCTTTACGGTCTCTCCAGAGTTCCGTCCATTTACAGTCATGGAAAACAAACCTTTCTCCACTTCTATTAAACTTCATTCGGTGTTGGTATTTTATTTTTTATTATTCTACAAGAAAAGTTAGCCATTGTCAATATATTCTATGAAAATTTTTGACCTTTCATTCCCTTTTTCAGAAAGAGCGAATCCTTCTTCTCTCTATCCTTTAAAGGTCACAATGGTTGCGCCACTACCGCCAGCATTTTGTGGAGCATAGCCGAAAGTTTTAACATGCTTGTTTCTTTGTAGGTATTTGGTGACACCCTCACGGATGACTCCCGTTCCGATACCATGGATGATGTCGACTTGCGCCATGTTATTGAGCAGAGCTTGGTCGATAAAGGCATCTAGCTCATTCATGGCCTCTTCGTACCGTTTGCCTCGGAGATCCAGTCTCGCTTGCGGACCACGACCAGAAGCACGTTTGACGACATTGACTTGTTTTTTCTTGACTGGGGCTTCTTGTTGGGCCTGAACAAGGTCAAATTCTTTCTCTTTCAAGGTCATCTTGATCAAGCCAACTTGGGCTTCCCAGCGGCCGTCCTTAAGCTGATCGGTCAAGGTTCCTCTTTGACCATAACTGAGAACCACGATATCATCTCCCACCTTCGGAGCTCGTTTTTTCTTGGCTTTTTGAAGGACCTTGTTTTTAGACAAGTCGACTTTTTCAGGGGCTAGTTTTTTCAGCTCAGCCTTGGCTTCAATGATTTCGTGGGGTTTGAGTTGAGACTTACTGTGGAGGTTTTTCAGGATTTGGTCACTCTCACTTAGCGCTAGTTCCACAATCTCTGCAGCTTGTTCACGCGCCTTGTTAAGCTCAGTTTCCTTTTCACGATTGAGCTCGTTGTAAAGTTTTTTGAGTGCTCGGTTCATCTTGAGGTTTTCTTGCTCCACCTCTCGGATATTGTCCAAGCGTTTGCGGCTTTCCAATGTCTGCTCTTCCAATTGCTCAATGATGCGGTTGACGTCATTATCTTGGTTGACCTGCTGACTGGCATCCCCGACGATGACATCTGACAGTCCTAGGCGTTTGGCAATTTCAAAGGCATTGCTTCGACCAGGAACGCCCTGCATAAAGCGATAGGTCGGACGCAGACTGGCTGTATCAAACTCCATGCTGGCATTTTGCACAAAGGCTGTCTCAATACCGTAGGCCTTGAGTTCTGGATAGTGGGTCGTCGCCATGGTCTTAACCTGACGTAGACGAAGATCCTCCAGAATAGCCATAGCAAGGGCGGCTCCCTCTTGAGGATCTGTACCAGCCCCCAACTCATCCAAGAGTAAGAGTGAATGTTGGTTGACCTTGCCAAGAATATCTACGATATTGGTCATGTGACTGGAGAAGGTAGACAAGCTTTGTTCGATAGACTGCTCATCCCCAATATCTGCGAAGATTTCCTCGAAAATACCGACACGGCTCCCCTTGTCAGCTAGAATGGGCAAGCCTGACTGGGCCATGAGTTGAGTCAAGCCCAGGGTTTTGAGCATGATGGTCTTCCCACCCGTATTGGGACCTGTAATGACAATGGCCGTTAATTCCTTACCAAAGTGTACATCGTTTGCGACAGCATTTTTGACCAAAGGATGGCGAACATGAAGGAGTTGAATCTCTTGGTTCTCTGAAAGTTGAGGAACGACTGCTTGTCTTTCTTGGATGAAACGCACCTTGGCACGAATCAGATCCAGATGGCCGATGATCCAAGCGTCATTAGCAATCTCAGAAGCATGAGGACGGACCCGTTCCGATAACTCCTGCAGGATACGAATCATCTCATAGCGCTCATCAGCTCGCAGACTAGCGATTTCTTCGCTCAGCTTGACGACCTCACGCGGCTCGATGTAGACCGTGTTTCCACTGGCAGAGATGTCATGAACAACACCTGCAATCTTATTGCGATAGGTGTTCTTGACTGGTAAGACTTGACGGCCATTTCTGCTAGCGATTATGCTTTCCGTCAACATCTGCGATTGTTGCTTGAGCAAGTCTTGCAAGACATCTCGAACTTGACTCTCGCTATCATGGATTTTTCGACGAATGCGTGCTAGTTCTTCGCTGGCAAAATTCTCGATAAATCCTGCATCATTTAGGGCTTGGAGACTCCCTTGCAAGTGTGGAAAATCATGTAGTTTTTCAAACCATCTCGCCAACTGCTCCAAGCGTACGTTTTCAAGATTGGTATAAAAACTTTGCAACTCTCTGCTAGCCAGCAAGACCCGTTTGAGGAGCAGGAACTCCTCAATATTGAGATCCGCCCCCATCTCCAGACGCTTGCAAACAGCTGATATCTCACGCGTCGCTAGGATGGTAAATTGAGGTTGCTCCACAAATAGGGCTTGCATTTCCTCCATCTCTGTAAAGGCTTGCTTGATCTTATCCACCTTGGCAGTTGGAACCAAGCCTTTTAGCTCCTCTAGTCCTTGTTCTGTCAAGAGATGCGGTTCAAACAAGGCTTTGATTTTATTAAATTCTAAGGTTTCTAGTATTTTTGTATTCATATTTTTTCCTTGTATGCTGGTTTACAAGATTATAGCAACTAAGGGTTTTGACTTAGTCGTCCAATCTGTAAACAAAGGGCTAGGAAAAATCCCGCCCTTTTTATCCGATTAAATTTGTCACCCAGAGTTGTTTGATAAGATTTGTCGTAAAAGGGACACTTTGGATGATGTGTTTGGCTACTATACTTTTTTCGAGTGAATTTTGAATGACTGCCAGAGGCACTGTTGCAAGAATGGTCAGAGCCATTTGCAAGACAAATAAGGTTACCAATAGAGATAAAAGGCCTGATCCGATACGCAACCATTTGACATCGAGCTTTTTAGTTGGAATCAAGTGCAGGAACAAACCGATAAAACGTCCGATAGTGTAGCAAATCCCAAAAACTAAAAGGTAGGCTAGACCCGCATAAAAGACCTTGTCTAGATGAAACAGCTGGTCTGAAGGGAAGAAAAAGGTTCCCTGTCCTTCCTGAGGATTGGCATAAGGGACAAGCAAGTGGAAGTGGTCGCCCAGTGATTTATAAAACTGTCCCGCAACAAAGGCTGAAATCACTGCAACGAGGAAATAATAAACTTGCAGCACCAAACCTCTACGGTAGCCGATGTAAAAGCCCCAAGCCAGAACCAATAAGAGTAGGATTGAAATCATAGGGAGTCCTCAATCTTGCTCTGTTCTTGTTTAACAGCAATCAACTTGTGGCGGAGTTCTAACAACTCTTGCTCCTTGTCATCAAATTCAATCTCACGGTTGAGTTGTGTAGACAGACAATTGACCGCCAAAAGAAGCGCAATGGTTTCATCATCCGCCCCAGGCATTTGTTCTTTAATTGCTTGGTATTTTTCAGTCGCAACCTTGGCAATTTCCTCCATAAAGAGGTTGTCATGCTCGGTTGTCAAGGTTAATGTCTTTTTCCCGAATGTAAACTTATATCGATTTAGATTTGCCATAAAATTCACCTCACGATATTATACCAAATTTCGCTAACTTTGTCAGTTTTTACCAATTCTCCTGCTTTTGTGGTACAATAGAGACTATGGCAAGTATCACACTCACACCAAGTGAACAGGAAATTCAGAGCTTTTTAAGTCAGTATCAGAAGGCTCTCAGTCCTAGTAAAAATCCTTATATCCGCTATTTTTTGCGCTTCCCTCAGGCAACAGTTTCCATCTATACTTCTGGAAAAGTTCTCCTGCAGGGCGAAGCTGCTGAGCAATACGCTAGTTTCTTTGGCTATCAAGTTGTAGAGGAAACCAGTGGACAAGATTTTCCTATGATTGGGACTGATGAGGTGGGAAATGGTTCCTACTTTGGTGGGTTGGCTGTCGTGGCTTCCTTCGTAACACCTGACCAGCACGACTTCTTGCGAAAACTCGGCGTGGGAGATTCCAAGACTCTGACAGACCAAAAGATTCGTCAGATTGCCCCTATCCTTAAAGAAAAGGTCCAGCACCAAGCGCTCCTTCTTTCACCGAGCAAGTACAACGAAGTTATTGGAGAGCGTTACAATGCTGTTTCTGTAAAGGTTGCCCTTCATAACCAGGCTATCTTTCTCCTGCTTCAAAAAGGAATCCAGCCAGAAAAAATCGTGATTGATGCTTTTACAAGCCCTAAAAACTATAATAAGTACTTGGCACAAGAAGCCAACCGTTTTCCAAACAAAATTAGCTTAGAAGAAAAAGCCGAGGGCAAATACCTAGCTGTTGCAGTTAGCTCTATCATCGCGCGGGATCTCTTCCTCGAAAACTTGGAAAATCTAGGACGAGAACTGGGCTATCAACTGCCAAGTGGCGCTGGAACTGCATCTGATAAGGTTGCTAGCAAAATCCTGCAGGCCTATGGCATGAAGGGACTTCATTTCTGTGCCAAATTGCATTTTAAAAACACTGAAAAAGCAAAAACACTTCTAGAAAGGTAAATTATGAATTCGTTTAAAACATTTCTAAAAGAATGGGGAGTTTTCTTCCTGATTATCGCACTGGTCGGTCTTAGCCGTATCTTTCTTTGGAGCAATGTCCGTGTAGAAGGACACTCGATGGACCCTACCCTAGCCGACGGAGAAGTTCTCTTCGTTGTTAAACATCTCCCAATTGACCGCTTCGACATCGTGGTTGCGCATGAGGAAGACGGAAATAAAGATATTGTCAAAAGGGTTATCGGCATGCCTGGTGATACCATCCGCTACGAAAATGACAAACTCTTTATCAACGGTGAAGAAACGAATGAACCTTACCTAGCTGAATACCTCAACTTGTTCAAAACAGAAAAGTTGCAAAACACCTATACTGGAAAAGGATTTGAAGGCAATAAGGGAGTTTACTTTAGAGAACTTGCTCAAAAGGCACAGGCCTTTACAGTCGATGTCAATTCCAATACCAGCTTCAGCTTTACTGTCCCTCAAGGTGAGTACCTTCTCCTTGGTGATGATCGTCTAGTCTCTAGCGACAGCCGCCACATTGGTACCTTCAAGGCCAGCGATATCAAAGGCGAAGCAAAATTCCGTTTCTGGCCACTTAACCGTATCGGAACTTTTTAAGATAAGGAAGAGGCCGAGAATGCTAAGTCTCAGTCTCTTTTTCTATTGCGAGAAGAAGGACTTTTAGTCTCCTAGCTTGTTGAAAGAAGCTAAGGGTCCAACTCTCACGAACTCATGTAAAGGAAACCTATGGAAGTTTATTTTTCAGGCACCATTGAACGGATTATTTTTGAAAATCCCAGTAATTTTTATCGCATTCTCCTCCTAGATATCGAAGATACGGACGCGGAGGACTTTGACGATTTTGAAATCATCGTTACAGGAACCATGGCTGATGTAATTGAGGGTGAAGACTATACTTTTTGGGGGCAAATCATTCAGCACTCCAAGTATGGAGAACAGCTTCAGATCAGCCGTTATGAGCGGGCAAAACCAACTAAAAATGGGCTAGTCAAGTACTTTTCTAGTAGCCATTTCAAAGGAATTGGTCTCAAAACGGCCCAAAAAATCGTTGATAGCTATGGTGAAAATACCATTGACGAAATTCTGGAACATCCTGAAAAGCTGGAAAGTATTGCAGGACTCTCTGCCAAAAACCGTGAGGCTTTTGTTTCCACCCTCCGTCTCAACTACGGAACAGAGATGGTCTTGGCAAAACTAGCTAACTACGGCATTCCCAATAAACTAGCCTTTCAGATTCAAAACTTTTACAAGGAAGAAACGCTGGATATTGTCGAAAACTATCCCTACCAGTTGGTTGAGGATATCAAGGGATTGGGCTTTACCATTGCTGACCAATTAGCCGCCGAACTAGGCATCGAAAGTCAAGCCCCTGAACGTTTCCGTGCTGGCCTTGTCCACAGTCTTTTTCAGGGATGTATGGATACGGGCAATACCTATATGGAAGCCCGAGATTTGCTGGAACAGACCCTGACTCTCCTCGAGTCTTCCCGTCCCGTGGAACTCGATCCCAGCCAAGTAGCTCAGGAATTATCTCATTTGATTGAAGAAGACAAGGTTCAGCAGATTGATACCAAAATCTTTGATAATAGCCTCTTTTTCGCTGAAGAAGGCATCCGCAGTCACTTGGTTCGTATCCTTGAAAAAGGAAAACAAAAGAGTCATGATTTGGAAACCATTCAAAAGCATATCGCTAGCGTCGAGAAAGAACTGGGTATCCAATACGATAGTATCCAAAAGCAAGCTATCTGTGATGCTATCCAGAACAAGGTCTTTATCCTAACAGGTGGACCTGGTACTGGTAAGACGACTGTTATCAATGGGATTATCGCTATTTATGCCCTCTTAGAAGGACTTGATCTCAGGAAAAAAAGCAACCTGCCTATCCTTCTTGCTGCACCAACTGGTCGAGCGGCTCGGCGCATGAATGAATTAACAGGTTTGCCTAGCGCTACTATACACCGTCATTTGGGGATGACGGGAGACGATGATACCAATCATCTGGAAGATTATCTGGATGCCGACTTCATCATCGTGGATGAGTTTTCTATGGTGGACACTTGGTTAGCCAACCAACTCTTCTCCAATATCTCTTCTAACAGCAAAATTCTCATCGTGGGGGATAGTGACCAGTTGCCTTCTGTCAGTCCTGGACAAGTCCTTGCCGACCTGCTCCAGATACCCCTGATACCTCAGACGCGCTTGGAACGGATTTACCGTCAGAGTGAAGAATCAACTATCGTCACCTTGGCTAGTCAGATTCGACAAGGCATCTTGCCAGCCGACTTTACCCAGAAAAAAGCTGACCGCTCCTACTTTGAAATCGCTAATGGCTATATACCAGCTACCATTGAGAAAATTCTTGGTGCTGCCCTCAGAAGTGGCATTCCGGCTCGCGATATTCAGGTGCTAGCACCTATGTATCGAGGAACTGCTGGTATTGATGCCATCAACCAACTCATGCAAGACCTGCTCAATCCTCAGCAAAAGGGGCAAGTTAGCTTTGAAGCAACTCAGTGTCACTATCGAACGGGGGACAAGGTTATTCACCTAGTCAACGACGCTGAAGTCAATGTCTTTAATGGAGACCTAGGCTACATCACAGACCTGATTCCTGGAAAATACACCGAGTCCAAACAAGACGAGATTGTCATTGATTTTGACGGCAATGAGGTCATCTATCCACGTAACGAATGGTACAAGATTCGCCTGGCCTATGCCATGAGTATTCATAAGTCTCAGGGAAGTGAGTTTCCTGTTGTCATCCTGCCCATCACCAGTGCTAGCAAGCGCATGCTGGAGCGAAATCTCATCTACACAGCTATCACACGGGCCAAGAGCAAGCTCATCCTTCTTGGTGAATTACAGGCCTTTGACTATGCAATCAAACATATTGGAACTGCTCGCAAGACCTATCTGATTGAGCGTTTCAGTGATTTAATTGAAACTAATATTGAAGAAAGCAAACAAGCCTTCTCTGAAACTGCCACAGCAAGTGACTCTGAACAATCCTACATCCTCACTGAGGAAAACTGGTCTAGCATCCCAGCCATGATCGGGATTACAGATGCTGACTTAAAAGAGATTTTTGGAAAATAGTGCAACAGAAAGCCCACCTAGTCAGGTGGGCTTTTTCTCTTTTAAGATTATTTTACTGTTGCAGTGCTTGTGATCAATTCAACAGCTTTTTTGATAGTGATATCGTGTTTCAACATGTCAGCTGAAAGCAAGTTTTGCACTTGTGCAACTTCCATGTTGTAGTCTGCTGCCAATTGCTCGATTTCTTTTTGGATTTCTTCTTCTGAAGCGTCAAATCCTTCAGCTTTGGCAACTGCTTCGATAACAAGGTTAGTCTTCGTACGTGACTCAGCTTCTGCTTCGTATTGTTTGTGAAGGTCTTCTTGAGTAGTTCCTGTGATTTGGAAGTACATGTCAGGGTTGATCCCTTGGCGTTGCAAGTTTCCAAGGAATTCATTTACTGAACGGTGAACTTCTTCGTGGATCATTTCTTCTGGAAGTTCTACGATTTCAGCGTTTTCTACAGCTTTATCGATTGCTGCACCTTCAACGGCATCTTTGTATGCTTCTTCTTTCGCAGCAGTCAATTCTTTGCGGTATTTTTCTTTCAATTCGTCAAGAGTTTCCACTTCTTCGTCGATGTCTTTTGCAAGTTCATCGTCAAGAGCTGGAACTTCTTTTGCTTTTACTTCGTGAATAGTTGTTACGAATTTAGCTTCTTTACCTGCAAGGTCTTCTGCTTGGTAGTCTTCTGGGAATGTTACAACTACATCAACAGTTTCGCCAGCTGAGTGTCCAACCAATTGGTCTTCAAAACCAGGGATGAATTGACCTGAACCAAGTCCAAGTGAGAAGTTTTCACCTTTTCCACCGTCAAATTCAACACCGTCAATAGAACCAACGAAGTCAATAACAACAGTGTCGCCATTTTCAGCAGCGCCTTCTTTGATAACCAATTCAGCCAAGTTGTTGCGTTCGCGTTCGATACGTTCTTCAACGTCAGCGTCAGTTACTTCTTTTTCTACATCAACTGATACTTCAAGGTTTTTGTAGTCACCCAATTTTACTTCAGGTTTTGTCACGACTTCAGCAGTGATAACCCAGTCTTGACCTTTTTCCATTGAAGTTACGTCAATTTTTGGTTGCGCAACGACTTCAAGACCAGCTTCTTTTACTGCAGCTTCATAAGCATTTGGCAAAAGTGCGTTCATTGCATCTTGATAAAGAGCTTCTTCACCAAATTTTTGGTCGAAGATAGGGCGTGGAAGGTGACCTTTACGGAAACCAGGAACGTTAAGAGTTTTCTTTACTGAGTTAAATACACGGTCCAATTCTGGTTTGATTTGGTCTTGAGAGATTGTGAAAGTCAAGACACCACGGTTTGTTTCTTTGTTTTCAAATGATACAGACATTCTGTCATTTCTCCTTAAAATTTTTTAAATACAGTCTATTATAGCATAAACCACGGTTAATTTTCAAGTAATGAATGCGCTTTTCAATGATGCTAAAGGTACTTGCTTGCTTCCCTGATACTGAGTTCAGCCATTCTTTCCCTGTTTTTTTCGATGAAGCTTGCTACCCATTCCGGATTGGTTTTGGAGTAGTCTCTTAGGGCCCAACCGATGGCTTTGTTGATAAAAAATTCGGTCTGGTCCAGATTATTGAGCAGGACCTTTTCCATTAGTTGAACATCCGTCTTCTCTTTTCTTAACAACTGGTGGTCAATAGCGACTCGCCTCAGCCAGATATTGTCTGATAGGCTCCATTTGAGGATGATTTCTCCCAGTTCTGGCTTGTCATATACCAAACTTCCTACTACTCGGTCTAGGATATCTACTGTGTCCCACCAGGATTTGGTTACGACTAGACGCTCAAGCTTAGGCAAATCGTTCTCCGTCAAATAAGACTGCATAGCTTTCAAATAGTTGGCAGCCACATATTGATATTCTCTAGCATCCTTTTCCCAGCAAGTGTCTACAAAATCCCAATAGATGAGCTTTGTTTTTTTCGCACTTGGAAAGTATTTTTTGTAGAGGGCATTTCTTTCAGGAGCTGCAATACCTAAAAAGGAAAATTGGTATCGCATATAGGCTTCCATTGGGCCTGCTTTCTCAGGATCTTTCGCCGCTTCTAGCTCCTCAAGTAAATCTGCAAGACTCATCTAAAAGTTCTCCTGCCCAACCAAGTGGTGCTGAAAGGCATAGACCGCAGCCTGGGTGCGATCACTGACCTCAAGCTTGGCTAGGATGTTGGACACGTGGGTCTTGACCGTCTTGAGAGAGATGAAGAGTTCATCTGCAATGCGTTGATTTTCGTAGCCCTTAGCGATGAGTTGGAGCACGTCTCGCTCACGCGCAGTCAGCTCCTCATGAAGCTCCATATGATTACGGTGGTATTCAACCTTCTTGCTGACCTCTTGTTCAATAGCCAGCTCTCCAGCAGCCACCTTACGAACAGCGTGCAGCAATTCATCCGCACTTGAAGTCTTGAGCATATAGCCTCTAGCACCAGCGTTCAAGACAGGCATGATTTTTTCATTGTCCAAGTAAGATGTCACAATCAAAATCTTGGCTTCAGGCCATTCTTTGAGGATGGCTAAGGTTGCATCAATCCCATTCATCTCAGGCATGACAATATCCATGACAATGACATCTGGACGGAGTTCCAAGGCTAACTCAATACCTTGAGACCCATTGGCCGCCTCGCCCACAACTTCTACATCGTCTTGGAGGTCAAAGTAGCTTTTCAAGCCCAATCGGACCATTTCATGGTCATCTACCAGTAAAATTTTCATCTATACTCCTTTATGATTCCTTGTCTAGCAGGGGAATACGGATATCAACCGCCAGTCCTTGCTTTGGAGCTGTCAAGAGTTGAACCGTTCCTGCCATATCTTCGACCCGCTCCTTAATATTTCGCAGCCCATAACTCAAGTCATCTAAACTCCCCAACTGGAAACCAATTCCATTGTCCACCACCTTCAGCTGCAATTCTACCTCTGTCTGATAGAGGTAGACATCTAGGCAAGATGCCTGGGCATGGCGGAGGGTATTGCTGATCAATTCCTGCAAAATACGGAAGATATGTTCTTCAATCTTCTTAGGCAATTTAGACACATTTTGCTTGAGGCTAACCTTGAGATCGCTCTTGTCCTCAAGCTCTTTTAAGAGGATTTGAATCCCCTCAACCAAACTCTTTTCTTCCAACTCTACAGGTCGCAAATGTAGGAGCAAGACCCGCAAATCTTTCTGGGCTGTTTCGAGAATGGCTGCAACACTTTGCAACTGGGTCTGCATCTTTTCTCTATCCAGCTTCAAGGCCTGCTGGCTGACACCTGATAAAATCATATGGGCTGCAAACAACTCCTGACTAACTGTATCGTGCAAGTCACGTGCAATCCGCTTCCGTTCTTTCTCGATGATTGCTTCTTCCCTGACCAGGCTTTGATTTTCAGCCTTTTGAACAGCCTCTGTCAAGAGGTTGAGCTTGCCAGACAAGGACTTGAAACTGGCTTCCAAGTCTGGATCTGCAAAAGAAACCACCTCTTTTCCTGCTAGCAGTCGCTTGAGATTGATCTGCATTTTTCTGCGTGAAATTTCTTCCATCACCCGCCAAAAGAGGACAAAAAAGAAGGTCATGGAAAGACTAAAGACCAAGATCAAGAAGATGAGTTTCTCCGTTTTCTCGATATCCTGTAGCAAATAGGACCAATCCAGTTCAAAAATATCAAGTAGACTATTGGTCAAAAAGAGGATAAAAAGGAGAGCAGTCAGCCCGATTAACAGATAAGATTGCTTTTTCATCCTCTGACCACCTCCACATCGCCAACCATAGTAGTTAGGAAAATTTTGACGCTCTTGTTACTCTTGAGATAGTCTCTGGTCTCCTGATGATAGTGTTCATTGCGGAGGGATCTCTTAGGTTGATGAAGGAAGGTTAGATCTCCATAAAGACAGTTAACACTGAGGCTGATTTCCACATCAACTGGTACGATAATCCTAGTTGTTCCGACCATCTTTCTAAGGATAATGACATTGTCATGATTGGTTAGGATAACTCTTTCCAAATGAATGGTGTCCTTACCCATCAGGCGAAAGAGGTTGATATCGTCAAACTGGCAGGTCTGGTGACTAGAGAAATGATGGAGATTGCCAAACCAAGGATTGCGTTCATTTTTAACCGTTACCACCTCTTCAAATACCAAGTCCGTCTCCTCTTTTTCTTGGTTCATCATTGGATAAAGAAGAAAGAGACTGTAAATCACTGCCACAAAGATGGCTATAATCACAAAGGGATTAAGCATGACGATGAAAAAGAAGAGTATGGTCGCCACAAGGAGGAACACATTGTTACCCTCTTTACCTGAATAATAGCGTAGCAAGAGCATAAAGAGAAATAAAATCAGCAGAAAACGCGAAAAATGCTCTGATACCATCAAAATCAGAGCTCCCGTCAATAGACAGGCTTCAATAAATAAAAAGATTTGAAATTTTTTCATAGCTGCATCCTCTCTTTTCTATTTTATCACAATTCAAAAAAGTCACCTCGGTCTGAGGATGGAAAAAGGAGATTGGACAGAAATCGCTCCTACAAGCTTGGTTTCATCAACTCACCACAGTTGGCAAAAGGCTACAAAAAAGGGCGGGATTCTTGTCCCGACCTCTTTAGATCTGATCATTCGCTTCTTTGAGTTTGCCATAAAGAATATAGTCTACTTTTTGCAGATCCGCTATGGTGGCACAGTTAAGGGCACACATGATCAAACGCAGATCGTCTTTCCAGCCTTGGATGATGCCAATCACCTCTTCGACGGAGTAGGTTTCAATCAACTCTAGAACGGTTCGAGACAGTCCTACAGCCTTGGCTCCAAAGACCAAGCACTTAATCATATCAAGCGGATTCCGAACGCCTCCGCTAACCAAGAGTTCGACCTTGTCTTTCCAGTCTTGGGCATTGAGAAGGGCTTGCATAGTAGACTGGCCCCATTGATTGAGGTAATCACGCTGACCACTGCGACGGTTTTCGATATAGGCAAAGCTGGTGCCACCACGACCTGATAGGTCAACCGTTCGAACACCCAGTTCATAGGCTCTCTCGATGGTCTTCACATCCATCCCAAAGCCCACTTCCTTGAGAATAATAGGAGCAGGGATTTGCTTGCTGTAGTCTGCCAGATGTGATTGCCAGTTTCGAAACTTTCTTTCTCCCTCTTGCATGAGCAATTCCTGCATGACATTAACATGCACTTGAAGGAGAAGAGGATTCATCTCTTCTACAGTCTGAAGTCCTAACTCAACAGGCTTGTCCAATCCAATATTGGTTCCAAGGAGGAGATTTGGATGGCTAGATTTGACAGAAAAAGAGTCGTCTGTTGGATCCTTAAGTGCTGCGCTATAAGAACCCGTTACAAACAAAATCCCACAGGCTTCTGCCACCTGAGCTAGTTTTTGATTGATTTCTTTACCTTTTTCGCTCCCACCTGTCATGGCATTGATATAAAAAGGAAAGTCCCACTTTCGACCTGCAAACTCTGTAGACAAATCAATCTCATCCAGGTCATAAAGAGGCAGGGAAGAATGAATCAACTCCACCTCATCAAAGCTATTATAGGAACTTTTCTGCTCAAGGGCATAGCGGATGTGCTCGTCCTTACGATTTGTCGTCATGTCCTATCCTTTCTTGGTATAAGAGCTCAATCCCCAGATCGGCCCAGCGATTTTTTATGGTTTCAGTTGATTGCACATCAAAACTCAAGGCAATGCCACAGTCACCACCACCAGCACCGCTACTCTTGGCAACAGCCTGCAAATCTTGACCGGCTTCTTTCAACTGTCTCAGCGAAGGTGTGTAAATATCTGGGCTCAAACCTTCTAAAAGCTGACTGGCTGTTTCCAGCTGCTCGATAATTTTTTCTGCATTCCCCTGTTCCAGGGCTTCTACCAAAGCAACCACCGTTGCTTCTGAGGAAGTTAAAAAATTCTGATTGATGTTTTGCTTGATTTGCTTGACCATGTCACTAGACACAGCTACTTCCTTGGTCCATCCAACTAGGAAATCACATTCTAGACCTGGTTTTACTTGTAAGATAGAAAAGCCCCAAGCACGCTCCAAAACTGTTGCCAAGCTTTCTTCTTCCAACCAAGCAGCTATCTTCTTTCGATCAAAAGACTGGTAGAGAACCAAATCCTCTGCAACAATACAGGCAAGGTCTCCCATAGAACCATTGTCGCCTCGCTTGAGCAAGACCGCGCTTGCCAGCTTGAACAAGAGTTCCGGATCAACCGTAATATCATATAGAGCCAGCAGGGCCTTGATCACCAAGACAACGACGCTACCACTCGAACCCAGACCAAACTTTTTGCCTTCCCGTTCCATTTTTCCACGAATTTCCAAGGAAAAAGGTCGCAAGGCTTGCCCACGATTGGCGAGGAAGTCCCCCATCAAAGCAATCGTTTCTTGAATCAAGCTGTAGTCAAGATTTGGCGTCAAGTCCACTGCGAAATCAAACAGACCTGAGTAGATACGGTAGCTGTCAGAAAAAGCAATCTCAGCCTTCATATAGATGGGGATGGCCTTTATCAAGGCCAACTGCCCTGGCTCTAGAATAGCATATTCACCTGCCCAATAGAGTTTTCCGCACGTTTTAACAGCAATCATCTTGACTCAAATCCTTTGTTTTTGACACAATCAAGCGGTAACGTTGACCGAAGATTTCTGATAAATGCTCCAAGTCTTTCTCCTGACAGAGGACCTTGACATTGGGACCAGCATCCATGGTAAAGTAGCAGGCTTCCCCTTGCTCACGAAGCTGGCGAACAAAGTCCATGGCTTCATAGGAAGCATCCGTCAGATATGAAAAGGCTGGCGATGCTGTTTTGGTCGTAGCGTGCATAGCAAGGGCATTTTTCTCCGTTAATTCCCCAACCTTGGCAAAGTCATTTTCCTTGAGATAAAGCAGCATATCCTGATAGTCCTTCTCAGACTGGCGTACCCAGTCATCAAAGGTCGTCGAGGTTTCCACACAGAGTTTCATCCCATCACGGCTAGAAATTGGTTTTTTCTTGTCCTCTAGCACCAACATGATCATAGCTAGTCTCAAGTCTGTCTCTACAGGGTAAATCTCCCCACTATCCTTGTCCCAGGCACCGAGTGGCCCATAAAAACTACGAGAGGAAGAACCAGAAGCAAACTTAGCCTCCTGTGCCAACTGACTCCGATTCAAACCAAGCTGGAAATAAGCATTGCATGCCTTGACCAAGGCGGACAAACCACTAGAACTGGATGACAAGCCAGCCGCAGTCGGCATGTTGTTTTGGGTATCGATACGGACAAATCCCTCACCTTCTGGACGGTAACGGTTGATGATTTTGCTCATCTTGGCATGCTCAGCCTCACTCTGAAGCTGACCATTGATATAAAAGGCATCAGCAGTCGCATCCGTCGGTAGAGGCGACAAGGTCGTCTCTGTGTACATGTTTTCCAAAGTCAGAGAGATACTGCTAGTAGCAGGAACCATCTCTTTTTCTTTTTTCTTTCCCCAATATTTGATAATGGCAATATTTGCGTAGGAACGTACTGTTACAGGCTTTCGATCCATGTCTGAACAGCTCCTTTCTCTTCTAATCGTTTTGCTAGTTCTTGCGCTTGGTCCAGATTAGCTACCAAGGCGATAATACAGCCTCCTAGTCCACCACCACTCATCTTGGCACCTAGAGCACCATGGCTCAGAGCCGCTTCAACGAGGGAGTCTGCCTCAGGGCTACTGACACCAATTTCTTTTAAATGTAAATGCGCTTGACTGAGGATTTGTCCCAGTCCCTCAGCATCTTTTCGTCTAATCGCATCTTCTGCTTGCTGGGTCAATTCTCCCAAGGCATGCAAAAACGGCAGGGCATCCTTTCCCTTGCTTTGAACGACTTGGATAGCTTCACGAGTGTGGCCATACACACCTGTATCTGCAATCACCAAATAAGCAGATAGGTTCATCTCAAGTTCTGTAAAACCAACATTTTTGATAAAGCGAATAGGTTGGTCACTGAGACAGGTCTTGGCATCCAAACCGCTTGGATTCATATGGGCAATCATCTCAGCCCGATTGACCAAGATTTCTAGCACATCGTGAGGCAGGTCGGCTTGGTAGTAGTCAAATACCGCACGAATGGCCGCTATGCTGATAGCCGCTGACGAACCCATCCCCCGTTTTTCAGGGATAGCCGAGTCAATCACACATCGAATGCAGGCTTCTTTAATCTCTAAATATTCTAACGAGGCATACACCGCCATGGACAAGGTATCCTCCTCATAAAGACGCCATGGACTTTCAGCAGGGACCACCTTGCAGGTCACCTCCACCTCTAAAAGAGGCAAGGAAATGGCAGGATAGCCGTATACGACCGCATGCTCTCCTATTAAAATAATCTTACTATGTGCCTGACCGACACCAACTTTTTTTGTCATGTTTTCCTTTAACCAGACGAAAAGACCGTCTCACTTTTCATACAGTAGTATTTTCTCCTATCTATTTTATTATATTTTCACAAAAAAAGCGATTGTTTCCTTCACAATCGCCTCCTTCATTATTGGACCCATTCGCCATTATAGTTGACCGAATAGCCTTCTACGGTCGTATTCACTGCTAAAGCACCTGAACTATATGCGTAGTACCATTTACCATTAACCTGGAACCAGCCAGTCTTCATATCGCCATTACTTGTATGTAGATAATACCAAGTCGAACCTTCCTGATACCAGCCAGTCGCCATGGCTCCTGATGAACGGAGATAGTACCACTTGTTCCCAAGATATTGCCAGCCCGTTTTCATATCGCCATTTGGATCGTCTAAATAGTACCAAGTTGAGCCTTCTTGATACCAGCCAGTTGCCATTGCACCTGATGAACGGAGGTAGTACCACTTATTGCCAAGTTGTTTCCAACCTGTTTGCATGATGCCAGTTGTTGGATCTAAGTAGTACCACGGAGCAGGTTTGCTTCTATCAATGCCAAAAGTAACATGGAAATCTTGAGTCCAACCCTTAGCAACTTCACCAATTGGTAGTGGATTGTAAGAATCATCGCCAGAAATTCCTAGCTTATTTAAATAATACCAATTGCCGTCTTCATAAGTCCAGCCCGTCTTTACGGCATAATTATTATCAAAATAATAAGTTCTCTTTTCAGCAGATGGAGTATATTGTTCACCGTATACTTTTCCTGTATTTTCAGACGTTTTTGCCTCTAGTACTTGTTTATCTGTTTGTTCTAGCAAAGCACCATCTTGTCCAAAATAGTACCACTTCTGTTGAAGGCCAATTTCTAAGACTGGACGATTATTAAATAAATTATCACGATAACCTGTTCCATGAATTTCTACGTATTGCCAACCGACAACCATCTCTCCTCTATCACCAAAATAGTAAGTTTTACCGTCTATTTTATGCCAATAGATTGCTTTATGATCATCTTTTACATAATATTTTCTATTATCCTTATCAACAAATTGGCCACCTGTGGTATCCGCAAATACAGTATTTGTCGCTAGCAAACCAAAGAAAAATGTTGCTAGTGCGACTTGCATCATTATTTTAAATTTCTTCATTAGATCTTTCCTCCATAACTGATTGTAGCAAAGACTTTATTGTATGTCAATATATAGAAACTTCTCAAAAAAAGCAGTTACACAACTGCAACTGCTTTTCTATTCTTGCATGGTGTACCCAACACCACGCACGGTTTTAATGTAGCTTTTTTGACCTTTTACATCAAGCTTGCTACGTAGATAACGGATATAAACATCCACGATATTAGTTTCTGTCGCACTTTCGTACTTCCAAACACTTTCCAACAACTGCTCACGAGTCAAGACCTTCTTGCTTCCCATGAGAGTGGCCAAAAGGTCATACTCACGGCGCGTCAGAGCAATCATCTCCTCGCCACGATAAACGGTATGATGTTCTACATCCATACGCAAATTGCGGTAAGATGTTGGGACCTTCATCTGACTACAGTGTTGGTCGATAAAGTCCCGACCTCGGAAAATCGCTGAAATACGAGCCACCAGCTGATCAATAATCACTGGCTTATAGATGTAAGAAACGGCGAAGCGCTGGATTGTCTCAATCTGGTCTTGCAATTCTTCGCGATGGTCCAAGACCATAATCACTGAGGCAGGTTTTGTCCGACTCAGCCTCTCTGCAAAATCCTGGGCCGTCATATTCCCCAGACGAGCATTCAGTAAAATCAAGTCATAATCTGTCTGGAGAGCCATGGAGAGGGCTTTTTGCCCCTCCTCGACCAGATCAACACGGTATTGCTCTTTTTGGAGTTCCAGACTGAGAAAATGAGCGAGATTTCGTTCTTTCTCAAGTAATAAAATCCGTTTCCCCATGGCAGACCTACTTATTTTTCGTCATACCAAGAGTAGTGGAATGTTCCTTCTTTGTCTTTACGTTGGTAAGTGTGGGCACCAAAGTAGTCACGTTGCGCTTGGATCAAGTTAGCTGGAAGGTCTGCTGAACGGTAGCTATCAAAGTAAGTAATAGCTGCTGAGAAAGTTGGCACTGGTACACCAGCTTGAACAGCAAGAGCTACGATATCGCGCACTGCTTGTTGGTACTTGGCAGTAACATCCAAGAAGTACTCATCCAAGAGAAGGTTAGCAAGATCAGCATCGCGGTTGTAGGCATCTGTGATCTTTTGCAAGAAACGAGAACGGATGATACAGCCATCACGCCAGATAGAGGCGATGTCCGCAAATGGCAAGTTCCAGTTGTTTTCTTTAGAAGCTACACGCAATTGAGCAAAACCTTGTGCGTATGAAATGATTTTTGAGAAGTAAAGGGCTTGACGGATCTTTTCGATCAACTCAGCCTTGTCACCTTCAAATTTGAAATCAGCTGGTTTTGGAAGGACCTTGCTAGCATGTACACGCTCTTCTTTGTATGTGGAGATGTAGCGGGCAAATACTGACTCAGTAATCAGTGACAATGGCACACCAAGGTCAAGAGCTGATTGGCTAGTCCATTTACCAGTTCCTTTGTTTCCTGCAGCATCCAGGATGTAGTCTACGATTGGTCCATCTTGACCTTCATCGTCTTTACGGCTCAAGATATCAGCTGTGATTTCGATCAAGTAGCTGTCCAACTCTCCCTTGTTCCACTCAGTAAAGATTTCAGCCATGTCTTCTGCAGAAAGGCCAAGCAAGTGTTGCATCAAGTCATAGCTTTCTGCGATCAATTGCATGTCACCATACTCGATACCGTTGTGGACCATTTTTACATAGTGACCAGCTCCATCAGGACCGATGTAAGTCACACATGGTTTGCCATCTTCTGGTGCTTTAGCTGAGATTTCTTCGAGAACATCCGCAACCAATTCGTAGGCTTCTTTTTGTCCACCAGGCATGATAGAAGGCCCTTCAAGGGCACCTTTTTCACCACCAGAAACTCCTGTACCGATAAAGTTGATACCTGAGTTTGCTAGTTCTTCGTTACGACGGATGGTATCTTTGTAGAAAGTGTTTCCTCCATCAATCAATATATCTCCCTTGTCGAGGTGGGGAAGAAGAGCTTGGATAGTTGCGTCTGTACCAGGTCCAGCTTGAACCATCAGCATGATACGACGAGGTTTTTCGATTGAGTTTACAAAGCTTTCAACGTCATAGCTTGGCACAAAGTTCTTTTCAGGATGGCAAGCAATTACGTCTTCTGTTTTTTCTTTACTACGGTTGTAAATGGCAACTGTATAACCACGAGATTCGATATTTAGGGCAAGGTTACGACCCATTACGGCCATACCAACGACACCAAAGTTAGCTTTTGTCATGTGACACTCCTCTTGTTTAATATGTTTTATTTTATCATTTTTACCTATGAAAGGAAAGAATTTTGTAACGGAGTCCTAATAGTCCAAGTCATCTGCATGACCAGAACCATTCCCTACAAAGTAACCTGTCTTACAGTTGAGGGTGAAGAGATAGGTTCCATCTGGTTTATAGAGGTTGTAATAACCATTTCCGTTTACGATATTGACACGTTCTAGGATATATTGATTTCCAGTGATATAGCCACGAGCACGTGATGTTGCTAGAACTTGTTCCAATACACCATCCGCAAAGGTCCAAGCAGGGTTGTTGCTATCGTCTACAGCTGATTGGTTGTAAGGTACACGACTAGCACTTCTTTGAAGATTAACCCCATCGCCAGACAAACCACCATTTGTGTCTCTAGCTGGTGCCGCGGTGCTTGTTGAAGGTGTCGTACTGCTTGCATTGCTCTCTGTAGCTGAACTTGAGCTTGCTTGACTCGTGCTAGAGCTCGAACTTGAGCTGGAAGCACTGGTTTGTTGACTCTTTCCAAGACTAATGGCCTTATCCAAGAGTTTGTCTAGTTCTGTGTTGCCTGTCTTAATTTCTGTAAATTTAGCATCCGCCTTGGCCTTAGCATTAGTATCCAAGACTCCGTCCGTAATAGCTGGACTTTCAAAGAGGGCATTAACATCTTGAATAGCCTTGATTTGAGTTGCTAGGCTATCATATCTTGACTTAGCTAGTGTATAATCACGGCTACCTTCTAACTTATCTAGCAAGGTTTTCAGTTGGCTCAATTTATCAAACTGGCTGTTTTTCAGAGCTGTCTTATTAGCATCTGTATAGAAAGTATCATAGAGATCATTGAAGTCTTTCAAAGCTGTTTGTGTCCCTTGATCATCCGAAGAAGCTGCTTGAGAAGACTGGATTTCTTGGTTTGAACGAGATACTTGACTGTAGACATAATATGTTCCAGCAAGCACAAGGATTGCAGCTACTACCGAAGCAATGATGATGACACCTTTCTTCTTAGAGCCTGTTTCAGGTTCTGTTTGAGCCGAACGTGATAGAGGTGTATAGGTCTCCTCTTCTCGTTCCTCATTTATTTCCTTGGGCTCTGTTTCTGTTAAAACGAGAGGCTCTATTTCAGCACTTTCTTCATCTTGAAGGGGTGGAACAAACTGAGTAGTCTCTTCATTTTCTATCTCTTCAATAGATTCCTCAGCAACCATGTCTGAATCGTCTACCTGATCAGAAGATTCACTTGATTCACGAACTTCTTGGATCATTTCCTCTAGGTTTTGAGTAGAAGCCAGTTCTTCTTTTTTAAACTGACGAGTTTCAAACTTGTCAGCTTCAATCTCTTCACGGTGTTGTTTGATGTATTTGTCTAAGATACTGTCCTCAGGCAATACTCCTGCTTCAACCTCTTCATTCTTACGAATGACCTGACCAACAGTCAAGTCTTTTGCTTCGTCAAAGTCGAATTGTGGTTCTTGATGTCCTTTTTTATGACGATCACGTCTTTTCTTACTCATGAGTTCACCTTTCTATTTTACCTCTTGGCGTTTGACACGCTGACCAAAGTATTGATACAAATCCACTTTTAAGGTCCCGTTATAGAGTTTTCGTTTTTTATCAGCTGGACTTCCGTACTTGCTTTCAAAAGCTTCGTCACTCGTCAGGATAAACTTACTCCACGTTTTCAGTGGTGCAAAGACCTGTCCCATCTCAGCATAGAGCTTGGTAACTCCTGCATCATCAGACAAGCGTTCCCCATATGGTGGATTGGAAATGATAACGCCATTAATCTTGTCTGTGCGCAAGTCCTGTACCCGCATTTGCTTAAAGGTGATGTCACCTGCGACACCTGCTGCTTGAGCATTTGCCTTGGCAATTTCCACCATGCGAGCATCTATATCACAGCCCATAATGTCCAGCTCAAGTTCACGATCAATTTTCTTAGCCGCCTCTGTGCGAACTTCTTGGATTAACCGATCGCTGACCCAGTTCCATTCCTCAAAAGCAAAGGAACGGCGAAGTCCTGGAGCCATCTTTCTAGCAATCATAGCCGCCTCGATACAGAACGTTCCTGAACCACAGGTCGGATCAATCAAGGGCTTGTCTGGATACCAATTAGATAGTTGTAAAATGGCTGCTGCCATGTTTTCTTTGATCGGCGCTCCACCCTTTTCCGTACGATAACCACGCTTAAAGAGGCTAGAACCAGTCGTGTCAATCATGACAGTTGCCACATCTTTCAGGATAGATACCTCAATCTTAAACTCGGGACCCGTTTCCATCAAGGGAACTCCTTCTGGACGGGCATAGTGTTTTTGTAATTTCTTCACAACAGCCTTCTTAGAAATAGCCTGAACACTGGGCTCGTTGTGGAGTTTAGACTTCACACATTTTGCCTTTGATATCGGGAAGCGTGCTCCTAGCGGGAGATAGTTTTCCCAATCTAGAGCAAAAACACCTTGAAAAAGCTCTTCAAAAGTCTTAGCAGGAAAACTTCCGACTACAATCTTGATGCGATCCGCTGCACGAAGCCAAAGATTGGTCTCGATGATTGCCTTCACATCTCCTTGAAAGCGGACACGCCCATTTTCAACCTGGCAATCATAACCAAGGTCTCGCACCTCACGTCCAACGACAGCCTCGAGACCCGCCGCAGCAGTTGCGATTAAATTAAATTGTTCTTTCATTTCTAGTCTTGCAAGACCTTTCTCTTGTTCACTTTAAAAAATGAGGTTGAGAAAGATTTCTCAGCCCCAACCTATATGCAATTTTCTATAAGCCATGTTTTGTTCCAGAAGTGACTAGGACCACTTCCTTCGATAATCATCTGTCTACCGCTAACAGCATAAATCTGCTAGCAGTCAGAGTACTACGTTCGTTTCCGTGCACTCCATGCCCCGACCAAAATTTGGGTTGCTAGCTTGAGGGGTTTACCGCGTTCCACTCTCTCTGTTTCCAGAAAGACTCCGTCACTGTGGCACTTTCAAGCCTATTCTGACCTATCCGAAGACTTAGCCATTTCGACTGCCGTAACGATTTCTCGTCCCTAGGCTTATGGATTCGCCTAGCACAAACACTACAGGCATCACAGCCTGTGCTAGCATGGACTTTCCTCATGAAAAGAGAACCTCTTCACGCGATTATCCAAAAATTGCACTCATTCCTTAGTCAATTATCAATCTTGGTTGTCTAAGATTTGCTTACCAAATACTTCTTTTTCGAGACGATTTAAGCGTTTCAAAATATCAAAGTTTGTCATTGAAGTAGAAGCTGTTACTTCAATAGAGTCTGGTTGAGTTGGCGCAACCTGTGGTTTATGAGATAATTCTTCCTTCAAATCAGCAATCTCTTGACGAAGGGATTTGACCAAAGCTGCGTAGGTTTCATAGTCCTTAATCACATCGTCTAGGAATTCGTCTACCTCTGCTTTGCTGTATCCACGTACTTCACGTCCAAATTCTTGTTCAAAAATATCTTTCGCTGAAAATATAATACTTGCCATGTCTCTCTCCATTCTGGGTTACTAGTATTATTATATAAAAAAAGACAAGTAAAAATCAAGGTCAAAGGCTTACTTTTCAGAAAAATTTTCTACTATTTCATTCAAGTCCTCAAATGTTAATCTTCTTGTAACATAGTCCGCTTGATTTTTCATCATTTGGTAAAAATATCGTAACTTGGTTTCGTTTTCTTCGTCGTAAAAAAGGTAACAAGTATCTGTATTTTCCAGCAGAAATTTCTGATAATCGCGTAGTTGTCCCTTGTGCTCATATTGTGGATAGGCGTATTTGACAAAATCAACCTGCTTGAACTCACTCAGTTTCGCTTGATTTGCTTCATTCCAATTACTGCCATGGGTTTCAAAATCAAAAATGGTCGCCAGCTGAAATCCATAGTCTGCTTTCATGTCTTTTGCTACCTGAAGCGCCCAGTACTCAAAGCCCAAAGTCCCTGTAAAGACAAGCCAGTTCACCCCATTCTCTGCTAGACGTTCCAGGTCTCTTCGAATGGCTGTTTTGATAATATCAACGCGAATATCCTTGTCATTAAAGAGACCAAGGTCCAAGGCTGAATAGCCTAAAATCAAGGCTGATGTCATTTTTAACCCTTTCTTTGTAAATTTATGATATAATAGAGTGATGTTATTGTACCAATAAGGAGAATTATGGTCAACTATCCACATAAAATTTCATCTCAAAAGAGGCAAGCACCCCTGTCACAAACTAAAAATTTCGCAAATCGGGGAATGTCTTTTGAAAAGATGATCAATGCTACGAACGACTACTATTTGTCGCATGGGTTAGCTGTTATTCACAAGAAACCGACTCCCATCCAAATCGTACGTGTCGACTATCCCCAACGAAGTCGAGCCAAGATCGTTGAAGCCTACTTTAGACAAGCTTCAACTACTGACTATTCAGGGGTTTATGATGGATACTACATCGACTTTGAAGCAAAGGAAACCAGGCAAAAACATGCGATACCGATGAAGAATTTTCATCCCCATCAGATCCAGCATATGGAACAAGTCCTTGCCCAGCAAGGAATCTGCTTTGTACTCCTTCACTTTTCTTCTCAGCAAGAAACCTACTTATTACCGGCTATTGACCTCATCCGTTTCTATCATCAAGATAAGGGACAGAAGTCAATGCCACTTGGATATATTCGAGAAAATGGATATAGGATTGAGCCGGGTGCCTTTCCTCAAATTCCCTACCTCGACATTATCAAAGAACATTTACTAGGTGGTAAAACAAGATGAACAAACAAACTTTTCTGCGAATAGCTAAGTATGTCAGTATCAGTCTCTTAACTGTATTTATCGCAGCTGTAATGCTTGGTGGAGGTCTCTTCCTCTACTATGTTAGCAAGGCTCCAGAACTTTCTGAAAGTAAACTAGTCGCTACAACGTCAAGTAAGATCTATGATAGCAATGACGAGCTTATCGCTGATCTTGGTTCGGAACGTCGGGTCAATGCCCAAGCAAACGAAATACCGACCGATTTGGTCAACGCTATTGTTTCGATTGAGGACCATCGCTTCTTTAATCACCGAGGAATCGACACAATCCGTATCCTAGGTGCTACCCTCCGAAACCTTCGTGGTGGTGGAGGTCTGCAAGGAGCTTCAACCTTGACACAGCAGTTGATCAAGTTAACTTATTTCTCTACGTCAACTTCTGATCAGACTCTTTCTCGTAAGGCCCAGGAAGCTTGGTTAGCCGTTCAGCTAGAACAAAAAGCGACTAAACAAGAGATCTTGACCTACTACATCAACAAGGTTTACATGTCAAACGGTAACTATGGAATGCAGACAGCTGCCCAAAGTTACTATGGCAAGGATCTCAAAGATCTAAGTATTCCTCAATTGGCTCTCCTTGCTGGTATGCCTCAGGCTCCAAACCAGTATGATCCATACTCGCATCCAGAAGCTGCTCAAGAACGTCGTAATCTCGTCCTCTCTGAGATGAAGGGGCAAGGTTACATTTCAGCTGAGCAATATGAAAAAGCGATTAATACTCCGATTACAGATGGACTTCAAAGTCTAAAATCGGCTAATAGTTATCCTCCATACATGGACAACTATCTCAAAGAGGTAATCGATCAAGTCGAACAAGAAACAGGCTACAACCTCTTAACGACTGGTATGGATGTCTACACCAACGTTGATCCTAAAGTTCAACAACATCTCTGGGATATCTACAATACCGACGAGTATGTCAACTATCCAGATGATGAAATGCAAGTAGCTTCAACGATTGTGGATGTGACAAACGGGAAAGTTATTGCTCAGTTAGGTTCTCGTCACCAATCAAGCAATGTTTCCTTCGGAATCAACCAAGCTGTTGAAACCAACCGTGACTGGGGTTCTACCATGAAGCCAATCACAGACTATGCTCCTGCCTTAGAGTATGACATCTACGACTCAACTGCTTCGATTGTACATGATGTTCCTTACAACTATCCTGGAACAGATACTCCTGTTTACAACTGGGATAGAAGTTATTTTGGAAATATTACCATCCAATATGCGCTCCAACAATCACGGAACGTTACAGCCGTAGAAACCTTGAACAAAGTCGGTTTGGATAGAGCCAAGACCTTCCTAAATGGAATCGGTATTGACTATCCAGATATGCACTATGCCAACGCGATTTCAAGTAATACGACTGAGTCAAACAAAAAGTACGGAGCAAGTAGTGAGAAAATGGCTGCTGCTTACGCTGCTTTTGCTAACGGTGGTATCTACCATAAACCAATGTATATCAACAAAATCGTCTTTAGCGATGGTAGCTCAAAAGAATACGCTGATCCTGGTACTCGTGCCATGAAAGAGACGACCGCCTATATGATGACGGAAATGATGAAGACTGTCTTAGCATACGGAACTGGTCGTGGTGCTTATCTCCCTTGGCTACCTCAAGCTGGTAAGACTGGTACATCAAACTATACAGATGATGAAATTGAAAACTACATCAAAAATACTGGTTATGTAGCACCAGATGAAATGTTTGTTGGTTATACTCGCAAATATTCAATGGCTGTATGGACAGGTTACTCAAACCGCCTTACTCCTATCGTTGGCGATGGCTTCTATGTTGCAGCTAAGGTTTACCGTTCAATGATGACTTATCTGTCTGAGGATAACAACCCTGGCGACTGGACTATGCCAGAAGGCCTCTATCGAAGTGGTGAGTTCGTCTTTAAAAACGGTGCTCGTTCTGCATGGACTGCTCCTGCTCCGCAACAAACCCCAACACCTGAAAGTTCGAGCTCGACATCAGAAAGTTCAACTGCACAGTCAAGCTCAACTACTCCAAGCACGAATAATAGTGCAAACAATAATACCAATAACCAGCAACCAAATACAACGCCTGGTCAACAAAACCAGAACCAAAATCAGAATCCTCAACCAGCACAACCATAACATTTATCACCCAGATTTTTCTGGGTGATTTTTTCATAGCACTATTGCATTTATGTGCTTAACAAAAGCCTGAGAAGACATCTTCTCAGGCTTTTTCTGTACTATAAACCTCATTGGGAAAGATAGGAAACGGATTTCGTAATCTTGTTAAGAGGTTTTACTAAATACTAGTCTTTCTTTGTTTTTGCTACAAAGAGAGCAGATAGGGCTAGGCTAACACCTGCTAGGAAGAGGGCTGTGTCAGATTGACTCTCACCTGTTGCTGGCAAGCTCTGTTTTGCTGTTTCTTGTCTAGCAATTTCTTGTTTATGATCTGGAGTCTTACCTTGATCAGAAACTAGAGTGCTAAGTTTAAACTCAGGTTTTTCTACTGTTGGAGCTGCTTGGTCGCCTACTGTCGATAATGGACCTGTGTATTCTGGAAGCTCATGTACCAGTGCCATAACAGCATTGACACCGCCATTGAACTCAGGTTTCTCTACTGTTGGAGCTGCTTGGTCACCTACTGTTGCTACTGCGCCTGTGTACTCTGGCAATTCATGCACTAGAGCCATCACTGCATTGACGCCACCCTTGAACTCAGGTTTCTCTACTGTTGGAGCAGCTTGATCACCTACTGTCGCTACTGGGCCTGTGTACTCTGGAAGTTCATGTACTAGGGCTTCAACTGCATTGACACCACCTGTGAATTCAGGAACCTCAAGAACGGGTGCTGGCTCTTCGCCCTTGCTTGACTGAACAGGTTCTTCTGTTAATTCTTGATGGAAGCTTGCCAATTCATAAAACTCAGCCTTGCCACCTTCCCAGACTAGTTTGACGTCTAGAAGAGAGCCACCATTTCGGATAGCGAAGGTTTGGAGACTAGATGTAATGGCACCGAGGTCTGTCCAACTGTCTTGACCATCCTTGAGTGTTCTAGCAAGAACACGTGCCTTAGCTCCTTCAGGAAGACTGGAAACGAGACGAAGGTGGTTAGCTTTAGTTGGTTCAGACAAGTGATACACCAATTCGCCCTTGTCTTTTTCAGACTTGTAGCTGGTCAAGACTTTGCCGTCTACAAGATTATTATAAAGGTTGCCTTGGCTTTCTCCACTACTTCCTTCTACTGTTGGATCATTGATTGGTTTGACAAATTCACCATCGTTGATGACCAATTCTGTAAAGCCTACAAAACGGGCATCATAGTCTGCTGTATAGAGGACACGGAGATAGTTAGCTTTGACTGGTGTCGCCAATTTACCCTCGATATAGCGATTTCCTGGCATCTTAGAATCATGTGTCCAACCATCTGTCAATGAATCATCGTGTGTGCTATTGGCCACACCATCTCCTACTGTCACGACATCAGTCCAAGTTTTACCGTCTTGGCTGACTTGAATCTTACCATCACGAAGATAGTTTTGCGTTCCGTCTTGGATGTAAGCTCTAATCTTCTTGATAGTGCGTTCGCTACCAAGTTTCAAGGTTACGTGACCATCTTTATGGGCGTAGTCTGAAAACTCAACGAAGTTGTTGTAAACACCGTCAAATAGTTGATCTAGGTTGTTCAGTTTACGAACATCATTGCTTCCGTATGTTGGATGAATGCCCATAGTTGTAGATTCTAGTTTGGTTGGTTGTACTTCTTTGGTTGTCACAAGGAGAGAAGTGGCTGTCACAGCTTGTTCCTGATCTGTTTTATTGACCAGACGAACATAACGTACCAAGTGGCTCACCACAGATCTGTCTGTCAACTGGCTAGCTGGTGTCCATTCTTGCGCATTTACAGAGTACTCTAGACTAAGAGCTGGGTTGTTGGCCTGACCTTTGAGCTGGATGCTCTTGATCTGATGGATACGGTCAAGCTTCATACCTAGATAGCTATGAGCAGGGAGTTTGGTTCCAGCTGGAATTTGAAGCTCGTAACTGCCTAAGCTATCCACTACCGGCGTTTCCTTCAATGATTCCACGTTGGTGTCTGTTAACTCGCTGTTTCCAGAGCGTGTCTCAACAGAGAAGTCCTGGATACGCCACCATAGGTCGAGAGCCTTGGTATTGCGGACTCGGATGTAACGAGCATTAATAGCTCTGGTCACTTCCTTGGTTTGTTCTCCTGATAGGCGATCCAACTCTTGCCATGCAGTCCCATCTGTAGAGTACTCAAGTACACCTGCGGCAAGCTTATCACCCGTTCCTTGGCGAAGTCGTACTTTAGTGACTGACTTGACTTCACCGAGGTCCAGTTGTGCCCAGGCATCTACTGGAGTTGTATTGCTTCCATCAGCATTTGCCATCATGGCTTCTGTATTGTCCTTGCCATCAGTGATTTGACGGGCTGAGGTATTTAGTTTATAAACTAGATTTGAGCTTAGACTAACTGTCGTTGCTTGTTGGCTACGAGCTTTTTCAACTGGACGGTTGACTGCAATTTCCTGAACTGCAAACCAAGTGTTCTCGCGGTCTGCTGTCGCAATCATGCGAACTGCCTTGGCCTTGATAGTGAGATTTTCAAACTTAAGAAGGGATTCATTCCCGACATAGCTTGGCTCTTTCAAGGTTACCCAGTTGTCATTTTCATCTTGATACTGCACTTCTGCCTTACTAAAGGTATCATTTGGATTAGCCTGGGTTCCCATAGCAAAGGTCAAGGTTTGAATCGATACTGGCTTGTTGAACTTCATACCAATATAATCACCTGTCTTGATGCTATTTGGTGATTTAATAATCGCATGAGTTGCCAAATCGCCATCCGTTACTTCTGCCAAACCACCTTCTACCCCTGTTCGATTGGTGATAAAGGTACTGATGATTTGATCTGGATGCAAGACTTTTTGAACTTCAGATGCCAGAACTTCTTTCAAGGATAGGATAAATGGACGAATATGTTGAACACCCAATTCAGCTTTTTCCATATGGTCTACATAATGGAAGGTGTGAGTTTGAGACTGTTCGTACAATTTCAAACCTTTATAGTAGCTATCCCAAAGTTTGGCTGCATCGTTTGTAGCCATGGCTTCAGTTCCTGTAAGGAAGGCATCAAGGGCATTCATTTGGTCGATTGCATTATCCAACCAATAGTGGATTTGGGCAACCATCTTTTTATCACCTGATGCTTTATAGAGCTCAGCTGCTTCTTTAATCTTGGCAAATTCTGCACGCAAGGCTGCACGTTCGGAAGTCACATCCTGACCTGCTTTAAGCTTGGTCATGAAGTCTGTTAATTTTGGAGCCAAGTCTACCGATTCTTCTAGTTTGACGACACGATTATCCATGTTTTGGTTGATCATGTGCTTACCAAGTTCGCGGAAGGCTGCTGATACCTTGCTATCTTCAAAATGACCATTTTCTACAAAGTTGAAGGCAATATCATTGATTTTCTTAGCTTCTTCTTCTGATTTCCACTGTTTCCATGAGTATTGAGCTCCGGCAAAGAGGGCAATCTTAGATGGTTCAGACTGTTGCATTGGGTTCAACATGATACCCGATAGCAAACTTGGATCCACGTTTGGATGAAGGAATTTCTCACCACCACCTAGAATCAAGTGTTGTTTCGAGTTATCTGTTACTGGCCAGTTAATCCAAAGTGAAACTGGGCGATAGGTCTTGCCACCTGCGGATAGATTGTTCTTGAGAGTTGAAAGGAAGCTTTCAGAGACTTCGCCCCAAATCTTACCACCCGTCAAGGTCATGGATGTTGAACTTGGGAGATTTTCATTGAGGGATTTCAACTCATCCTCACGTCCATTACCCCAATACTGTCCAGGAACAAAGATCATTTCTTTACGAAGACCGCTGTAAGTTCCCTGCATTTCAGTCAACCACTTGGTCATATCTTGCATCAAGCGGTTGTAGCTATTGTAGCCTCCGACTGGGCTTGGAGCATCATCTGCAAGGATACCAAATTCGCGGACACCCACTTTCATCAACTGGGTAAATTTAGCCTTGATGGTTGCCAAATCTTCTTGGTAATGCGCTTCATTGCCAAAGCGGATGCGGTTGTTCATGAATGGATGGATAGTCCAGACATAGCGTGTTTTACTTTGATTTCCGACACGAGCGAGTTCACGGATTTCAGCTAGTTTTTCTTCTGGATAGAGTTCACGCCATTTCTTGTTGTGGTATGGATCGTCTTTTGGTGCAAAGAAGTATTGGTTCAATTTCAAATCGCCACCATAACGCATGAGCTCTGCACGATCGGCATTCGACCATGGGTTTCCATAGTAACCTTCGATGAAACCACGGTTCTTGAGCTCTGCATAATCTTCTACTGTCACATTACGAAGGACTGGCACTTGGCTTTCCTTGAGCATGTGTTTCAAGGTTGTCAAACCATAGAAGACTGCATCAGTGTCTTTTCCGACGATGGAAATCGAATTATCCTTGATACTCAAGACATAGGCGTCAATCTTGTCAAAGAGACCTGCTGAAACATTGGACAAGTTTTGCTCTGCTTGTGAGCCTTGTCCATGCACTCCAAGATAGATATTGGTTGCGCCAGCGATTGCTGCCTTACCAGTTGTATAAGATACTTGATTGTCCTGCAAGACACTCTTCAAGCGATTGCGAGTATAGACATCGAGTTGATCGCCCATGACCAGATTGACTTGCTTACGAAGGGCTGTAACACCTTCGCCATAAGTCACTTTTTGTGGCGTTGGGAAGACCTTGTACTCTTTCTTGAGATAGTCTGCGCTCTTGCTGGCAGCCACAATGCTGTCTTCACTAGCTGGTTTACTTGCAGTGAATTGATCTGCCAATTCAACTGTTCCATCACCTGTTTGCTCTACTTTTGGTTTTTCAGGTGTAGTTGGTTTTTCTGGTTGACTTGGTGCAGGTGTTTCTTGCTCTTCTTTCACAGGTTTCAATAGATGAACTTCAGCTGCACTTGCAAAACCACCAACGCCTTCCAATACTTTCAACTCAATCTTGTTGGTATGTACCGCCGCAAAGTTGACTGTTTTTTCTTGGGCATTGTTGTCCCAGTTTCCTTCTGAAACCTTGACCATTTGGCCATCTTTTTGTGCGTAGATTTCGTAGCGAGTAACGACACCATTTCCACCACCTGGACGTGGGAGATAGGTCAAACCATTGATTTTTTCTGCTTCTTTCAAGGTCATAGTAAGAGTGTATGGCGCAGTGTCACCAGTCCACTTAGTATGCCAGAAGGTATTTGGATCATTGTCAAAGGCCTTTTCAACAGCGCCTTCAGTCGCGTTTCCTGGAAGTTGCTGACTGCTTGCGGTTGCAGTAATCTTATCATTTGAAATCAAACGAGGATTTACAAATGGTTTGTCTGACAACTCTGCGCTATGCAAGATTCCTTTGAAACCACCGATGCTTTCAAGCGGTAGTACCAAGCTATTGTGGGCAAAGCGAGGGTGGGCTGGATTTGCAATACGCTCAATCTTTTCACCATCCACATAGACTTCTGTAGATTGTGGTTTGGTCACGATGGAGATTTGATAACGTTTGTTCTTTTCAAGTTTTTTATTGAATTGGATATGGAACTGTTCAAATTGATAAGCAAGGTAGCCGTCTTTATCAGCTAGATAGATACGATTGTCCCCACTTGTTGAGAAGGTTTGTTCCCCGTCTCCAGTGACAGTTACATCAAACTTCAAGACGTGACTTGGACCAACATCACCAGCCAAGCCTTCGATACTGCTATCTTTCTCAAAAGCCAATCCCTGTTCGCTTGCCTTCACTTTCTTGCTTGCATAGTTCTTGACTGTTTCAGAATTGATGGTAAACAAGTCGCTTTGATCAATCTCTTTATCAGGATTTGACTGTGGCGCATAAGGGCTCGTTGGTAGGGTGCGTTCTGCAAAGGTCGCAGCTGCACGATCAGATCCCCAAGTGCGCTCCGCAGTAGTTTGCATGCTCTTGAAGAAGCGTTTAAAGATATCATAAGAGGTCAAACCGGTCTCATGAAGGTCGATATTGTCATTCCAAACTGCGTGCCCACCACCAATGATACTTGGATGAGAAGCTGGTAGAAGTGGACCTCCACCTGTTCTAAAATCATTCGGTGTCCAGCTATTGTACTGACGTTCGTAGTTAGCATAGTCCCCGTAGGCTGCTTGACTATTGCTTCCACTTGGCACACTATAGGTCGGTACATCCGTGATATTGATAATCTTAGCTCCCTGAGCAATGGCTTCATTTGGTCGTTGCCATCCGATACTCCAGATATCAACCTCTACTCCGTTCCAATCAACAGGAGTGTTCCCACGTTTCGCACTGAGTGAGCCCCAGATACGAGGAGTGTAACCTTTAGACTTGATATATTGGGTCAAATCATTGACATAGCGACGATAACTTTCTCTGCTACCATAGTATTCATCCGTTCCGATATGAACAGTGGACACGCCATGAAGCGGTGCATCTGGGCCATCGAGGAGTTTGTCATAAACTGATTTGACAAAAGCCAGTGTTTCATCGTATTTATTATCTAGGTCGAGCATAGCAACACGTTCAACGTTGTGTTTGCCAGCATAATCACTCAAACTACCTTGATACATGAGGTCTGGGCGGACTTTGACAAAGGACAAGGCGTGACCTGGTGTGTCAATTTCTGGCACTAGGTTGATATGCAAGGCCTTGGCAAGTTTAATCAGATTTTGCATTTCTTCCTTGGTATAATGCTCATCTGATGTCAATTTTTGACCATTCTTACCGACAATATCTGTCTCCACACGGAAACCAGTCTTAGCGTGTTCAAGTACATACTTGAGTTGTTCTTCTGGACTTAAATTCTTACCTGCCAAGTGTTCCTTTAGGAAGATATAGTTATCGTTGAGGTGCAACTGCAAGTCGTTCATCTTGTAGTAAGCCATGTTGAGCATGATGTCTACAAGAGTGTCGTAAGGGATAAATTTACGACCTGTATCTAGCATAAAGCCACGGTGGCTGAAACTTGGGAAATCACGAATTTCGCCATTTTGGAGGTTACTTTCTCCCATTTGAAGAAGGGTCCGAGTGGCGTAGAAGGCTCCTGTGTTTGTGGCAGCTTCGATGGTAATCACATCATTTTGGATAGTGATGCCATACCCTTCTTTACCATAACCCTTGTTTTCAACCTTTTTAAATTCGATTCGTTTTTGAGCTTGCTTGTCACCTGTTGCTAGTTCCAATCTACGGCTTGCAAGGTCTGACTGGTAGAAGGTTGCAGCCTGATCAAAGCCTGAATCTCCTGTCGCAAGAACTGTATCTGAAGTGATAGAAGATTGGCCTTCTTTCCCATACCATTGTTGAACAGCTGGTGCTACTTTTGGTTTAACACCCACACCTTCGTCCTGATGTAAGCCCTTGATGACTACTTCAAACTCTTTGGTAAAGGTATGACTGTCTCTGATTTGTTGGACCATGACCTTGACACGTTGGTCTGTCAAAGGCTTATAGATGTGATTTTGAAGGTCAATTACACCTTGTTTATTGCTTCCAATGAGACTGACTTTTCCTGGTAGAGTTGGTAAGACAAGAGACTGTCCATCTTCTGCTACTGTTAGTTCGGTTACTTGGCGGATATCCGTTACCCTACTATGGTCCGGAACGTTTGAATAAGCTCGAATTTCTTGGATTCCAACGTTTCTCCAGCCCATTGTGCCCGCTTGATAGTCGTTAATTTCTAACTTAAGATATTTAGCTTTGATACTTTCAGCTAGATCTACTTTCTCATCTAAAACAGGATCTCCAGTTTTGGTATGAGCGAGTTTCCATTGTTTTTCTCCATTAGCGCCCACGTCTTCTTGACCTGCGTAGTAGAGACTCCAAGATTTGATATTGGGGTCATTTTTCCCATTACGAAGACGACGATCCCAGTCTATTTCTACATGCTTGATGAGGGTAGTTTTTGGAAGAGTTAATTCAAAAGTTGGTTTTACTGCATCTCTATCTGTAGCCCAACGGGTATTGTCATCTCCATCGATAGCCTTATCTGCAGTAAAGTTGGTCCCAGTCTCATGGTTGCTTGCCTGAGCAGTAGCACCTTCGAGATGGTTGACATCTTCTCTATCTTCGATTGTCTTTTCAGCTGGTTTTACTGCTGGTGTAGTGGTTTCCGCAGGTTGTTTGTCTGCCTTTGGTGTTTCAACCGGTTTCGGCGTTTCTGCTGGCTTGGGACTTGCAGGGCTTGCCTCTGGTTTTGCCTCTTCACTTGCTGCAGGATTGGTTCCCTCATCAGTCGCTGGAGTTTCTTCATGACTTGCTTCTGTTGCAGCTTCTGCATCTGCTTTTTCAAGCGCAGCGGCTAAATCATCTGGTAACTTATCCAAGGCTTGAACATGAGTGATACTTCCCTCTGTCTCTGAAGGTGTTGCTGTTTCTGCCGCCTGAACCATATTGGCGCCAAAGATACTAGCACCAATCATAACGGAGGCTGCACCGATTGCAAATTTTCTTATACTATAGTGACAGCGTTTCTCAAAAAAATGTCTATCCATCTTTCTCCTATTCCTTTCATCCGCATACATGAGTAAGCGGTATCATTTCTCCTTTGAAAAAGGAGAGAACCAAGAGGTCCTCTCCGGCTGTTTGTTCCTATTTGATTCGAGATCTTTTGGACTTCTAAAACCAAATCTGTTTAGTCTTCTTTTCGTTTTGTCGTAAGGACTGCAGCAGATAAAGCGATACTCACACTTGCTAAGAAGAGGGCTACTTCTGAGCTGTGCTCCCCTGTAGCAGGTAGTTTTTCTTCATCTTTCGCTCCCGGAGTTTTGGTTTCAGCTACTGGACTTGGAGTGAGCGGGTACTCAGGTTTTTCAACTGTTGGAGCTGCTTGATCTCCAGCTGTAGCCAATACACCTGTGTAGGCTGGCTTTTCATTTACCAAGGCCTCAACTGCATTGACTCCACCTCTATACTCTGGAACTTCATTTGCAGCCGCTAGGACCGCATTGGCTCCACCTTTGTATTCTGGTAATTCGTGAACCAAGGCTTGGACCGCATTAACGCCGCCCTTGAACTCAGGGACTTCATGTACAGCTGCTTCTGTTGCATTGACGCCACCTTTGAACTCAGGTACATCAAGAACTGGTGGTTGTTCTTCCCCCTTGCTGCTTGTTGGAGCGTCTGGTTTCGTAGCAGAATCTTTTAATTGGTTAAGATAGTCTGCGAAGTAGGCAACCATTCTTTCCGTCAAGAGATGGTTTTCCGTCGCATATTTCATGCTCGCCTGAACTCCAGCCACTTCCTCTTGATTGTCTTTGTCTGTTAATTTCTGCGCCTTAGCCAAAGCTGCTTCATAGCCTGACAAGTCAAGAGGTGTTTCTGCTACTTGTGGACGGGTAAAGATGAGTTCCGCTGCCGATTGGTATTTATCGCCACCATCTCCGTAAGTCTTGGTACCAGTAAGGACAATTTTCTTAGCCTTGATTGTCTTGCCAAAGTCAATGTCTTTTGGCTTGTTGTTATTTGGCCAATCTGTCACTGTGAAGGTATGTTCTTTACCAGACTCATCTGTGACAACCAGTTTCACATCTCGCAAGTTTCCATTTGAATCAGAGGCACGTGGAACATAGCGAAGTCCTGTGATTTCAGTAGGTTCTTTCAAGACCATGGTTGCAGGCTTGCCTACATCTCCTCCATTCCAAGATGTATGCCATAGACTAGACACATTTCCATCAAAGGCATTCTCAAGACCTTCACCTGGTTGAGCTGGCGCATCCAAACTTTCAAAGTCTTCTGCTACCAGAGCTGTTTTCTTCTGAACCAAAGCATTCTTCAAGGCTTCAATCTTGGCAATCTCTGCACGCGCCTCTTCCACGCTAATGTCATCATCTGCCTGGCTGAGGTTAAAGACCGCCTCTTTCAAAGCATCCATAGACTCTTTCGTGTAGTTAGTCATGGCAACCGTTGGCAAGTAGTTCTTGAGAGCATTTTCTGTCAACATCTTACCTGTTAGGGTAATTTCTTCGATGTGAAGATTATCCATCATGAAGTCGTTATAACCACGGAAGTTGGCATTTCCACCAGCATCTCCACGAGTATTGCTTGCGTTACCAGTTGAGTAGATACCTACCCAAGTATCGCCTGTTTCTGCACCTGTCACGAGGAAGGTTACTTTCTTGGCTTTCTTAGAATCTGTCCAAGTATTTGGCAATTCATGCATTTCCAAGTTACTTGCTTGACTACCACGACGACCTGACTGGAATTCTCCCTTACCGACTACAAAGGCATAGGTATTGTCTGATCCTGCTTCGTATTCAAAGGTTACGCGATAAGTCTTACCTGCCTCAAAGCGGAAGTTTTGTGGGATAGTTTGGTAAACCAAGTTACGACGGCTCACTAGTCCATTTGTCTTCAATGACCAATTTCCATCAATAACATCATCGACTTTCTTACCGTTCCAACCACGCTGTGTATATGGATCGTGTTTTTCAGACAAGTGAGTGCGGTTATCTTCGACACCTTCGACACCACCTACTACAAATGGGAAGATTCCTTGAGCAACATTTTCAAAGTCTTGTTTGAAGGTTCCTTGACCTGTATCATGCTTGTCTCCGTACATGCTTGAATTGTTTTCAAAGGTACGAATTTCATCAAAGTATGTTGCTTCATCACCAGCTTCACGACTCAATGTCAGAGTGACATTTGATACGTCCGATCCAGTTGTAAAGAAGGCATACATGTTTTGGAAGTAACTTGTATCATCAACTGTAGCATTTTCACGACGATTGTTATGAGCATAAGCTTTGATATAGTTGAGCGCGAGTGACTTATTGGTGTAAGTAGTCACTTCTTTCTCGCCAGTATTCACTGTGATACTTGCCTTAGCATTACTACGGTTATCAACACCGACATAAACCGCATACTTGGTATTTGGTTTCAAGCCAGTCAGTTTCTGAGTAAGGCTGACCTTGCTCTTATTGCCTTGGATACGAAGCATTTCATTTGCTCCCTGTGATTTGACAATTTCTGCTTTAGAAGCATCACCAGAAATGGTCCAGTGTTTCAAGGTTCCACTGTTAAATCCTTGGTCATAGATGTGCATGCCTTCGCTCCATGACATTTCAGGATTGGTTTGTTTTGAACGGTAGAGAACGTATGGTTGATTTGCGAGAAGGTCTAGGGTAATCTTGCCATCTGTTACAGTTAGTTCCTGCTCTTCTGTCTTACCTTGGTCCGTTAGCTTGTAAAGGTAAACCTTGCTCTTGGCCCAATCGCTTGGAAGGGTCCAAGTTGTTGCACCAGCTTGCGTATTGAAGTAGTACATTTTTTCCTTATCAGTAGGAAGTTTCTTACCATTCGCATCCCAGTTCCAAGGAGTCAAGTAAGCTGAACCATCTTGGATGACACGTCCGTTAAGCGTTACTGTACGTTCGCGGTACTGCGGGCTATTGACATCATTTGACTTACGAGTCACAACAACCTTGTTACCTGCTGCATCGACTAGCTCAACCTTCATTTCTGGAGTCCATTTATAGGTGCTACCGTTGTCTGTCATAGTAACTGGTGTACCATTTTCCCATTTACTTACAGTGAAGTGTTGGAAGTACTTGGTCATGACATCATGGGCAAAGAGGTTAGTCACATAGCCATTGTAGTCACTTCTTCCCTGCCAACCTTCAAAGTCTTTCATGCTGTAACCACCTAGAAGTGGGTAGTTGGCTGCACCACCGTAACTTCTGTAGTCCCCAACCCAAGAATCTTTTTGGTGGTTGCGGATAAAGCGAGTGATAGCACTGTTGATACCTTTATTAGTGTAGCCACCATAGGTCAAGTCAGCTGCCCAGTGTTGGAAGGTAGAGTCGTATTCACCACCATGGCCCCACTCAATCGCAAAGCGCCAGCCTTGTTTGTTGATTTCTTTTGCAAGAACGTGGGTAGCCCAGGCACCGTTATCACCCGATTGACCATTGCCCCATACGTCCACATAGATAAAGTCGAGACCTTCACCAAGTTTTTTCTTCAAGTCTTCCCAGCGAGCCAAGCGTCCATGTGCTAGGTCATAAGCAGCATCAATGTTGATACCTTGGTCTAGCCAGTTCCAACCATAGCTGTAGCTGCCATCTGGATTCTTACGAAGAATATTTTCGTTAAAGTATTTAGACTCAGGATAGGTCTCAGAAGCGTTCACGTGAATACCTAGATGAGCTCCATATTTCTTCGCTTTTTCGATCAAGGTCTTGAAGTCTTCGACACCACCAATACGTTTACCAATATCAGCATAGTTCAAGTGTCCAGAGTCATGACCTTCACTACCATATCCTTTAAGGAGAACACCTTGCCCAAGACCATCTGTGTGGAGATTGATTTTCTTGATGCCATCCAAGGTCATAAGGAATGGGTTTTGTGCTTGAGAACCAAAGTTCATCGCGATACGGTAAGCAGTGATATCCTTGACTTTTTCCCAACCTTGAGGGTTGTTCATGATGCTACGATAAGCAATGGCACCATCTTGCCAGTCGACTTTGTTGTCAGCATTGGCATCTTCGGTGATAACAACCTTGGCACTTGGAAGTTCCTTGGTGTATTCTGGGAAAACAATGCCCTTATAAGCTTTTTCCCATTGCCATTCAGAACTTTGGATTCCCACATAGTTTTTATTTCCAACAGTTTGTTTGAATGCTGTCAAACGAGTCCAGTCATTCGAACCACCACCGTAGCTGTTTTGAGAGTTACTCCAAACACCTGCAGCAAGCTTATCTGTAGAAACAAATCCATACATGTAACCCTTAGCCAAGTTTTTCATTGGATTGGTTACAGCAATATGATCATCTCCACTGATATGAGTGTTGTTTGACATGGTTGCCCCGTCAAACTTAGCTCCAGTTTGGTCGCTTGAAACTGACACAAGTGAGTTTCCTAAGAAATTGATAGAGGAGAGAAGTTTTCTTTCATCATCAATCTTCTGACCTGGAGTGACTTGATTGTGGTTGACAATCTTGGTCACATCAAAATGCAACTGATTATCCACAACTTGCAAGCGTACTGTCATATCTGCATTGATTAAGTGAGCATCATCGCGAAGCTTCATCAAGTATTCTGCTGTTGTCTCATTGATTTTTTTGTAAGTAACTTCAGGTGTGACTTCGTGTTTGTTGATAAATACTTTATTGAATTGTTGGACTTGTCCTGGCAAGGTATGCCCGTTCAAACTGTATTCTTTAATACGTGGGAAGGCTTGGTCAATCACTGCCTTGAGTACCTTAGACTGGATCGTATCATAAGTCACCTTGCTATCGTCAACGGCCGGACCTGTTTCTTTCTGGGCAGGAGTATCATCTGATTTTACACCTTCTTGATTGTCTGTTTTAACGCTGACAACTGTACGCTCATTGCCATAGGAACCAGCTTTTAGGACGATTTTCTTCTCATTTTTGAGAGTTTCATTAACAGCTGCTGGCAAAGTGACCGTATCAAAAAGTTTCTCATCATTATTCGTTGCATTGAGTTGTCCATCTGACTTGAGGGTAATTGATAGGCGGTTAATTGATCCTGTCTCAGGCGCTGCTACACGGCCCCCCTTATACCAGGTGCTATCGGTTGGAGATTTATACTCCCAGAACCAGCCATCTTTGTCATAACCAACAAAAACATTGTTCTTGGTATCTTTAAATTTCAAGAAGACACCAAAGCGTGATTTGCCCTTTTCAGAATCATCTTTGAAGGTTAAATCAACCGTCGCATTTCCATTAGCATCAACTGTCAATCCTTGTTTTTCAAACAAGGCTGGTTTGCCATCATTGTCATTTTGGGCCGTTGAAGACAATTGATTGTAGCGAACACCCTTTTCTTCACGAATAGTGACGGTTCCTTGTTGCTCTTTATTCACTACTGTTTGCCATTCAGGAGTTACTGTCTTAGGCGTTTCAGGTTTAGCAGCTGCAGGTTTATCCTCTTTTGGTTTTTCTTCAGCCGGTTTCTCTTTCTCTTCCAAGTCTGCTGGTTTCACACTTGAAATTCCCTGCATGTGGTCTTGGATCCATTTTAGTTGAGCTGGTGAGAAGAGAATGCCGCCGCTCCGTTTTCCAACTACACCATTTTGGTGCACACCGACCAGTTTTCCTTCTGTATCAAAGATACCGCCACCACTAGCGCCCGGTTTTCCTCCTTGGTAACCAATCCCTTGGACACCTTCTCCGTATGGTTCCGCAAAATCAACTGTAGTATTGACAATCGGATTCAATTTCCCTTCTGGATAACCAAAGACATGGAGCTTATCTCCGATTTTCTTAACTACTGGCTTTTTGGTTACTTCAACAGGCGTATTTTCTAGAACTGTACGCAATCTCACAAGGGCCAAATCATTTTTGAAGCCCTTCAGGTAGCCTTCACGATCCCAATGAATAATATCTTTCTTGCTAAACTTGACATCTGGCAATCCTGGATATGAGATGCTATAGATATCTCCATCCCCTTGGTCATTATCCACAACCTTACGGATATTGCCGTCTTGGCTGTCCTTGATAAAGTTATGAGAAACCGTCAAGACAAGGTCTTTTGCAACGACAATACCGCTACCTTCTCCTGATGGCGTCTTAATCTTAACAGTCGCGCCGTAGTTTAATTCCCCGTTGGTAGTCTTAGCTACATCTTCTGGTACGAGCTTCCCAGTATCTTGGGCCAATTGATCCTTGTCAACATCACGCCCATTGTCTTCAGCCTTCTCCAACTTATCTTCTAATTCTTTTGGCAGGTTGCTTGGCTTTTCAGACTTTTCTTTTTCTTGAGCCAACAACTCTTCTTCTGTTTGAGGGCCTTCAGTAGTTTCAGCTGAACCAGGATTCTGAGCGGCAGCTTCCTTGTCAAAATCGTGCCCCTCATCACTAGCCTTCTTATCCAAATCAGCTAATTCACTTGGCAAATTAGTTGTAGAACCAACTCTTGCTTGATCAGCCAATACTGGGCTAGCTGCGAAGAAAGTCGCTCCAATCATCACCGAAGCTACTCCAAGCGTAAACTTACGAATACTGAACTTACAGCGTTTTTCAAAAAATCGTTTATCCATGAACTCCTAAATCCTTTCATTTTCCAGTAAGCGTTTACATTTCTTTTTTAAAAAATACTCCTTTCTCTGAAAGTGCTAAGCTTAACTGTTATAAATAAAAAATAATTGTACTTTTAATATAACAAATAAAAAGGCAGAAAGCAATAGGAAATAGGTAAAATTCACTAAAATTTTCTCTTTTCTGAAAAAATCTATCCCTCATCATTCAGGGACTTATACAAAGATAAAAAAGGACTTAACCATCATATCGATGGCTAAATCCTTTACTTTTTTAAAGTTATTTCACATGGTTTGCGAGTTCTTCTTGGGCCTTTTTATTTGACTCTTCTTTTTCTTTCAACCATTTTTCTTGAGCTTTTTGGTATTCTTCTGTTGTCACTGCCTTATCTTGTACTTCTAGATATTTGTACAAAAGGGCTTCACTCATACCCTTGTTACCAGAGTATGCAAATGGAAGTGTAAATGGTACCATCTTAGACAACATTGGACGACCAGTTTGAGAAGTTGTTGGAATGAGCAAGGCACTGTCTGTCAACCAAGCTTGAGCAGCAGCATATTTTTCATAACGTTTTGAAACGTCAGTAGTTTCTTCCCCAGCTTCCACAACCATTTTTTCGTAATCTTCTAAACCAACTTGCTTAGCGGCAGCGTTGTTTGTTCCTGAGTCAAATCCTAGGTAAGTCTTTGTATTTTCCCCTACAGAAGGCTTGATAATATCAAGATAAGTAGATGGATCGATATAGTCTGGAGACCAACCCACGTTATCTGAGATATCCCAGTCTTCTCCAGCCGCAGTTTCAGCGAAGTAGGTAATGTTTTGAACATCATCTTTTTGGAGCTGTTGGATGTCGATAACCACATTATCTGATCCTAGATTTTCTTCAACTGACTGTTTAAAAGATTGAACACGTTGAACTTTTGTTGTATTTGTTTGATCTACAGGCATATCCAAGTGGATTGGGAATTTCACACCTTCCGCTTGAAGGGCTGTCTTAGCTTTAGCGAATTCTGCTTTGGCTTTGTCAGGATTGTAGAGTCCATCTTGGGCATCATCCAAGTTTACGTTACTCCACTCATCTCCATAGGTCACCAATTTTTCCTTAACTAATTCCCCAAAGTTTTTCCCATCTGCCTGTACAAATGTAGGAGGAACAAATAAGTTACGAAGCAGTTTAGTAGCTCCACTTGCACCATTTACTTGAGAAGCATAAGCTGTTCTGTCAAAACCAAATGCAATAGCTTGACGGAAGTCCTTATTCAAAAGGGCCTTCTTGGTTGATGCTTTTTCCTCATCTGTTGTCTTAGAAGTGTACTTATAAGACTGACGATCGATATTTGTGCCTACTAAATAAGTAGTAGAATCTTGTTGGGTATAAACGATATTGTCTTTGAATGTTTTTTCAGTCTCTGAGTAACTAGCACTTGTTGGGAAGAGGCGAGCCATTGTAAAGCTACCGTCTTTGAAAGCTTCAGTTGGCTTATTAGTATCTTGACCATCCCAGAAGGATAATTTCACTTTATCAAGATGGACATTGTCTTTATCCCAATAGTTTGGATTCTTTTCGAACTCGACTGATGATTTGGCTACGATTGATTTGAGTAAGAATGGTCCATTATAGAGAATACTGCTTGGGTCTGTACCTTTAGCAAAGTCATCCCCTTTAGAGTTCAAAAATTCTTCATTAACAGGAGCCAGAACACCCATTGTTGTCTTAGAATTCCAGAAACTTTCTGGCTTGTTCAATGTGTATTGAACGGTATAATCATCAAGAGCTTTGATTCCTACTTGAGAAAAATCTGTAATTTCTCCTTTGACGTAAGCATCCAATCCCTTGATAGATTCTTGAACCAGGTAAAGACCATCTGATTTCTTATCAGCAGCATACTTAAGACCAGTTACAAAGTCTTGAGCTTTAACTTCTGCATACTCCTCACCTTCAGATGTATACCATTTTGCATCCTTTCGGAGTGTATACGTGTAAGTCAATCCATCCTTAGATACAGACCAATCCTCAGCCATAGATGGTACAAAGTTACCATAGCGGTCATTTTCAAGCAAGCCATCGATAACGTTACTAGTAATATTTGCTGTAGCTGCCTTACCAGTTGTCAAATAGTTTAGGTTATCAGGATCCGTTTCGTAAATGTATGAGAATGTTTTCTCGCCTTTGGCATTTGAACTTGATCCAGAGCAGGCCGCAAGAGTCGCAGCTGCCAATAACGTCACACCCGCAAGGGCAAGTAGTTTTGAACTTTTCATTGTTTTCTCCTTTAAAACTTTCACCCCATTATAGTCCCTTTTCAGAAACATGTCAATATAATTTTCAGAATTTTTGAATTAATTTGGTAAATTCTGAAAAATATGTTTTCTATTATAAAATTATGATTCTCTAATACTATATTTTTATATCTTAAACCATCAAAACAAGGGCCGAAAATCAGATTTTTTATCATTTTTTTGCTATGATTAGATAGAAGAAAAGTTAAGGAGAAGACAATGATATTAATTACAGGTGCAAATGGTCAACTCGGTACCGAACTACGTTATTTACTAGATGAACGAAATGTGGACTATGTTGCAGTGGATGTGGCCGAAATGGATATCACTAATGCTGAAATGGTTGAGAAAGTCTTTGCCGAGGTTAATCCAACTCTGGTCTATCATTGTGCAGCTTATACTGCTGTTGATGTGGCAGAAGATGAGGGAAAAGAACTGGATTTTGCCATCAACGTAACTGGAACTGAAAATGTAGCCAAGGCCTCTGAGAAATACGGAGCTACTCTGGTCTATATCTCAACAGACTACGTCTTTGATGGGAAGAAACCCGTCGGACAAGAATGGGAAGTCGATGACCTACCTGATCCGCAAACAGAGTACGGACGTACCAAGAGAATGGGTGAGGAACTTGTTGAAAACCTTACGTCACAGCATTATATCATCCGTACTGCTTGGGTCTTTGGAAATTATGGCAAAAACTTTGTCTTTACCATGCAAAATCTTGCCAAAACCCATAAAACTCTCACTGTTGTCAACGACCAACACGGCCGCCCAACTTGGACACGTACCCTGGCTGAGTTTATGACCTACTTGACTGAAAATCAAAAAGCATTTGGCTACTACCACTTATCAAATGACGCAGCTGAAGACACCACTTGGTATGACTTTGCTGTCGAGATTCTTAAAGACAGTGATGTCGAAGTAGTACCAGTAGACTCCAGCAAGTTTCCTGCCAAGGCCAAACGACCTCTCAATTCAACCATGAGCTTGACAAAAGCAAAGGCGACAGGTTTCGTCATTCCAACCTGGCAAGATGCCCTTAAAGAGTTTTATAAACAAGAAGTAAGAAAATAACAGATTACGACATACATAAAAAGCAAGAGAACTCAAAGTCTCTTGCTTTTTAGTATGCATTTAGTTAATCACTTGTTGCGTCTTGGCATAGTTAGCCTCGACGGCTTCTTTTTCAGATTTCCACCAGTCTTGGTTGTCTGTGTACCACTTGATGGTCTCTCTGAGACCTGCTTCAAAGTTGGTAAACTCTGGCTTCCACCCTAGTTCATCACGAAGCTTGCTAGCGTCGATAGCATAACGAAGGTCGTGACCAGCTCGGTCCGTCACATGGTCATAAGCATCAGCTGGTTGCCCCATTTCCTTGAGGATGAGTTCTAGGACTTCCTTATTGTTCTTCTCACCATCCGCACCAATCAAGTAGGTTTCCCCGATTTGACCTTTGGTTAGAATCGTCCAAACACCTGATGAATGGTCATTGGTGTGAATCCAGTCACGGACATTCTTACCTTCACCATAGAGTTTTGGCTTGATACCACTCAAGATATTGGTGATCTGGCGCGGAATAAACTTCTCGATATGTTGGTAAGGACCATAGTTGTTTGAACAGTTCGAAATAGTCGCTTTAACACCAAATGAGCGCACCCAAGCTTTGACAATCAGATCTGAAGCTGCTTTAGTTGATGAATAAGGCGAGCTTGGATTGTACTTGGTTTCAGCTGTAAACTTCTCACCTGGGCCTTCCCCATGACCTGGTAAATCTTCACGTAGAGGCAGGTCCCCATAGACTTCGTCAGTTGACACATGGTGGAAACGAAGGTCGTATTTACGAGCTGCTTCCAAAAGAGTGTAAGTCCCGATGAAGTTGGTGTGGATGAATGGACTCGGGTCATTAAGTGAGTTGTCATTGTGACTTTCAGCCGCATAGTGAACAATAGCATCCGCCTCAGCTGCCAGCTTATCGACCAAGGCTGCATCAGCAATATCTCCAACAACCAACTCAACTCGGTCGCCTAAAATTTCTTCAATATTGGCACGATTCCCCGCATAAGTCAGTTTGTCCAGCACTGTCACATGGACATCTGGGAAGTTGTTATAGACATAATGAACAAAGTTAGAACCGATAAAACCAGCCCCACCTGTCACGATGATATTTTTGTATTCAGTCATTTTTATTCCCTAATTTTTTACAAATCTTCTTTTCTTAGTGGTTTGACATCCTTAAGCAGTGGATGATGTTTATCTGCTTCCGAAACTTCTGCTTCTGCTAGGTTTTCCCACTCAATGCCCAAAGCTGGGTCTGCATAGTTGACAAAAGCATATTTAGGCTTGAGTTCAAGTGCCCAGTAGTCATTGACCAGATAGCTATAAGAAACTGTATCCGAGAGGACTTGGAAGCCATTGGCTACGCCACGAGGGACAAAGATTCCCTTACTTGCATCAATCTCGGTCTGATAAACATTTCCAAAAGTCTCACCTTCACGTAGGTCAACCCAAGAACCCAGAACCTTGCCACCATCTGCTACTGAGATATACTTGTCCCAAGGTTCAGCATGGAGACCTCGAAGAACATTTTTGCGAGAAAAGCTGACATTGTTTTGCAGTTTTCCTTCAGCAAAGAAGCTTTCAGGAAAACCAAGCGGTAGCATCTTTTCTTTCTGAAAATTTTCCTTAAACCAGCCACGATTGTCACCATGAACCGGAATGTCGAACTCTAACAAACCTGGAATGGCATCAATCTTGTGCACTGCAAGTGTTTTGCCGAAAAAATTATCTGTCATCTAGATTTCTCCAATCAAACGAAGCAAGTATTGCCCGTATTCATTCTTCTTGAGAGGTTGCGCCAGCTTCAGCACATCTTCGCGGCTGATATAACCCATTCGGTAGGCAATTTCTTCCAGATTGGCAACCTGAACATTTTGCATTCGTTGAACCGTTTCGATATATTGGGAAGCCTCTAACAAGCTCTCATGCGTCCCTGTATCCAACCAGGCAAAACCACGTCCCATAACTTCAACTGACAAATCCCCTCGTTTCAAATAAGCATTGTTAACATCTGTGATTTCCAACTCTCCACGAGCACTCGGTTTTATCTGTTTGGCAATCTCCACAACGTCATTGTCATAGAAATAAAGACCGGTCACTGCATAGTTAGAGCGAGCATTCTCCGGTTTTTCTTCTATGGAAATAGCATTCATGTCTGTATCAAACTCGACCACACCAAAACGCTCTGGATCCTTCACTTGGTAGCCAAAAACAGTCGCACCCTTCTCTTTCTTAGCTGCCTTTTGAAGCATTCTGCTCAAACCAGGTCCATGATAGATATTATCCCCCAAGATCAATGCAACACTATCGTCACCGATAAATTCTTCACCGATAAGAAAAGCCTGAGCAAGTCCATCGGGACTAGGCTGTTCCGCATAGGAAAGCTTGATCCCAAATTCGGAGCCATCCAAGAGCAGGTCCTTAAAACGGGGTAAATCCTGTGGTGTTGAGATGATCAAAATGTCCTTAATCCCAGCCAACATCAAGGTTGACAAAGGATAGTAAATCATGGGTTTATCATAAACCGGCATCAGCTGTTTTGACGCAGCTCGAGTAAGTGGGTACAGGCGCGTTCCCGAACCACCCGCAAGAATAATACCTTTCATAATAGGCTTCCTTTCTGGCTAATTACCTATCCTATATTATATTTCATTTTGTCCCAAATTCCCTAAGGAATTTACTTCAATTTGGATAAGGCAGCTTTTAAATAGGCTCCGTCTCGAAGAGCAGCTCCAACTTTCCTAGCTTGTTCTGAAAGTTCCATGTAATCTTGATCAGTCAAATCGTCTAGTGCCTTTTGGAGGTCATGTAAAGAATCAACTGCTACCCCACACTGTTTGTCCAGTACAAAGTGGGACAGAGCCGATTCCTTCCACACTACTAGTGGGAAACCTGACGCCAAATAAAGAGAAGCCTTGTGAGAATTGTTAAAACGTAGGTAATTTCCGTAAGAACCTTGGCAAGTTTCTGAACTATCACCATCCCACACCAAACCAAAACTACCTTCAAGAGTAGCCGGGAGGTCATCTGGCATAAAGGAACCAAAGTAGGTCGTGTTTTTCAATGCACGACTTTCATCGTAACCCACTCCGTACAAGTTATAGGCTGGCTGTTCTGGCAAATTATAAAGATAGCCTGATTTAGTCAAATTCAAATTCCCAGCAACTATGATAGGTTGATCTTTTTGAGGAAGAGTTTTTTCTTGGAAGTCTGGAATCAAATAATCAAAAATCTCTAGACTTACCATTTTATCAGACGGAAATCCTTGACCGGCTAAAACATTTTTCATGATATCATTATGAACGATAATCCCATCCACTGACGTTAGAGCTTTCTTCTCTTGGAAGTAATTTCTCACTTTATGACGAAATTTCACTTCTGAACCTGCTGCATGACGCAAGGTTTCAATATCATGAATCAAAAGATAGAATTTAACTCCTCTTTTTTGCGCCTGCTTGATGAGTTGTGAGATGAAAAATGTATGGTGGATAATAGGGAACTGAATCACCAATTCATCTCCAGCTTCCAACTGATCAAACACAGACTTGGTCGCACGATATTTGTGTTGTTGAGCTTTAAAGAAATTCATCTTATACCAATTCTCAACCTTGAGCTCCAACCCCTCATAACCCTCTGAGATTAGAATAGTTTCCACGTCATTTCGTGCCTTACTCCCTGCATTCTTTTCGTGTGCATTATGCAGAAATGAATCCTTCAGATAATATTTCACCTTTTCTCCCCTTTATCCGTGATGTTCTTAGATACTCCCTAGTTCTTCTTCTACCACATCCAATGCACGTTCAACAGTCACGTGCATATCATAGTATTTATAATCTGCCAAGCGCCCACAGAAAATAACGCGCCCATTTTTCTCAGCTTCTGCTAGATACTGCTCATAAATTGCATTGTTTTTGGCATCATTGATTGGATAGTAAGGTTCATCTCCTCTTTTCCAATCTGCTGGATATTCACGAGTAATAACGGTCTTGGCTTGAGTCCCAAACTCAAAATGTTTGTGTTCGATGATTCGCGTATAGGGAATATCACGTTCAGTATAGTTGACTACGGCATTTCCTTGATAATTTTCTTGCTCCAGAACCTCATGTTCAAAACGAAGACTGCGATACTCTAGTTCACCAAACTTGTAGTCAAAGAATTGATCAATCATCCCTGTGAAGACAATCTTAGTTGCTGAAGCCTCCAAGCTCTCCCGATCAGCAAAGAAATCTGTATTAAGCTCTACTTCAATTCCTTCCAACAACTTTTCGATGATGACATTGTAACCACCAATAGGAATTCCTTGGTAACGGTCATTGAAATAATTGTTATCATAGGTCAATCGAACTGGCAAACGCTTGATGATAAAAGGTGGCAGCTCAGTAGCGGAACGTCCCCATTGTTTCTCAGTATAGCCCTTGATGAGCTTTTCATAGACATCCGTACCAATCAACTTAATAGCTTGTTCCTCTAAGTTTTTTGGCTCAACATCTTGCATGTGAGTCGTCTGCTCAGCAATCTTGTCCTTGACTTCTTGAGGTGTCTTTGTTCCCCACAAGGCGTAGAAAGTGTTCATATTAAAAGGCAGATTGTAAAGATGCCCTTGATAGTTGGCGATAGGGGAATTGATGTAATTGTTAAACTCTGCAAACTGATTGACATAGTCCCAGACCTTTTTATTGGATGTATGGAAGATATGAGCCCCATACTTGTGGACATTGATTCCTTCAACAGATTGGCAATAGATATTTCCACCGATGTGGTCACGTTTGTCAATCACCTTCACCTTCTTGCCACGTTTGTTAGCTTCGTAGGCAAAGATTGCACCTGACAAGCCAGCACCGACAATCAAATAATCGTACATAAAATCTCCTTATTTCTTTAAAACACTTTTTAGTTCTTGAAAATCCAAGACACGTAAGAGCAAAATCAAGCCACCATAGACTAGGAAGCCAAGGGCAGCATAAATCAAGACATTCACAACAGACGAGAAGTGCATGAAAGCTTGTGCAGAATACAGGGCGCCGTACATCAGTAGTGCTGCTAGAAGTATTTTTAGCATGGATGGTAGAATCTTGACCTCTTTTAGATACGAACGTGTAAAGTAGAGTTGAATCAGCCAGACCAAACCTTCAGTCGCAACAGATACAATTGAAGCTCCAATATAGCCCAGAGGCGGGATTAAGAGGAGATTCAAGCCCACACTAAAAACAGCTGGAATAGTTGTTGATAGCATAAATTCACGATTCTTATTGTGAGGAATCAAGATTTGAATTCCCATGATATTGGTCCAGCCAATAAAGAACATTCTAAAGGCCATGATGGCAATCGCATAGCGAGCATCTTGGAAGTCTTGCCCCAGGAAAAAATTAACAAAATCTTTGTTAACAATCAAAATCCCCGCAATCATCGGGAAGATAACTAAGTTATACACTAAGAAAGACATTTCATGTAACTTGTTAACCGCCTTTTGATTGCCTGATGAGAGGAGATTGGAGACCCGAGGCAACATAACACTACCAAGCGACGTTACCAAAGTCAACAAAATATTCAATAATTTCAAGGCTTGATCATAGATCCCGACATCCTTGGTCGAAGACAAGGCACCCAACATGGTGCGATCTAGCGTGATGTAGAGTGAAATGGCAATCTGTGGCAGAAACAAGAGAATGACTGGTTTAATATGCTCTTTGGCATAGGCTATATCCAAATGCGGCTTGCGAATGTGCTCCCGAGCAGGAAGCCACATACTCAACTGACCTAGTAGATCATAGGCAACCAAGAGGATGATATACAAGTACAAGTCGGATGGTTTCTTAACAAATAGGAATATCGAAACAACACCTAGAAGTTTGACCATTGTGTTACGAGCTGTGATTTTTTTGAAATCTTCTAACCCTTGAAAAAGCCAAGAAATATCAAAACCACGAGACAGCAAACTAAAGCCAAGTATATAAGCAATTGGATTGTTCATCGACGGCACAAGCAAGCAGACAACTATATAAAGCGTAACCGCTAAACAGGTTGAAAGGACTTGTAAACTGTAAATACCCCAGAAGGTCTTTTCGACTTCCTTACGATGGCCGGAAATTTCCTTTGTCCCATAATTGGCCACCCCAAGTGTCGCTAAGAGTATAAAGTAAGTTACTATTGAGTTGTAGTACCCATAGGAACCTAAGTCATTGGATGAGAAAACCCGAGTAATATAGGGTGTAGTAATGACTGGTAAAACGATTACTAACAGCTGATAAGAAAGATTATATAAATAATTTTTTAATACTTTCACAAGGAGTTCCTCGTTGTAGATTTCTTCGATTCAAATTCAATAACTGGCAAGGTTGCAAATAGAGTAAACATAAAAATATTATAAGACGGGCGAACCCAGAAGGCCTCAAACATACAGTTGACTGCTATTAAGGATAAGGCCGTCAATAGCAAATAATTCTTTTTGCGATAAAGTGACCAAGACCTAACTATGTATAACACGACCAATAAGAGAACTGGAATCATCCCATAGGTAAAGAGCATCTGAACGTAGGAAGAGTCTACATAGTCGTAGCTCAAAACGGATTCTGTACGCCCCCCATAACCGACAAATGATATGCCCCGAATCCCAAACCACTGCACTGCATATTTTTTTAGTGCCTCATGTCCTAGGTGTAATCTCATACTAAAAAAATTGTTTAGAGCCACATACATTGGATGAGACCAGGTAAATTTAGAAGAGAGATAAATCATTACTGAAGACGCTATACCAGCCGATAAAGGAAGTAAAGCAAAAAGCCGTCGCTGTTTATCATTTCGGAAATAAAAGTACAGAAAAATGAGCGCCATTACAGTAATAGAAGCGGCATTAAGCCTCGCATCGCAATATCGAATAATGAAATAAGCCAGACCAAATCCTAAGGCAGTCCGTAAAACAATGAATTTCTTTCTAAAGATATACGATATAGCTGTATATAGATAAAAACAGTGAGAAGCAAAATCAGTTGGATAAATAAAGCCAAATGAATTTCGAACAACGACTCCCGCAGATCGTGATTGGACAAATTGCAAGTTTGGAATAGCACCAATCACAGCCAAGAACACTATCAATACAATAAAAAACAAGGCTACAACAGAGTATATTTTAAGTACACTTTCCATCTCAGCCTTGTAAAGAAAGACAAGCAGAAACATATACATCAATGCATTAAGGTTCCCAGTCTTATAGTAAACCATGCCCCCAGCAAAAAGAAGAATTGGTGCAAAGATGAGATAGCTTATAGAGTAGTGATGAATATAAGCAAATCGCATAGCAAGTAACAGGACCGCAAAAAAAGGAACTACATTAGGAATATTAGGTAAAACAGGAGCTAACATAGACGTATTGATCATATCTATGGAGACAACCACTATTAAAACTGCTGCAATTAGCAATTTATCACGTTCTAACTTTAACATTTTCTTTTTCCTTTTCTTCTTTCATCCCTAACTCTTACTTAGGATTTTTTTAACTTTTTAAATTGATAATAGAGCCGCGGATACTTAGTAATTAAAACATAGAGGATCCTACGTTTCTTGCTAACTCTAGCATTCTTCAAGACAAGAGGCAAATAAGGCCTGGTTTTCTCCTGAAGTCTCTTGAATTCTACCGAATCCCCATCCTTAATCATCGTAAAGATAAGAAGACTTCCTGTAAAGAAGCGTGAAATGATAGCTTCTTGGAGTTCTGAACTCTCAGGATAGGTTGCATTCACAACCTCTTTTAAATGATCAATTGCTTCGTAAAACTCGTATTGTTTTGGCGTGAAAGCCGAGGCAGTAATGCTACCAGGTCTATGGTAATAATGGTAAATCGGAAGATGGTACAAGGCCACGGATTGGGCTTGGTTGAGATGCTCACTGATAACATAGAGGTCTTCGTAGATGCGCCCCTTGGGGAAGGGAGCTTTCTCAAGAAGTTCTTTCCGATAGAGTTTCCCACAAGCAGAGACCGTTACAAGGTCTCCATAAAGCATCTCAGTCAGAGCCTTTGCCTTGTCATAGACCTTAACTTGGTCTAAATCAAGCTGATCCAAGTGAAAATTTTGAAAACGATGATAGTGAGCTGTTGGCTCTACTTTGCCACTCACCATATCTGCTTGGGTACGACTTTGTAGCTCTGCTAGCAGTTCCAAGGCGCAGGGTTCCAGATAGTCGTCTGGATCTAGGAAAGTAATCCAGTCACCCTTGGCTTTCAAGACCCCATAGTTCCGAGCATCAGACAAGCCACCGTTGACCTTATGGTAGCTAGTCACCCAATCATATTGCTGGGCATACTGGTCACACAAGTGTCCTGAGCCATCACTCGAGCCGTCATCAATCAAGAGGACTTCCATATCCTTGTAAGTCTGATGTTCCAAACTCTCCATGGCATAATGAAGGTAGTCCTCCACATTATAAACAGGCACAATTACCGAAATCATATTTTCTTTTCTTTCTCTTACTTAGTTTTACAGTTTAAATCTCAAATGAACTTCTATCTGGAAGCAGTTGATCCATAGCCTTGATAAAGTCTGTCATCACCTGCTCCTCGTCTTGAATGTTAAATCCATCATTGATACACATAATTTGGTATTTGCCAGAATTTAGTATCTTCCAAAAATCTGGTCCGGCATTATCCAAAGAAAAGAGTCCTCCCAACTTAGGATTTCCGATAGCGTATTTACCACTGGCAATCTGCCAATACTTAAAGAGCCAAACATTGGTATCAGAAGGATTTCTAAAGCGACTAGCCGAGGTTCTTTCCAAGACAGCTTTTTCCTTTTCCCATACCAAGTTCATCGTTGATCTTAGTAGAGGATAGGGCAGATGACTCTCCCAGAAACCACAGATAAACTGACTATTTCTGTATAGTAGCGACTTAACGATACTTTTTAATCCCTGCTTTGGATCAAAGAATTGGCCATTCTTCAAAATTTCATTTCGACTGAAATAGCTAGTGACAATCTCCATGTCATTTATCTGAAAATTCCCCGTTCCATATCGCTCAGGAATAATCGGTGAAAGAGCCGTATTATATTTGGGTAAACCATCCTCTGAGAAAAAATCTGTCGGCTCAACTGGAGCTGTCAAATACATATCGTCATTAAAAAAAACAAAATGCTCTGAGAGACCAGGGATTCGATGGATGTTACTTTCGATAGGATTGGCAGAAAAAACTGGCAGGTAGTCATTACAGATAATCTCTGTATGATCTACCAACACCAATTTTTCACTATTTATATCTAACCAGCTTGGCTTTTGCTGGTCGGTCACGAGGTAGACCTTATTGACCCAAGGAGCAAATTTTTCAACTCCTCTAAACCAATATTTAAAGGTCCCCCATTCTCGGTAAGCCTTGACTGAATTCATACTCTGTTTAGAAGTATTAACCGAGCCATCATAGCTTGATTTTTTTTCTTGCCACACAGGATCATTCCCATCAACCCAAGTAACAACAAAATCTATTTTATTCATAACTAATCTTTTCTATCTGTTTTATACAACTCCGAAAAGTTCTTGATGTAACTCTCCAAAGAAAACAGCTCTTTTTGTCTCTGATATCCTACTCGCCCAAATTTTTCTCTTTTTTCAGAACTATCTAGTAAGAGAGAAATGGCATTAGAAAGTTCTTGAGGACGATTTGGTTTGACTAAGCAACCACTTTTGTCATCTACTACCATTTCAGCTATTCCCCCATTGTTATAACCAACAACTGGTTTTGAACAAGCCATGGCTTCTAGGACTACTGTAGGTAGGGAATCAGGTTTTATACTTGGTAAGACAAAGATATCAAACATATTATAAAGTTCAGAAGTCTTATCGTAGTAATCAATACGATGAATTTGTGACACAACAGATGAAGAAGCTATTCTCTTATCTAGTTCTTCTAAACGCCATTCTTCACCAGGAAAAACACCTCCAGCTAGGAAAGCCACCGCTTGCTCATTCTTTTCCAAAAGTGGCTCGACTGCTTCTATGAAATCATTTTGTCCTTTTATAGCATTGACCCGACCAATCATGCCAATCACAAGTGCATCTTGCGCAATGTCAAATTTTTCACGAATAGAAGACGCATCCATTGGATAATAGACAGCATTATCGACACCGTTATAAATCACTTCCACTTGGCTATCTTTGATAAAGGGAGACTGCTTGATATGATTAGCGACCGCTTGGGACACCGTCACAATCTTGTCTGCATATCGTCCCATGAGCATATTGATAAAGTCAGAAATAGCTTTGGGTTTGACGATAATCTCATGAACATGCCAAATCAAAGGCAGCTTGAGCTTGCGTTTCAAATAGATGCCCTCCAAAACAGCCGCTGTATTATTGTGAACCATATCTATACTGTGTTGTCGAGCATAGAGGGCGATTTGCTTAGCATAGAAATTATAAGAGCGAATATAGTCGGCAATGCCTTTAGGATTAAAGTATTTTCTACGTAAAATCGGATAATCCAACACGCTGACCTTAGCTCCAACTTGGCGCAAAGCCTCGACTAAAACACCATCATTTGGCAGGATGACGTGAGCTTCAAATTCTTTGGAATCCAACCCTTTAATCAATTCCAGTAAAACCTTATCTGCTCCATACATTTCTGCACCAGCATGCAAGTATAAAATCCGTTTCATTCCCTATCCTTTAAACACTTCTTCATAATCTGACACAATCTTTTCCCATGTGAAAGCTGAGAGGATTCTTTGGCTTGACTTGAAATCCAAGTCAGTTATTGCTACCTGATCAAATCCTTCTACTTCCTCAATGACACGTGCCAACTCATCTTTTTTCCAATAAATGGCCCCATCTTCACCAACTTCACGGTTAAAACCAACATCTAGCAACAAATTTAGTTTTGTGGATGCTAAAGCTTCCAGTAGAGAAGGGTTGGTTCCTCCAACCTCATGCCCATGGAAATAGGCAAAGGCATGCTCACGAATGTACTTGAGCAACTCTTGGTCATAGACAGTACCGACAAATTTGACCCTAGGATCTTTGTCAAAACCAGTATCCCGTAACAACTGGTCGTAAAATTTATTCTGCTCCACATTTGTGATGAGAACAAAGTCCTTTTTGGACTTGGACTTGATAAATTCACGAATCATGGCTTCGTAGTTATTTTCAGGAACAAATCGTCCCACTACTAGATAATAGCCATTTTCGCTAACTTCTTTTTCCTTATACCAATCTCGAACTTTGGCATCTTCTGCTTTCAGGATTGAAGGAGCTGTATCTGTCCCATAGGCAATATAGGTGGTCTTTGGTTGGTACTGCTTATAATCCTCTTGGATATATTTTTCAATGTTTTTACTGTCACAGACCAGTAAATCTGCATGTTTGACCATGAGCTGCTCTGAAAATTTCCAGTACTTACGAACTGGAAGGCTCCATTTTGCTCGCAACCATTCATGACCATCAGGATTCACCAGCAAAGAGCCACCAATCGCACGAATTTTTTTCTTAAGTCCAGAAATAAAAGGACCGATGCGACAAGCTAGAATGTAAAAAATGGGAGCTTCGTCCTTGTTTTCCTTAGCCAATTCAATAGCCTTGTTGACCGCTGCAATATCGTAAGCGATGGCGCGGGCCGGGCCGATATTGGGTACATCGATGTTGAAGCAAATGGCTCCATTGTGCTCAAACTGGTCTTCCGTAATGCCAGACTTAGCAGAATTTTCACGCATACAAGCAACATAGTATTGTATGTTGCTGTCTTTTTGATATTCGGTTAATTTTTCAACAAAGGTTTCAAATCCTCCATACTTAGCAGGAATCCCCTTTGAACCAATAATATAAACTGACTGTTTCATTTCTCTCCTAACAGGACTGAAGGGCAGAAATTACTTCGCCCCATCTCTCATAAATACAACTTTAACGGTCTTTAACAATATTTCAATATCTTTCCAAATAGTCCAATCATCAATATAGGCCACATCTAATTTAACAACTTCATTGAAATCCTTGATCTCACTTCGCCCGCTGACTTGCCACAAGCCTGTTATCCCAGGTTTAAAACTCAATCGACGTTTTTGCTCAGGAGTATATTTCTCATACTCATCCACTGTTGGGGGACGGGTTCCGACCAGACTCATATCTCCCATTAAAACATTCCAAAACTGCGGTAACTCATCTAGGCTGGTCTTACGAATAAAGCGACCAATTGGAGTGATACGAGGATCATCATCGACCTTAAACATGCCCCCCTGCATAGTATTTTGCGCCAAAAGTTCTTGTTTCCGCTGCTCAGCATTCACGCACATAGATCTAAATTTATAGAAAGTGAAATGTCGACCATTTTTTCCAATACGCGTTTGAGAAAAAATCGCTGGCCCACCATCTTGTCGAATCATCGGAACCAAAACAATGCTCACCAAACCACAAATAATCAAGCCGACAATCGAACCGACAATATCAATGAACCGTTTAGCAATGACATGACTGGTCTTATAAAATTTTGTAGAAAACGTGATAACATTCAGCCCTGCCATCCCACGAATCTTTTTATCACTACCTAGATAGTTATTAAAAGCATTCAGATTAACTGTAACATCAATTCCCATTGTCTCAAAAAGTGAGATAAACTCCCCGATGTCGTACTCTTCACTTGGTAGATTGATAAAGACCTCATCGACAACTTCATGAGTAGCAAAGTCTAAGATATTCTCAGCAGGTACAACCGTTAAGGATTGATGCTGAAAATCAGGCTGGTCTAAAACACTGACTGCCACCAAGTTCCAAAAAATTTCTCCCGACTCTATCAGCCTATCGATGACTTTTTCAACCCTAGAGGTCGCTGTTATCAAGAATATCTTCTTACTCCCCTTGAGATTTGGAAAGATGCTTTTTCTATAGCGTTTAATGCATAGATTCAACAAATACAACAGAATAGAGTGTATTGTCAAAAAATAAATCATTCCTCGTCTAGAGATACTAAAACGATCTTCTAAGAAAAAATTCGAAATACTGATAGCTAAAGCAAAGAACACAATGTACTTTGCAGTGTTGATAAACTCTGCTAAATAACCCCTTTTAAAAAAATCATGCCCATAATCACTGATATAAAAAATAAAAAAATGAAGAATGAACAAGATAATAACAGAAGTATTCACAATCTCTGTTTCCTTAACAAAACTAAGTAAATAAGCTAATAAAATGACAAGAAAACTCTGGATTGTCGCCAAAGTAATCTTCAATCCCTTTTCTTCCATAATATCTTCCCTAAACTATTTATTATTTTTTGCCATAATTCCCATAGTTTCCATATGCTCCATAGGAGCCATATTTTTCAACTGAAGTATTGAGTTTATTAAGCACAATTCCTAAGAATGGTTTGCCTGTTTGTTCGAGTTGTTCTTTAGCTTTTTGGACATCACGACGATTTGTTTCACCAGCAGCAGTTACTAAAACAGAAGCGTCACACTTCTGCGTGATAATCGCCGCATCGATAACAACTCCAATCGGAGCAGTATCTACAACGATGTAGTCAAAGTACTTACGTAAGGTGTCAATCATGGTCGCAAAATTTTCACTTTGTAACAAAGCTGTTGGGTTTGGTGATACAGAACCCGCTTGAATGACAAACAAATTTTCAACATTGGTTTCACATAAACCTTGTGATAGGTCTGTTGTGCCTGACAAGAACTCTGTTAGGCCTGTAATCTTTTCCCGTGATTTAAAGACACCTGACATGACTGAATTACGGATATCCGCATCAATCAACAGCGTCTTATAGCCCGCACGCGCGAAAGCCCAAGCAATATTGGTAGAAGTTGTTGATTTTCCTTCTCCTGGTTTGACAGAGGTAATGGAAATCACTTTCAAGTTATTCCCACTCAATTGAATATTGGTGCGAAGGGCATTGTAGTATTCTTCTGCTTTTCTTGCCAAATCTAATTTTTTTTGTGCAATTTCTAACGTTGGCATTTTTCTCTCCTATTTCAATTTATCCAAATTTGGAACTACTCCCAATAGTGCAATTTGCATCACGTCCTCAATATCTTCTGGACGTTTCACTCGTGTATCCAAGAGCTCAACAAGGAGAACTGTGACAACCATCACAACCGCCCCCGCAAGGAATCCAACCATGGTATTGCGACGAATATTTGGTGAAGATGGCGATGTTGCAGGGCGTGCTTCTTCAAGTGTTGTCACATCCGAAACGCGAGTGACGCTGATGATCTTTTGAGCCGCAACCTCTCTCAAAGAGTTGGCGATACGGCTAGCTTCCTCAGGTGCACGGTCTGTAACAGAAATCGATACAATACGCGTATCCACTGGAACTGTTACCTTGATTTTACTAGCTAGACCTTTTGGAGGGAGTTCTAGTTTCAAATCAGTCGCAACCTTCTCTAAAACGTCTTGCGAGAGAATGATTTCGCGATAGTCTTTTACCAAGTAAGATCCTGCTTGCAAGTCTTGGTTAGTCAAGCCAGGCTTATCTCCCTGATTACGATTGACCACATAAATTCGGGTCGTACTCGTAAACTCCGGCTTCACAATAAAACTACTGTAGGCAAATGCTACTATCCCTGTCACGAATGCTACCAAAGCAATTAACAATTTTCGCTTCCAAAGGATTTTAAGCAAGTGAAATACATCGATTTCCATCATATTTTGTTCTTTCATTTTTTCTCCTAAATCAATTGATCCATTATTATTTTTCGGGGATTATCCTTAAAAAGTTCCTTAGCCTTATCTTCACTGTATTTTTTAGCAATGATATCATAGGCTTCCCCCATATGAGGAGGTCTGTGATCCAAGTTGTGCATATCACTTGCTATCACGTGAACCAGATCTCGTTCCAAGAAATACTGGGCTCTCTTTTTCATAAATTTATAGGTTTCTCCGAAGAGTTTTGGTTTCAAAACATGAGAACTATTAACCTGAGTATAACATCCCATATCAATCAGCTCTCGCACGCGCTTTTCATTATTTTCTAAAGCATCGTAACGTTCAATGTGGGCAATGACGGGTGTAATGCCTAACATTAGAATATTACTCAGCCCCTTATGCATCTCTCGATAGGGCGTATTCATACTAAACTCAATCAAAGCATAGCGACTATCGTTGAGGGTTGGGATTAATTTCTTTTCCAACTTCTCAACAACATCCGGCGTATAGTAAATTTCTGCCCCATAGGCAATGATTAAGTCATCCGCAACTTCCTTAGCCATTTCTCGCACCTTCAAAAAATTGGTTGCGATTTTTTCTTCAGGAGTTTCAAACATCCCTTTTCGTCTATGCGAAGTGGAAACAATTGTTCGTACTCCTTGACTGTAGGCCTCTATAAGAAGCTTTTTGCTTTCCTCTATCGACTTTGGACCATCATCCACATCGAAAACGATGTGCGAATGGATATCTATCATGCTACTTGCCCTCCATCACATCATTGATAGCAGCTTTGGCGGCAGCCAAGCTACTTTCATCGATTTCCATCATGTAGAGGTTACTATCTGGCATAGCGTATGAAGGAAGGTCCGTGCGTCCAGTTCCCTTCAAGTCTTGAGAGTTGACTTTGTAGTTCCCACCACTCTCCAATTGAGTATTGACTAGATCCATCATGGTTTCCAAAGGCATATTGGTCTGAAGAGAATCTTGCAATCCTTGGATGATATTGTCATAGTTCTTCAAAGCTTCGGTTGACGTCAACTTCTGAATAACAGCTACAATAACCTTTTGTTGGTTCCGACCACGGTCACGATCTCCATCTGCTAGAGAGTAGCGCTCACGAACAAAACCAAGAGCCTGCTCAGAGTCTAGATGGACATTCCCAACGGGGAAATGGTACTTGCCATGCAAAGAAGTGAAATCCTGATCATTATAGACATCAACGCCACCTAAAAGGTCAATCAATTTCAAGAAAGAAGTGAAGTTCAAGCGAACATAGTAGTTAATATCCACTCCATAGAGATTTTCCAAGGTATGAATCGACGAGTCCACTCCATAAATTCCAGCATGGGTCAACTTATCCTTTTGATTATTTCCCCCATCCGCAATCGGAACATAGGAATCTCGGGGTGTTGTAGTCAGAAGGATTTTCTTGGTATCTCGGTTCACAGTCATCAAAATGTTTACATCTGAACGCGAAACGGAACTAATCGGACCATAGGTATCAATACCACTCACATAAATATTGAAAGCTTTATTCTTTGATACCTTTGGTGCCGCTACATCCTTAGTTAATTGTTTTGTATAGATTTTTTTGATTTTTGAAGCATAATCTGGATACTCTGCTTCAATGATATTTTCAAAAACACTATTTAAGACAATTGCTTTCGTTTCGCCAGAAAGCAGACTCTTATAAGCTGCTAGATAAGAAGTACTCTGTTCAACTGTCAAGTCTTTACTCTGTGTCGTCTTAATATCCGCCACCAACTTTTGGATATTATCATTATCTGTTTCAGTCGGACCTGTTACACTATCCAACTGGGTCACATTATTGATTTCACTATCTTTCAAAACGACCACACTCATCGAATACTCTGAGTAGTTTGAGGTCGCATTGATATGATTGGTAAAACCGACAAACTGTTGCAAAGCATAGAGAGAAACGGAGCTAACTACGATAGCAAGTGTCAAAAAGAAAACCGTAAACTTCTCGGCTTTTTTATACACTATCAGAAGGATTGCAATTACAGCAGAAATAAAAATAAGAACCGCCGTAAGGATATTGAGGTACCGAAAAGCTAAGATATTATGTTTAAAAATTAAGAACAGCAAAAAACCACTCAATAATAAATAAATGGTTGCTAAAACTATATTAATATTTCGTTTCACATTCCCTAAACGAGCTCTCTTTGAACGTCTACTCATGATAATCCCCTATACACGTTAATAGTTATAAATATTATATCACAATCATGATGGAAATTCCATCCATCCTTGCTATTTTCAGCGTTTTCATTCGCTTTTGTTCTCTTAAGTTGCTCTAAAATATAAGCAAAGTTCCAAATGCCATTCTGCACAAAAAGACAAGGCGCTCAGGGGCAACCTTGTCTGTAATCTTATTTTACGTGGTTTTCAAACTCTTTTTGGCTCTTTTCGATAGCTTTTTTACTTTCTTCTTCCCACTTAGCCTTGGCTTCATCAAATTGTTTCTTGGTAACAGGGTCTTTTTGTAATCTCATGTACTTATAATTATTTCCGTCACCCTTGATTCCCACTAGGGAGTAGGCACGTGTAAACGGAGTTACTTTGGTTACAGAGGCTGTACCACCATTTGACATAGCAGACATAACTAGAGAATTGTCAATCATCCAAGCTTGAGCTTCAGCGTATTTTTCATAACGCTTAGCGACATCTTTATTCTCAGCATCTGCTTCTTTTAGAAGTTTCGTATAGATATCGAGCCCCAAACTCTTAATGAGCTCTTGGTCTTCCTTGGCATCAAGACCAAAAATCTTGAGATAGAAGCCAGTTTCAGCATTGAAGGGGTCTAGATAAGTTGATGGATCCTGGTAATCACCAACCCAACCATCAAAGTTCAGGTCGTAATCACGAGCTGCTGGGTTTGGTGCTAGGAAGGCAACATTTCCAAAGTCATCTGTAGAAAGCTGTTGAACATCAATGACGATATTGTCAGAACCTAGTACTGTTTCAAGGGTTTGTTTGACCGAGTTCATACCAGAAACTGCGTTTTTATTTGTCTGATCAACAGGGACATCCAAATGGATTGGGAAAGTCACGCCTTGAGCTTCCAATTCCTTTTTAGCTTCCGCATATTTTGCTTGGGCCTTTTCCTTGTTAAAGTAAGCATCTTGAGCGTCTGCCAAATTGATACCTGACCACTCAGTTCCGTAGTTCACAAGCTTAGAAGCTGTTACTTCTCCAAAGGTCTTATCTCCCACCTGAACAAATGTTGGGGGAACCAGAGTATTACGAAGGGTTTTGCTGGCTGCTTCTTCACCGTTAGATTGAGCAGAGTAAGCTGTTCGATCAATACCAAAGTTGATAGCCTGACGGAAATTTTTATTTAAGATAGCTGTTTGAGCTGATTTCTTTTGTTCGTCCGTTGTTTTAGCGGTATGATTATAGGTTTTGCGGTTGACGTTAAAGTTAAAGTACCAAGATGTCTTGTCTTGTAAGCTATAGACGATATTGTCTTGGTATTTTTCTTTTGTCTTAGCATAGTTCGAACTATTTGGATAGACTCCTGCAATCGAGTAAGCACCACTTTCAAAGTTTCGAATGGTCATCTCCTGATCTGACCCATCGAAATAGGCTAACTTAACTTTTTCAATGGTTACTTTGTCATGGTCATAATAGTGTGGATTCTTCACATATTCGATCGAAGATTTTGATGTAAAATCTTTTAACAGATAAGGACCATTATAAAGGATACTGTCTGGTGTCAAGGTACCAAAATCTTTATCCTTTGATTTCAAGAACTCTTCGTTGACTGGGAAAAGAATACTATTGGTTGTCTTTGAATTCCAATACGGTTCTGGTCGAGTCAAAGTGTACTCGACTGTGTAATCATCCAAGGCTTTGACACCGACAGTTGAAAAGTCATTGGTCACACCCGTCACATAGTCATTCAATCCCTTGATTGAATTTTGGATCAGATCCATAGCTTGCCCCTTCTTGTCCGCGGCATATTTGATCCCAGTGACAAAATCCTGAGCTTTAACTGAAGCGTATTCCTCACCATCAGCCGTATACCACTTGGCATCTTTTCTAAGCTTGTAGGTATAGGTCAAACCATCTGATGAAACAGACCAATCCTCCGCAACAGCAGGTACGAGGTTCCCATAGCTGTCATTTTCTAACAAACCATCTACGAGATTGGTAATAACGGCAGTGTTATCTGCATAATAATCTAGGAGATAGTTAAAAGTTGTTGGATTCGCACTAAATGTTGATGAATAAGTGCTAGTATCTGTATTGGACTGTCCACATGCAGAGAGCAAAATCCCTGTCGCTAATACAAGACCTGTCCCGATTAGTCTTTTTTTCATTTTGATCATCATTCACTCCTTTATGTCACTTTTTATAACATAACCATATTTTATCAAATTTATTCAAAAATGTAAAGTTACTGCTTTTATGACAACTGGTGTCTCAAAACAAAAAAGGAAGCACAGTTTCCTGCAACTTCCTTTTCTTTTTATAGATTACTTGACGTGTTTTTCAAGTTCTTTTTGGTATTTGGCATTTGTCTCAATTTTTTCTTGTTGCCATTTCTTGAAGGCTTCTTCGTATTCTTTTGCAGTCACAACGTCATTTTGCAACTCCAATCCTTTGAACACAAACGGGTCTCCCTTGATCCCAACTTGAGAATAAGCTTTTGTGAATGGTACAGTACGGCTAACCGTTGGAGAACCACCTGAAGAAGCAACTGGGATTAAGAGCGAGCTGTCTGACACCCAAGCTTGAGCTTTAGCGTATTTTTCATAACGCTTGTTAAGGTCGCTGGTTTCAGCTGCAGCATCATCCAAGAGTTTCTTGTATTCGTCCAGTCCAACTTGAGCCATCACTTCTGGATCTTGTCCGCGCTTAATCCCCAAGTGTTTAAGGGCAGAACCCTTCTTAGCATCAAGAATGTTGAGGTAGGTAGCTGGGTCTTGATAGTCTGGTCCCCAACCAGTTCCGTTCAAGTCATAGTCTTTTTGGGATGGAACCTTGGCTTGAGATGTAATGCTCAATTTCTCATTATCGGTCATTTGAAGGACATCGACAATGACATTTTCAGTACCAAGTGATGATTCGATAGACTGCTTGAGTGAGTTAGTTTGTTGAACCGCGATTACATCTGTTTGTTCAACCGGGATATCCAAATGGATTGGGAAGGTAACACCCTTGGCTTGCAATTCTTCCTTGGCTTTAGCAAAGGCTGCCTTAGCTTTTTCAGGACTGTAAATCGTATCCTTGCCATCTGTAAGGGCTACATCTTTCCACTGGTCTCCATATGAAACGAGCTCTGCCTGCGCCAACTCTCCAAAGGTTTTTTCACCCACTTGAACGTAGTCATGTGGCACTAGGCTGTTACGGATAATCTTGTTCGCACCTTCTTCACCATTCAACTGAGCAGTATAAGAATGACGATCAAGGGCAAAGTTCAGCGCCTGACGGAAGTTCTTGTTGAGAAGAGCTTCTTTCGTTGATGTTTTTTGAGCTTCGTCTGTTTTAGCTGTTTTATTATAAGATTGGCGGTTTACGTTAACAGTGAGGTAGTAGCTTGTCGCTTCTTGTGGACTGTAAACAATCTTATCGCCGTACTCTTGTTTAGTTGACTCAAAGTTTGAGCTTGTTGGGAAGAGACGGGCTGTTGTATAGGCACCTTGTGTAAAGCTACGAATCAAGGATTCTTGGTCTGATCCATCGTAGAAAGTTAGTTTAATATTGTCAATCTTGACATTGTCCTTATCCCAGTAGTTTGGATTCTTTTCATATTCAATGACTGATTTTGAAGTCAATGATTTCAAGAAATAAGGACCATTATATAGGATACCTGATGGGGTTGGTGCACCGTAGTCGCTCCCTTTAGAATTCAAAAATTCTTCATTAACTGGAAGCATGGTCGCAGTTGTGACCTTAGAGTTCCAGAAACTTTCTGGTTTGTTAAGTGTGTATTCTACCGTGTAATCATCAACAGCCTTAACTCCTACGGTAGAGAAATCATTGCTCTCACCACTAACATACTCTGCCAAACCTTTGATAGAATCCTGAATCAAAGAAAGACCATCTGATTTCCCGTCAGCAGCATGTTTAAGCCCAGTAACAAAGTCTTTGGCCTTAACTTCAGCGTATTCTTCTCCATCAGAAGTATACCATTTTACACCCTTACGAAGTTTGTAGGTGTAAGTCAAACCATCCTTTGAAACAGACCAGTCTTCTGCAAGTGATGGAATTAAGTTCCCATACTTATCATTTTCCAAAAGACCATCAACAACGTTTGCTATAACGTCAGAGGTTGAGCTCTTGCTCGTCACACTATAGTCCAAAGAAGATGGATCCATAGCGTAGACATAAGAGAATGTTTTGGGAGCATCCGCTTTCTTTTCACTTTGCCCACAAGCAGTTAACAGTAGGGCCGCACTCAAAACAGCACCTGCTCCTAAGAGCCACTTTTTCGATTTCATAAGTAATCTCCTTAAAGATAGTGTTTTCACCATTATACCCTATTTTTTCATAAAAGCAAGGACTTTCGCCAGATTTTTTAGAAAATTCTAACAAATATTTTTTAAAGGCTTTTCTATATATTTTTTAGTAAAAGAACCCCAAGCATCAAAGGCTTGAGGTTCACTTATTTTAATCCGTTAGTTCCACACAGAAAGCATCCCATGGCTCTAAGGTCTGTTTTTCAACTGCTTCTTTAGCAGTAGTGTTCTCAATCAAGACAGATTTGACTTTTCCTCCTACCGAAAAATCTTGTTTTTCATTGGACAAGTTAGCCACAACTAGGAAGCGGCGCTCACCGTCCTTACGGATATAAGCAAAAACCTTATCAGCCGTATCAAGCAATTCAAAGTCAGCGCGAATCAGCCAACTGTTTTCCTTACGGATTTGAACGAGTTTTTGATAAGTATAGAAAATAGAATCTGGATTTGCCAGTGCTTCTTGAACGTTGATTTTTTCGTAGTTTGGATTAACTGCCAACCAAGGTTGACCTGTTGAGAAACCAGCGTTTTTGCTCTCATCCCACTGCATCGGAGTACGAGCATTATCACGTCCGATGACACGGATGCTGTCCATGATTTCTTCCATAGAAACACCTTTTTCAAGAGCTTCACGCGCATAGTTGAGGGATTCTATATCTTCTACTTGGTCCAGTGTTTCAAATGGATAGTTGGTCATCCCAATCTCCTCACCTTGGTAGATATAGGGAGTCCCTCTCATAAGATGAAGCAAGATTGCAAAGGCTTTGGCAGATTTTTCGCGATATTCTTGGTCATTTCCCCAGATAGAGACGATACGAGGGAGGTCATGGTTATTCCAGAAGAGGGAATTCCAGCCATCTTCAACTCCCAGCTCTGTCTGCCATTTGTTGAAAATCTCTTTTAACTTCCCTACATTTAACTCTTTTTGGTAGTGCCACTTAGGTTGCCCTTCCTGATATTGAAGACAGATGTGTTCAAACTGGAATACCATAGACAATTCTTGTCCCTTTGGATCCGAGTAGAGCTTAGCAATCTCTGGCGTTGCACCCCAGGTCTCTCCTACTGTCAAGAGATCTTTGTCACCAAAGGTGGCTTGGTTCATCTCCTTGAGATAGGGATGGAGCATAGGACCGTTATTGACTACTTTCTCATCAGGAATTTTCCCAATCATGTCAATGACATCCATACGGAAACCACCAATACCTTTATCAATCCAGAAGTTCATCATCTCATAAATTTTCTGGCGCAGTTTTTCATTCTCCCAGTTGAGATCGGGCTGTTTCTTGCTAAAAAAGTGGAGATAGTATTGACCCGACTTTTCATCGTATTCCCAAGCAGATCCACTAAAGATAGACTCCAAATCATTGGGCTCATCTCGCCAGATATAGTAGTCTCGTTCGTGGCTGTCAGGATTTTCACATGCCTCGACAAACCAGGCGTGTTCATCCGAGGTATGATTGACCACCAAGTCCATGATAATTCGAATGTCACGCTTCTTAGCTTCTGCGATGAGTTGATCCATGTCCTCCATAGTCCCGAAAATAGCAGCAATCGCTTGATAATCAGCAATATCGTAGCCATTATCATCCATCGGACTGTCATAAACAGGAGAAAGCCAAATAGCTGTAATCCCTAACTTAGCTAGATAGTCTAACTTACTCGTAATTCCTGGCAAATCACCAATTCCATCTCCATTACTATCCATAAAACTCTTGGGATAGACTTGATAGACTACGGCATTGTGCCACCATTTTTCTTGCATCTTCTTACCTCATTATTTTAATAATCTATAGTCTATGATAGCGCTTTTTTAAACTTAGTGCAAGCGTTTGCCTAATCTTTTTGATTTCTTTTTTGACTCCGTAGTTTCCTATCTTCCAATTTTTTATTATAATAGAGGTCAGAGGTAAAAAAATGAAAAAACAAGCTTTTAGTTCTGAACAATATTTGAATCTACAGCGCGACCACATTTTGGAGCGCATTAACCAATTTGACGGCAAGCTCTACTTGGAGTTTGGTGGCAAAATGTTAGAAGATTTCCACGCTGCTCGTGTCCTTCCTGGTTATGAGCCTGACAATAAAATCAAGCTCTTGCAAGAATTGAAAGAGCAGGTTGAAGTTGTGATCGCCATTAACGCAAGCAACATCGAGCATTCCAAAGCGCGTGGTGACCTAGGCATTTCTTATGACCAAGAAGTTCTTCGCTTGATTGACAAATTCAATGAACTGGGAATTTTTGTTGGTTCGGTTGTCATCACACAATACGCAGGACAACCCGCTGCAGATGCCTTCCGCAACCAGTTAGATAAAAACGGGATTGATTCCTATCTTCATTATCCAATCAAAGGATACCCGACGGATATGGATCACATTATTTCTCCCGAAGGCATGGGGAAAAACGACTACATCAAAACCAGTCGCAACTTGATCGTCGTAACAGCTCCTGGACCTGGTTCTGGAAAATTGGCCACTTGTATGTCCAATATGTACCACGACCAACTTAATGGCATCAAGTCTGGTTACGCTAAGTTTGAAACCTTCCCAGTTTGGAATCTTCCCCTTCATCATCCGGTCAACTTGGCCTACGAGGCTGCAACCGCAGACCTTGACGATGTCAACATGATAGATCCTTTCCATCTCCAAACCTATGGAGAAACCACTGTCAACTACAACCGTGATATCGAAATTTTCCCAGTGCTCAAACGTATGTTGGAACGCATCCTCGGTGAATCTCCATACGCTTCTCCGACTGATATGGGGGTCAACATGGTTGGCTTCGCTATTACAAATAATGAGGCTGCTATCGAAGCTTCTAAACAAGAAATCATTCGCCGTTACTATCAAACTGTTCTTGATTTTAAAGCTGAAAAAGTCGGAGAAACTGCTGTCAAGAAGATTGAACTTCTCATGAACGACCTCGGTATCACACCTGCAGACCGTAAGGTTGCTGTCGCTGCACGTCAAAAGGCTGAAGAAACTGGTGGCCCTGCCCTAGCTCTCGAATTGCCATCTGGCGATATTGTAACTGGTAAAAACTCTGAACTCTTTGGTCCTACAGCTGCTGCCTTGATCAATGCCATCAAAAAATCAGCTGACATCGCTAAAGAAGTGAAACTAATCGAGCCTGAAGTCGTCAAACCAATTCAAGGTCTTAAAATCAATCATCTCGGTAGTCGCAATCCTCGCCTCCACTCAAATGAAATCCTGATTGCACTTGCAATCACAGCTATGGAAAATCCTGATGCTGCGCGTGCCATGGAAGAACTTGGGAATCTCAAAGGAAGCGAAGCTCACTCAACCATCATCCTGACCGATGAAGACAAGAATGTCCTTCGCAAGCTAGGCATCAACGTAACCTTTGACCCATACTACCAATACGATCGCTTGTATCGGAAGTAATTAAACGAGGCTGGACAAAACTCAATTTGAGAGAAAAATCCAGTAAATCTTTACATAATAAAAAAATCAAACGCATAATATCAAGTCTTTTGGACACTTGGTATTATGCGTTTTTATGATTTTCCATTCTCATTTATTTCAATGAAATTGTCAACTCGACAGAGGCTCCTCCTTGGTCTGGATTGAGCAGGGTCAGACGACCACCATGCAAGAGAGCTACCTGCTTAGAAAAGGCTAAGCCGATACCATGATGGGGATTAGTTGAATTGCGGCTTTGGTCACTCTGGTAAAAGAGCAGTTCTGCTCCCAGCAGCATCTCCTCAGAAAATGCAGGGCCATTGTTCCAGATAGCAAAAACCAACTGGTCCTGCTGCACTGATACCGTTAGCTTGACTTCCTTTTGGTCCTGATTAGCATGTTCAAGCGCATTCAGTAAGATATTGAGCAAAGCCCGCTTGAGATAGTCCAAATGAATGGACAATCTCAAGCTAAGATCACAATCTTCTTGGAGATAAAAATGATAGCTTTCCTGTTTGCTGAACAGTGCCCAATCATCCTGTAGATAAGCCAAAAAATCCCCTAAGGAAAGCTGAATGAACTGATTAGAATCAATCTGAAAAGTCTTAGCGTAATCAATCAAAGAGCCACAATACTCTTCCATCTTGTGACTGGCCTGCAAAATCTCAGAAGCATAGTCTGCCTGTGGCTGGCCTAACTGCGCCAATTCCAAGAGTTCAGCATTCCCCTTAATTACAGTTAGGGGCGTCTTCAAATCGTGCGATGTCGCTGATAGCTGTAAAATCAACTCCTGATTATGCTGCTGCTCTCTTTCTAGAAGATGAGCATTTTCTTGGTGGCTGCTCCGTAAATCGCTATAAACTTCTAGCATTTCCTCAATCCGAAAAAGCTGACTTTGATTTTCTTCTAAAAGCTTCTCGCTCTTTAGCATTTTTATTTCCCTGTCGATTTTTCGGAGCAATTTCAAAATATGATAAAAAGTAATCAGCAGCAAGCTCCCTGCCCAGAAGAACAAGGTGAAAAGAACGTAATCACTTCCTTGCGTAAATTCATAGCCTATAAGCACAAAAATCAAAACATGAAAAAAGACGATTTTCAAGCTAGTTGTCCAGACTAGGCTTTTGAAATTTCGGGTTCTAATTGCCATCTATAGCCTACTCCTCTCACTGTTGCGATTGCTTGCAGACCTTCTTGTTTGCATTTTTGGCGAATCTGATATACGTATTCTGAGATAGAGCGAAGCTGTGTTTCTGAGCTTTCTGGGTAAAGCAAGGTATGCAGGCGTTCAGCTGAAAAGGTCTGCTTGGGATTGCTAGCTAGTAAATGTAGCAACTTAAACTCTCGCTCTGAAAATTTCAAGACTTTACCAAAACAGGCAACTTCATAGAGCTCTGGATAAAATTGACAAGAAGCAATTTCGGAATAGCGCTCCTCCCGTCTTTCCTCCCGCCGAAGATGAGCTCTGACACGCGCCAGCAATTCTTTGGTCCCAAAAGGTTTGACAATATAGTCATCTGCTCCGCGAAAGAGCCCTTCCACCTTGTCCGCCTCTAACTCCTTAGCCGTCAGAAAGATAATTGGACACGAAAGATGAGGACGAATGTAGGAACACAGCTCAAAACCATTAACAGGCGCCATCATCACATCTAGCAGAATCAAATCATATCCTACAAAATCCGTCAGCTCTAGCTCTTCTATCCGATCAAGCGTCGTCACGTCATAAGCATCGAGCTCTAGGACGTTTTTCACCAGCTTTAAAATGCTCCGGTCGTCATCAACCACCAAAATACGATACTGTCTCATGATTTCCATTATAGCATACCTCTAGCGAACATCTCGTTTCAAGGTCAAGAATATAGCAGAGCTCCAAATCAAAGCTAGCCAGAACAGCTGTATTCCCAACCCTGATAGATCTATTGAATGCTGAAGCCCTTCAAACTCAAAAAGATTTAGCGTAGCCAGATCGGGCAGGTACTTTGCTTCTTTGATAAAAGTTGCCAATAAACGGCTAAGACCAATCAAGAGAGGAAATAGCACCGACACCGGCACAACCCAAGATTGAAAGAGCAAAGCGAGGCCAGCAGCTAAAAGAGCCAGAAAAAGATTGCTGAGAAGACCAAAAGAGCTGTAATAGAGGAATTTCCCCAGTAAGGGCCAGCTAAAGTCTAGGTCAAATCGAGCCAGCATAACAAAGAAACAGCTGCCTATCATGACACTGTAGAGAACCAAGAGCAGAACGGCCAGAAAAAGGAATTTCCCAGCCAACCAAGCCTTTCTATTTGATACGGTTAGAAAATTCGTTTGCATCCCAGACTTGACAAACTCCTGGGCAAAATAGAGGGAAGTAAAGATGACGATGACAGGCTGCGCCAGATAGAGAGCATGCAAAGCTTCACTCAGAGCCTTTGTCTGGCCAACTGCTGTCTGACTGTAGTCAAGATTCATCAGAAAAAAAGGAACGACTACCAGAGCCACAAAGGCGGCACCAAGAACGAGATAGTAAGAACGAAACTTAATCCATTCACTTTTAAGCAGAGCTTTTATCATCAGTAGCGTCCTCCTAAATCCGTCTTCAAAAAGCGCAGAGAGGCCATGACGCCGATAACTAGCAACCATACGCTTAGTATCAAGAGTCCTTGCAAGGGATTGTTGGCATATTGGGAAGTCGGCGTTGCAACAAATAACTCTCCTGCGGGCTGGGGCAGATAAGCTCCCCAACTCGTGTGAGCAGCTAGGTAGTTTCCTAAATTATAGATTTGGGGTACGAGAAAAAGCAGAGGAACTAGCATGGTCCGAGCCAATAAACCTAACAAAAACGAAAGGATTCCCAATAAGGTTAGAGATAAGGTTTTCCACAAAATCAAACTCCAAGCTGCCTGATTGAGCAAAATCGGATCAAGCCCTTCCTTTCCTAAAGCCAGATGCATGACCATATAACTAAAGTAGATTGATAAAAAGCTAGTGGCAAGAGAAAAGCAAGCAAAGGTCATGAGTTTCCCCACAAGCAACTTCAGGCGGTTATTACAGGTCAAGAGACTGGTTCTCAAGCTATGAGACTGAAATTCCATAGCTCCCAAAATTCCAGCTAAAATGACCAAAACCATGACCGCCATAGAAGCCCCGTTGAGACCTAGATATTCCAGCGGATCAATGGCGTTTATCAGATTAGGAACCGTCTCAGGTGTAGCATCCAAGCCGATAGACAGATACTGTCGGCCCTCCAACCAGGATACGACAGGCACCAAGAGCAGCATGAAGGCCATACTCACTCTGAAAGCCTTAGTTGAGCAAATTTTCAACCATTCTGAATGCAATAAGGACATCGTTTCTTTCATCTTAAGCCTCCTCTGTCAAGTCAAAAAAGAGGTCTTCTAGACTGTCTGAATCTTGCAGCACCTCTTCCAATCGTCCCTGCTCAATAATTTGCCCATGATGAATCAAGACTACATCATCTGTCACCATTTGCACCTCTGATAGGATATGAGAAGATAGAAGTACCGTTTTCCCTAAATCAGCCTGCTGACGGATGAACTTTCTAAACCACTTAATCCCACTTGGATCCAGTCCATTGGTCGGCTCATCTAATATAAGAAACTGAGGATCTCCCAGCAAAGCTGCTGCCAAACCCAACCGCTGACCTTCCCCCAGAGACAGGCTTGACAAGAGGTCCTTCCTCTTATGAGCAATCCCAGTCATCTCTAAAACCTCATCGATCCGAGACTTGGGAATAGCATTACTCGCCGCAATAATCCTCAAGTGGTCATAGACCTTTCGATTTGGCAGACCGCCAATGCCGTCAAAGGCTGCACCTACCGTTCTGAGCGGATAAGTCATTGACTGATAAGTTTGCCCATCAAAAGTCGCCGTCCCTGCTGTCGCCCGATCTAACCCCAAGAGAATTCTCAAGGTCGAGCTTTTTCCTGCACCATTATGTCCTAGAAAAGCCGTAATGCGACCACTCCTAGCTGTAAAAGAAATATCCTTTAAAATTTGCTTGTCTCCATATTTTTTAGAAACACGATCAATTTTTACAATATGTTCCATACTGAACTCCTTTATCTTTATTTTCTCCAGTATACCCAATCTAGTTCAGAATTAGTTCAGAGATTAAACAGAAATTTCAGAAAAAGTTGATCCACTTTTCAAAAGTCACCTTAGTTCCACTAGAAAAACTAAACTTTTCTTTCACAAGGTATTCTTCTCTCCATTCTTTCTTTATAATTCTGAGGTTTATGTATAGAGACTTTATTATCATTCTAGTACCAAAAAGTCATTTATCAAACCCCATCAACAGCACCCTTTATGATATAATGAAAGAAGAAAACTGAAAGGATTTACCATGTCAAAAGAAGTTATTGTTGAAAGTTTTGAACTTGACCACACCATTGTTAAAGCACCTTATGTTCGCTTGATTGGGGAAGAAACAGGGCCAAAAGGAGATGTCATCTCCAACTTTGATATCCGCTTGGTACAACCAAACGAAGACTCAATCCCTACTGCTGGCCTTCACACTATCGAGCACCTCTTGGCCAAACTCATCCGTACCCGCATTGACGGTATGATTGACTGCTCACCATTTGGCTGCCGTACTGGTTTCCATATGATTATGTGGGGACGCCATACTAGCGCCGAGATTGCTGCTGTTATTAAGGATTCGCTCAAGGAAATTGCTGAAACCACTACTTGGGAAGATGTTCCTGGAACAACCATCGAATCTTGCGGAAACTACAAGGACCACAGCCTCTTTTCTGCTAAAGAATGGGCAAAACTCATCCTGGAACAAGGAATCTCAGATGATGCCTTTGAACGCCATGTCATCTAAACACAAAAGGAACCAGCTTTTAGCTAGTTCCTTCTTTTTTTATTCTCAAAATCTTGAGTTAGGCTTTTTCACGAATGACCAAGACGCCATCTTCCATATCTGCTTCTAGATGTTTGGCATCTAGGTGATCCAAGTGGAAATCTGTTACCTTATCACGAATTTGTTGTTCAACCACGCGACGGAGAGGGCGAACACCCATAACTTCGTCATAACCTTCTTCTGTGATAAAGTCCTTAGCTGCTTGGCTGACTTCCAAATCAATGTCTTTCTTAGCCAAGGTTTGGTTGACTTCCGCCAACATCAAGTCCACAATCTTAGAAAGGTCTTCCTTATTCAAGTGTGAGAACTCGATAACTGCATTAAAGCGGTTAAGGAATTCTGGACGGAAGAATGGTTTCAAACGATCCATCAATTCTGGCTTATCCGCATCTTCTGTCAAGTTGGCTTCATAGCCAAAGCCAGCATTTGATGTTGCGATAATGACAGTGTTTTTAAAGTTAACGGTATTTCCCTGACCATCAGTCAAACGACCGTCATCCAAGACTTGGAGGAGAAGGGTAATGACTTGAGGATCCGCCTTTTCAATCTCATCCAAGAGAATGATAGAGTATGGATTGCGACGAACACGTTCTGTCAAGGTATTGCTATTGTCATCATACCCAACATAACCAGCTGTTGTACCGATCAATTTAGAAATGGCTGTGCGGTCACTGTATTCAGACATATCCAAGCGGATGATCGCATCCTTGGTTCCAAACATATCGAGCGCCAATTGCTTAGCAAGCTCCGTCTTACCAACCCCAGTAGGCCCTACAAAGAGGAAGCTACCGATTGGGCGATTGCCTTCATCAAAACCAGCACGGTTACGACGGATAGCACGAGCTACAGCTTCAACCGCCTTGTCTTGGCCGATAACCTTGTGTTCCAAGCGATGAGCCATATCTTTCAAACGTTCGATGTCTGACGCTCCCATTTGTGACACTGGGATACCTGTCATTCGTTCCACAGACTCAGCCACATCGTTGATGCTTGCAGTCACTTTCATGTCTTCTGTGTGGTTTTCGACTTTTTTCTCTAATTCAGCAATACGTGTCTTGGCATTGAGAGCTGCTTCAAAATCTTCTGCCTCAACTGCTTTTTCTTGCTTGTCTTTTTCTGCCTCGATTTCTCGTTCAACAGCATGAACATCTGTTACAGGATGTTGAGCTGCCAAGTGAGCAGCCGTTACATCGACAAGGTCGATAGCCTTATCTGGCAAGCTGCGTTGTGGAATGTATTGGATAGAATAATCCACTGCTGCTTTCAAGACTTCATCTGGCAAGATAACATTGTGGTGTTGTTGGTAGAGGTCACGAATTCCTTGAAGAATTTTAAAGGTATCCTCTGCTGAAGGAGCATTAACCTTGACTTCGTTGAAACGACGAGCAAGAGCTGCATTTTTCAAGATGGTGTTACGGTATTCGTCTTGAGTTGTCGCTCCAATAACGGTCAATTCACCACGAGAGAGAGCTGGCTTGAGAATGTCCGCAAGCCCTTTAGAACCACTGTCTCCTCCGATTGAGCCAGCGCCAAGGATTTGGTGAATTTCATCAAAGAAGAGGATAATATTCCCTGCTTCTTTTACTTCATTGACTAGATTTTGAACGTTTTCTTCAAAGCTACCACGGTATTGAGTACCAGCCTCAAGACCTGAGATATCAATAGAAATTATTTCCTTGTTCTTGATGGCAGCCGGAACATCTCCATTCACAATCGCTTGTGCTAGACCTTCGACAACGGCTGTCTTACCAACACCTGCATCTCCGACTAGAACAGGATTATTTTTCGTACGACGTGAGAGGATTTCAGATGTTTCTTGAATTTCCTTGTTTCGTCCGATTACAGGATCCAGCTTGCCCTCACGAGCTTCCGCTGTCAAGTTGCGACCTAGTTTAGCAAGGACACCGTCTTGTTTCATACCTGAAGCGTGTTGTTGCATTTGCACATCAGATTCTGCATTTCCTGGCAATTGACCAGTTGCACGATAGTGAGCAAATTCCTCAGGTGTCACTTCACGTCCATTAATCAAGTAGCGACGATTTTCAGAACTATATCCTCGCATACCACCCATCAATTGGTTAAATAAATCATCCATGTTGTTAAAGTTATTAAAGTTGTTGTTCATATTCTTTACCTCGTTTATTGTTAATTAAGTACGATCTCTGATATTGACTATCTTTGACCTTTGTTTTAAAAATTTTAGACTAGCTAACTCGCTACTCTACGTATAATTTCTGGTTTTTCTTTTTTAAATAAGCCTTTTATCATCTTCTTTTCAAAGTCTGTTAGATTCAACACAGGCCTCACCCCTTTCTAGGGTATCTATCGTACATTTTCAAGAAATAGAATCATTGAAAATGAAGTTTTTAAGGAATTCATTTTCCTTATGTTCCTACTATATCAAATTAGTCAGTAAAAGTCAATAGTTTTTTGACCAAATTTGACTATTTTTAAAAAAATTTTTTGAAGTACAAAAAAGCCCCTAGAAAACGAATTTTCTAGAGACTTTCTCTATCAAGTTTAAGAGAGAAGTAGAATTCTCACTTACCAAGTTTCATGTTTCTTCTATGAAAGCTTAAGCTTTACGTTTTACGAAGAATACCAATCCACTCAATGCCAAGACTACAAATCCAAGCGCAGAAAGGATAGAGGTTGCTTCACCTGTGTTTGGAAGTTCAGCTTTACCTTTATTCTCAGTAGCTGGGGGTGCTGGTTTCGGATCCTCCTTTTGTCCTGGATCAGTTGGTTCTGTTCCTGGAGTTGGATTTGTTCCTGGATTATTTGGCGTTGGATCTGGTGTTGGTGCTGGATCTGGCGTTGTTCCTGGATTATTTGGAGCTGGATTTGGATTTGGTTCTGGTGTTGGTGTTGGAACAGTGTATTTATTTGTAAATACAACTTCTTTACCATCGGCATACGAAACCTTTGCAGTCAAGAGACCTTGATCATCCGCAACTACAGTGACTGTTACGGTATGCTCAGTCTTATCGTATTCAATCCCCTCTTCAGTACCAACTTTTTCAACCAAGGTATAAGTATGAGTACCTGCTTCTTCGAATGAACGAACAAAAGCTACTTTACCTTCAGCAGTATTCTTAGCTTCTGCTACAACGGCGCCTTTCTCTTTCAATTCGAAAGTATAAGCATCAGCCGCAAGTTCTTTACCTTCAAGTTTCTTAGTTGCTTCAATCGTCGCTTCTACCGCTGGTGCTTTGAAGCTATTCTTGAAGACATTACCTGCTGGATATTCAACAGCTGCCTTCAAGGCGTTGGTTGCTGCATCTTTGGTTACTGTTACCTTTGCAGTCTTTTCTGTATCGTAAGTAATACCAGTTGCTCCAGCATTCACTTCTTTTACAGTATAAGTATGAACACCTTCTGCATCATAGTTGATTGTATTAAATGTTACTTTCCCACCTTGGTTTGTTTTTGTATCAATTTTTTGTCCATCTTTGTACAATTCAAATTGGAACTCACCATCAACCAAAGTACGACCAGTCAATTCTTTCGTAAACTCAAGTGTTGCTGATGTAGCTGTTGGAGCTGGTGCTGTATAAATATTTGTGAAGACCCGTTCTGTATCCGCATCTTCTACAGTCGCAACCAATTGGCCTTTACCATCATCCGCAACAGTGACGAACACTTCATACGCAGTTTGATCATAAGTGATTGTTTTATCGTCACCAGCTTTTTCAGTAATAGTGTAAGCGTAATCGCCTGCTGCTGAGAAAGTGACGTTGAAGACAACTTCTCCTGAGGCAGTATTCTTAGCCGTAGCTACAAGGTCTGAACCTTCTTTCAGTTCGAAAGTATAAGCATCAGCTTCAAGCGCTTTTCCTTTCAAGACTTTCTTAGCTTTGATTGTAGCCTGCGCAGGTTCCGCTTTATAGTCATTAACGAAAACTGGTGTTTCACTTGTAACTGTCGCGACAAGTTGACCTGAGCCATTATCTTTCACTTCTACAGTTGCTGGATGTTCTGTTTTATCATAAGTTACACCAAGTTTATTGCCAACCTTTTCTGTAATAGTATAGTTATATACTCCTGCTTTTGAATAGCTAATTTCAGAAAAACGAATCAATCCACCAGCAGCATTCTTTGCTGTCGCAACAACCTTATCACCCTCTTTCAGTTCAAACTCAAACTCATCTATCTCTAGCTCTTTACCGTTCAAAACTTTTTTAGCTTCAATAGCAATTTTTGCTGGAGCTGCTTTATAAGTGTTGGTGAAGGTTGGGTTGTTACCTGCAACAGCCGCCTCAAGTTGACCTTGACCGTTATCTGTAACGTTTACTGTCACTTCATGTGTAGCAGTGTCGTATGTCACACCTGCTTCGCTACCTGCTTTTTCTGAGATAGTGTAAGTGTGGTCGCCTGCTTCATTGTATTCGATTTCTTTGAAAGTAACAGTACCGTCTGCAGCGTTTTTAGCTGTCGCAACGACTTTGTCACCTTCTTTAAGCTCGAATTCGTATTTATCAGCTTCAAGGGCTTTACCTTCCAAGACTTTCTTAGCTGTAATCGTTGCACTTGTTTTAGCTGCTTTATAAGTGTTGGTGAAGGTTGGGTTGTTACCTGTAACAGTTGCAACAAGTTGACCTTGGCCGTTATCTGTAACTTTTACCTTAACTTCGTGTTTAGCAGTATCGTATGTCACACCTTTTTCACTACCTGCTTTTTCAGTGATAGTGTAAGTGTATTCACCTGCTGTTTCTAACTCAATTTCTTTGAAAGTAACGGTGCCGTCTGCAGCGTTTTTAGCTGTCGCAACGACTTTGTCACCTTCTTTAAGTTCGAATTCGTATTTATCAGCTTCAAGGTCTTTACCATTCAAGACTTTCTTAGCTGTGATAGTTTCTTTAGCTGGAGTTGCTTTATAGGTGTTAGTGAAAGTTGGTTCTGCAGATGTGACAGTTGCTGTTAAAACTCCACTTTGGAAAGTTGCTGCTACAGTAACTTCCTTGGCTTCTGTATCAAATGCAACGCCTGCAACTGCTGTTGAAGTGTCTTCTTTGATGATGTAGTGATAAGTTCCCGCACCTTTTACTTGGAGATTCTCAAAGGTAATAGTCCCATCAGCTTTTGATTTTGCTGTAGCTACAGGATCCTTCAAGTTCTCTGCAGTAAACAGGTTAAAGGTAAACTCATCTGCTTTTGGAAGTTTATCTGTACGTCCTTCTACTACTTTCTTAGCCGTCACATTGAATACAGCTGGAACAGGTTCGTCTTTAAGATGAATAGTAGAACCCGCAGCACCGAGTTTGACTGTATACTCTTTTTCATCTAGTTTATAACCTGCTGGAGCAGTCTTCTCTTTGATCTTAAACGTTTTACCTTCCCATTTCTGATCATAAGTTTTCGTAAGCGCTACTCCTTTTTCATTCGTAGTCACTTCTGTTGTTTCACTTGCATCATCTGCTGCTGTCACAGTATATACCGCACCCGAAACCGGAGCAAGAGTGAAGGCATCAGTCTTATGAATCTTAATTTGGTAAGCAGTAGATGCTACAATCGTACCAGAAATCAAAGATGTCGCCTCAGCTGTCATATCAAGTGCTCCCGGACGACTTGTATTCTGTGCTAATTTAGTCCCGTCAGCCAATGACAGAGCAACCCTATTTCCTACTTTACTTCCATCATTAGGAGTTGTTGTGTTATAAGAGACTATATAAGAGGTCGTTCCATCTTTAAAAATGATATCAAATGAAGTATAGTTTTCGTTCCACGAAACGGTATAGTCTTGTCCCTCAGTTAACAAAACTGCATCATCTGGAACAGCAGAAGTCCCAACAGTGATATTTGCCTTATACACTTTTAGAGTCTCAGGAATATACTGTGCAGGAGTGTAACTAGTATCATCATTTGGTATAGTATCATGTAATACAATATTTTGTCCTAAGTCTTGTTTCTCTGTATTTACACGTACACGCCAGGTAGACCATGCATCTCCCTTGCTAACCGAACCAATCTCAGCCAGTTTTGGAGAGTTCCAATTTTCAAGGGCAGCACGACCCCCAATTTTAGCATAATTTTCAGTACCAACTTTGGGACCATCGATTGTTTTTGATGAATAAATGTGAGTCACTTCTTGCTTCAATGAGGATGAATTAAAATTAATGCGGGTTTTATTCTGATCCTTTAAGAATCTAAAAGTAACAGAAAAATTCCCTGACACATCCTTTACCTTATCTCCACCAGTTTTCTCTAGATATTTATCCAAGTTTTTTAAGGTGATTTTTGCTTTCCCACCTTGATCAGTACCATTTGAAGTCACTTCTGCTTCTCCAATAGTAACTTTTGTTGTCGGATCAATTAAATCCTGACTCCCTTCATAAACTGCCATAGGAGCAGGTATATCAAAGGTAAAATAATCTCCATTATTCAAATGTTCATTATACTGTTTGAGATCAAAGGTCACGCGAAGCTTATATGCTAAATTCGTACGAAGCGAGAAATCTCCTTCTGAACTCACATTTTGCTTAGTATCTGAAGCATCTAACAGATCAATACCTGTAATGACTTGTGTCAATTCTTTTGAAACAGGATTATCTGCTTTAACAATGCCTATCAAAACAGATGCTAGGCCTAAAATAGCAAAAGCTAACGCAGAAAATTTAGAAAGCATATTTAACGCTTTGCTTTTCGACATTTCTTCTCCTCTTTTCTATATGAAATTTTTATTTCTAATCTCCCTAAGAGATTACATCATACCATTTTGACAACTCCTATCACTAACTAGAGTTTATCTATTGTATTATAACATCTCAATACAATCTATTCAAGTATATTAACTTAAAAATACACGTATTTGCACCATTTTATAGCTTAGCCATTCAATTTTGAACTATTTATATCGGTAAACTAATATAAATAACTTAATATATCTTATATCTATAATTAGGTCAATCTTTGATATTATAGCAAAAAGCCAGTCATTTTGACTGGCTTTCTTTTCATTCTAATTGAATCTTAGCTCAATGCGTCATCCATTGAAAGAACTTCGTGGAAGACACGTTGTGTCAATTCAGTTTTTTGTTCTGGAGTGAGGTATTTAGTGTTTACACAGTATCCAGAGATACGTACGATAACGTCTTCACCTGACATGATCTTTTCGTAAACATCGTTCAAGTCCATAACGTTCAAGTTAACGTGTTGTCCACCGTTTTCGAAGTAACCATCAAGGATTGTTACCAAGTTATCAACTTGTTCGTCACGAGTCTTACCAAGAGCACGTGGAGAAACTTGAGTTGTCAATGAGATACCGTCAGCTGCGTAACCAAAGTCAAGGCTAGCAAGTGAGTTCAAGTTTTGCAACCATCCACCTTTAGCTTTGTTAGATGGGTTCGCACCTGGTGAGAAGAATTCAAGTTTAGACAAGTTCACAGAACCATCTTCGTTGAGGTATACACCTTTGTGGACTGGTGAGTTACCAGTTTGTTTAGAGTAAGCAACGTTAGATGTGATTGTCAATAGTGATACTGTAGCTTCTGCGTCTTTGTAAAGTTTGTGGCTACGTAGACGAGTTGTATAAGCTTCGATCAACCATTCTGCCAATTCGTTTGAACGTGGGTCATCTTCACCCCAACGTGGGTATTCACCGATTGTTTCGTAATCGTAGATGTATCCATTTTCGTCACGGATTGGTTTAACGGTAGCGTATTTGATAGCTGACAATGTATCAACAGTGTTAGCAAATCCACAGATACCGAATCCCATGTTGGCACGTTGTTTAGTTGGCAAGAAGGCCATTTGAACAGCTTCGTAGTTGTACTTGTCAGTCATGTAGTGGATGATGTTCAAAGCGTCTACGTAAGTGTCAGTCAACCAGTCAAGAGATTTTTCGAAGTTGGCTTTAACTGATTCGAATTCAAGAACTTCGTCACGGATAGGATCGATGTCAAATACCTTGTAGTCTTTGTGAACATCGTCGTAACCACCGTTCAAACCAGTAAGAAGGGCTTTAAGAACGTTTACACGAGCACCGAAGTACTGGATATTGTGGCGTTGATCTTCGTTTTCTGGGTCTAGTGGAGATACACAACATGAGATACAGCTCATTTCACCGTATCCGTCTTTAGCCATTGTTGTTACACCTTCGTATTGGATAGAAGAGTGTTTGTGGCTCATGTGCATACAGTAGCGACGGAAGTTGTATGGCAATTTGTCAGTCCAAAGAACTGTCAAGTTTGGTTCTGGTGAGTTACCGATGTTGTCAAGAGTGTTCAAGAAACGGTAGTCCATCTTAGTAACACGGTGACGACCGTCGTTACCCATACCAGCCATAGAAGTTGTGATGAAGGTTGGGTCACCTGAGTACAATTGGTCATAAGCTTTTGTACGAGCAAATTTAACTGTACGAAGTTTCATAACGAAATCATCAACAAACTCTTGGATTTCTGATTCAGTAAATGTACCACGAGCAAGGTCACGTTCTGCAAAGATGTCCAATACGATTGGCACACGACCTAGAGATGTAGCAGCACCGTTAATCACACGGCAGACAGCCATGAAAGCAATGTTAACCCATTGGATTGCTTCTTTCACGTTCATCGCTGGTTTGCGAACATCAACCCCGTAAAGGTCACCCAAGCGAACAACTTGTTGCAATGCTTGGTATTGAAGGTTGATTTCTTCACGAAGACGAATTGTTTCTTCATCGATTTCTTCGATTGAGTTCCAATCGTTTACTTTTTCTTGCATCAAGTAGTCTGCACCGTAAAGAGCAAGACGTGCGTAAACACCGATGATACGTCCACGTGAATATGCATCTGGAAGACCAGTTACAGTGTGAGCGTGGCGAGCACGACGGATGTTTGAAGTGTAGGCACGGAAGATACCGTCGTTAACTGTTGTTACATATTTAGTAAAGATTTCGTGAACAGCTGGATCTGGTTCGTATCCATTTTCTTTCAAAGTAGTTTCAGCCATGCGGATACCACCTCTTGGCATGAAGTTCAATTTGAAGAGTTCATCGTTTTGGATACCGAAGATAACTTCGTTTTCTTTGTCGATAAATCCAGCAGGAATATCAGCAATAGATGTTGGACGAGTGTCCATTGGGAAACGAGTTTCTTCGTAGTGAGCCTTAGTTTCTTCTACAATCTTTTTAATGTGAAGTGAACGTTCTGTTGGTCCAGCAAGGAAGCTTTCATCACCATCATAAGGTGTGTAGTTAGCTTGAACGAAGCGAGAAACGCTTGCTTTTTCTTTCCAATCTACGCCTTTGAAGCCTTCCCAAGCTTTATCAAAAATGTCTTGTGCTTCAACAACTGTCTTAACAACCATGTTAATGTCCTCATTTTTCTTTCTAGTAACAGCCATCTGTTACATTCATGAGACAAGTATACCACACAGTAACCGATTTCAACAAGCGAAATCCGGCTTTTTCGTCACTTTCTTTTCTAATACAGTCTATTTTCAGACACAATCTGTATTATATTTTTGAAAGTAGAATTACTCTTTTCCATTTTTTCAGAAAAAAAGGTATAATGAATAGAAAATGACGCTAGAAAGGGGCAATAATGCTCATATTTCCATTGATCAATGATTTGTCAAGAAAAATCATCCATATCGACATGGATGCCTTTTTTGCTGCGGTGGAAATACGAGACAATCCTAAATTAAAAGGAAAACCTGTCATCATTGGAAGCGACCCTAGACAAACAGGTGGTCGAGGTGTCGTTTCTACCTGTAGCTACGAGGCACGAGCTTTTGGCGTTCATTCAGCCATGAGCTCTAAAGAAGCTTATGAGCGCTGTCCCCAAGCTGTCTTTATCTCTGGAAATTATGAAAAGTATAAGACTGTGGGACTTGAGATTCGTGCTATTTTTAAACGCTACACTGATTTGATTGAACCTATGAGTATCGACGAGGCATACTTAGATGTGACGGAAAATAAACTCGGTATCAAGTCAGCCGTCAAAATAGCTCGTCTCATCCAACAGGATATCTGGCAGGAACTACACCTGACTGCTTCTGCAGGCGTCTCTTATAACAAATTCTTAGCTAAAATGGCTAGTGACTATCAAAAACCGCATGGTTTGACAGTGATTCTCCCAGATCAGTCTCAAGACTTTCTCAAACAAATGGACATTGCTAAATTTCATGGCGTGGGCAAAAAAACAGTTGAACGTCTTCATGAAATGGGCATTTATACTGGTGCAGACTTATTGGACGTCTCAGAAGTTACTTTAATTGATCGCTTTGGCAGACTCGGTTTTGACCTTTATCGAAAGGCAAGGGGCATTCATAACTCACCGGTCAAGTCCGATCGCATTCGTAAGTCCATTGGCAAGGAAAAAACCTACGGAAAGATCCTACAAGTAGAAGAAGACATTAAAAAAGAGCTGACTCTTCTCTCCGAAAAGGTAGCTCACAATCTCAGCAAGCAGGACAAAGCTGGAAAAATCATTATCCTAAAAATACGATACGCTGACTTCTCCACTCTGACTAGACGAAAAAGCCTCCCACAAGCAACACAGGATGCTAGTCAGATTTCTCAAACTGCCCTTCAACTCTACGAGGAGCTTGCTGAAAAAGAAAAAGGCATCCGTTTACTAGGAATTACAGTGACAGGATTTTAAAAAGCTTGAAGGAAAATTCCCTCAAGCTTTTTTCTTATACAAACAAACGCACAAAACTATAAAGCAACAAAACACTACCAAGTACGATACGGTATTTACCAAAGAGTGTAAAGTCGTGTTTCTTCACATAGCTGGTCAAGAAACGAATGGCAACCATGCTGACTGCGAAGGCAACACCCATAGCAACCAAGAGCAAGAACAGTTGTCCAAAACTCAAGAGTTGACCTGCTTTAATAAATTTGAAAATCTTCAAAGCACTAGCTCCGAACATGACAGGAATCCCGAGATAGAAGGTAAACTCTGTTACGACAGAGCGACTTGTTCCATTCAACAAACCACCAACGATAGTCGCACCTGAACGGCTCGTTCCTGGGAAGAGAGCGAGGACTTGGAAGAGCCCAATGTAAAGGGCTGTTTTATAAGGCAACTTGTCTAACTCTGTTACTGTTGGTTCAATGGCTTGCGCCTTATTTCGTTTTTCAAGATAGATAAAGGCAACACCATAGATAATCAACATGATTGCAACTGAAACCATGTTATGGAAGTTAGCATCAAACCAATCATCTAATTTAAAGACCAATAGCAAAGGCAAGGTCGCAACAAAGACTTTTGACCACAATTGCCAAGTTCTACGAACTTCTACCTTAGTTTTACCAGGTTTGAAGGGATTAAGCTTATTAAAGTAAATGACCATAACTGCTAAAATGGCACCAAGCTGAATAACAACATTAAACATGGACATGAAGGCTTCATTTTGGTCCTTGTATTGTACAAATTCTTCAACCAAGATCAAGTGGCCAGTACTTGAAATGGGCAACCATTCTGTAATTCCCTCAACAATCCCAAAAAAGATTGACTTCAAAATTTCAATAAAATACATACATTACTCCTTTTTCTGTCCTCTATTATAACATAATTTCAGATGTTGCGATAGATTTTTTAGAAGGCGCCGATGCTACCACCGCCACCTCCTCCTGAGAATCCTCCACCTGAAGAACCACTTCCAGAAGATACAGAGTAATTGCTAGCTGTATTTGCGACAGCAGTATATTGCTTGATTTGTGCAGTTGAGGTGTAGAACTGTGAGTGCCAACCATAGGCTACATAAAGATTCAAATCTGGATTTTCAAGCTGAATATGGCGGACTTTTATTAACTTGCTCACCTTCTTGGCATAACCAAAGAGAGTCGCATAGACCAATAGACGGTTCCAAAGGACGATGCTCTCTAGCTCGGCCTGATCCAGATGAGCGATGTCGCGAAGCATATTTTCAAAACTCGTCCAGAGATAGAAGATTTCTGCTCCTTCCTCTGTCAGAACTCCATCGCGATAGGCTCCTCGCGTGGCAAGATAAACCCAGAAACTAGCCCCTAATCCTGTCAATCCTAAGAGTAGAAATGGGATCGAAAAGAAACCATGTGTTTTCCAACTATAGTAAAAGAATAGCAGTCCACCGAGAGCTGTTATGGCTGAACAGACCCGCATCCCGAGAGCAAGGCGGCGTTCCTCACTTGTCAAGGGACGATAGTAGCTTGGGATACGAAGTACATGGACCTTATCCTTGACACAAGACTGAATGCGTTGAAGTCTTCCTTCAAAGGAGCGTTTGAGACGCGAGCCTGTTTCTCGGATATGTTTTTCATCTGACTCTTTGGCACCACGGTAAAGGGAAGATGAAACTTGGTAATCAGGGAAGAGCTCTGAAATAGCCAATTCTTTCTTATTTGACAAGGTCATGCGTAGGCATTCTTTCTCAAAATTGGACAAACCCTTTTCACTGATAATGCGCACACAAGGTTCCTCATCCCCTTGGAAAATAGATAAATGGCCTCGATCTACTAAATCCAACAAGGTTGCCTGAATCAAACGTTCAAAAGTAAATTTACCAAACCCTGATTTGTTTAGGGGATTGACTTCCTCTAAGGAGGTTGAATACACTGCTTCTGCTAAAACCATTGGAGGCAAATCCATCGGTGGTTCGTAGAGTCGATGATCTTTTGGAAAGACTTTTTTAATGCTTGTACTCTGACGAAACATCCTATAGAAGATAGGAACTAGAAGTAAGAGACTCATAAAAATGACGGGAAATACCCATTTCATCAAAATCTCACTTTGCGCTTTTTCTGTCGCTATATTGCTTTCAATCCGGTTAAAATCGGTTAAACGTTCTTCCTCTAATCCTTGATCTGGAGCTCCTGCAAAATTACTTCTAGGCCAGTATGCGTGTAATTCGATCTGTCGCTTTCTAGGAAGGTCTTTCATCATGACATGATAGAGATTATTTGCTTTTTCAACACTAGAGTCCCTTAGGAGTTGGCCTGCATGAAAATAGAGTTTCTCTGCTGGAGTATCAGAGCTGACCTTAAACTCAATCTCTTTGATATCTCCAGTACTATCTGTCAAGGGTTGCCAATTTAGCTCTGCGATATCCTTATATAAGAAGAGAAGATTTGTTAATTTCCAGGTAACCGTTACCCGAACAGTATCTCCGGCATAACCAGCATTGTATATTTTTACCTTGTAGCCGTCCTCTTCCTCCATAGTATAGAAGGAAACATTTTGAACAATTCTTCCATTTTTAGAGACCTGAACGGTCGGGTCGGGATCAATGTCAAATCCTTCCGGCATTTTCCCAGCTTTCCCTAGTCCAACTAACTGACCATTATAATCATCTCCAAAGCGGTAGGTAATTGTTTCCTTAAAAATTGCAGTATTATCTGCATGAATATTCAAATCACCCTGATAGGATAAGATATCAAAGTCTACTGCAAAAACTAGGCTCGGTATAAATAATAAATAAGCAAATACCAAAGCCAACAGCCATCTTTTTTTCATAATCGATTCCCTTTCAATCTTTTTACCATTATATCATTTTTTATAAGTAAAGGCTTACTTGTATTGAAAATCTCACTATTTTTAGATACAATAGAGGGAGTCATTTTTAGACTAGAAATAGGAGAAAACATGAAAAAATTATGCTTATCTATCCTTGCTAGCTTAGCCCTTACCCTAGGACTAGTTAGCCAAGTCCAAGCCGACGAATATTTACGCATCGGGATGGAGGCTGCTTACGCCCCCTTCAACTGGACCCAAGACGACGATAGTAACGGCGCCGTCAAAATCGACGGTACCAACCAATATGCCAACGGCTACGATGTTCAAATTGCTAAAAAGATTGCCAAAGACTTAGGCAAGGAACCTTTGGTTGTGAAAACCAAATGGGAAGGACTTGTTCCAGCCCTTACTTCTGGCAAAATTGATATGATCATTGCCGGTATGAGCCCAACCGCTGAACGCAAACAAGAAATTGCTTTTTCAAGCAGTTACTATACTAGCGAACCGGTTCTATTGGTCAAAAAGGACTCTGCCTACGCGAATGCCAAATCTTTAGAGGATTTTAGCGGAGCAAAAATCACGTCTCAACAAGGTGTTTACCTCTATGATTTGATTTCCCAAATTCCAGGTTCCAAAAAAGAAACAGCTATGGGTGACTTCGCTCAGATGCGTCAAGCTCTGGAGGCCGGTGTTATTGATGCCTATGTTTCTGAACGACCTGAAGCACTGACCGCTGAGTCTGCTAACGCTAAGTTCAAAATGATCCAACCTCAACCAGGTTTCAAAACTGGCGAAGAAGATACAGCTATTGCCATTGGACTTCGTAAAGATGACAGCCGTATCAGCCAAATCAATGCCAGCATCGAAACCATCTCAAAGGATGAGCAAGTAGCCCTCATGGATCGTATGATCAAAGAGCAACCTGTGGAGTCTACAACAACAGAGGAAGAAAGTAGTTTCTTTAGCCAAGTCGCTAAGATCCTTTCTGAAAACTGGCAACAACTCTTGCGTGGTGCTGGTATCACACTCTTAATCTCCATTATCGGAACCATCACAGGTCTCCTTATCGGACTTGCGATCGGGGTCTTCCGTACCGCTCCACTATCTGAGAACAAGGCAATGTACGCCCTACAGAAACTAGTCGGTTGGATTCTCAATGTCTATATCGAGATCTTCCGTGGTACGCCAATGATTGTTCAATCTATGGTTATCTACTATGGAACTGCCCAAGCTTTCGGTATCAATCTTGACCGCACACTAGCTGCGATCTTCATCGTCTCAATCAACACGGGTGCCTACATGACAGAGATCGTTCGTGGTGGTATTCTAGCAGTTGACAAAGGACAGTTTGAAGCTGCAACTGCTCTTGGTATGACCCACAATCAAACCATGCGTAAGATTGTCCTACCTCAGGTTGTCCGTAATATTTTACCTGCTACTGGTAATGAGTTTGTCATCAATATCAAAGATACCTCTGTATTGAACGTTATCTCAGTTGTTGAGCTTTATTTCTCAGGAAATACTGTAGCAACACAAACCTATCAATACTTCCAGACCTTTACCATCATCGCCGTGATTTACTTTGTCCTCACCTTTACCGTGACCCGTATCCTACGCTTCATCGAGCGTCGTATGGACATGGATACTTACACTACAGGTGCTAACCAAATGCAAACGGAGGATTTGAAAAAATGACACAACCAATTCTTGAAATCAAACACCTCAAAAAATCATATGGACAAAACGAAGTGCTAAAAGACATTTCTCTCACCGTCCATAAAGGAGAGGTTATTTCCATCATCGGGAGCTCAGGAAGTGGAAAATCAACCTTCCTTCGTTCAATTAATTTACTAGAAACACCTACAGAGGGAGAGATTCTCTATCGAGGAGAAAATGTCTTAGAAAAAGGCTATAACCTCACCCATTATCGTGAAAAACTCGGTATGGTTTTCCAATCTTTCAATCTCTTTGAAAATCTGAATGTCCTTGAAAATACGATCGTTGCCCAAACGACTGTCCTTAAACGTGATCACTCTGAAGCTGAAAAAATTGCCAAAGAGAATCTCGAAAAAGTTGGCATGGGAGAACGCTACTGGCAAGCCAAGCCGAAGCAACTCTCAGGAGGTCAAAAACAACGCGTGGCTATCGCCCGCGCACTCTCCATGAATCCTGATGCCATTCTCTTCGACGAACCAACATCTGCCCTTGACCCTGAAATGGTCGGAGAAGTCCTCAAAATTATGCAGGATTTGGCTCAAGAAGGCTTGACCATGATCGTCGTAACCCACGAAATGGAATTCGCTCGCGATGTCTCTCACCGTGTCATCTTTATGGATAAGGGCGTCATTGCTGAAGAAGGCAAACCAGAAGAACTCTTCACGAACCCTAAAGAAGAACGGACAAAAGAATTTCTTCAACGTTATCTCAGCTAATAAACAAAGACTGCATAAAAAATGCAGTCTTTTTAATTTGTAATTGTAAAGAAAAGGCAGACTCGATTCAGGAATCTGCCTGTGACCACAGTTTAATCTTCAAATTTTTCATGATTTTTTTCATAGAAATCGATTAAACCAAGAGCTGTTTCAAATGAAATATTTTTAACTTTTGCGCGTCCTTGTGCTAGAGCAATGATAGACATTTCACGCGCATTCGTTTCTTTAGAGATACGGTAGCCTGTGATTTTCTTATCACGAACCCAGCCAACAACTGCTTCTACTTTTTCAAAGTTCGACTTAGCCATGTTCTTCTCCTAAATTATTCTTTACAATACTTAATTGTATACGTTTTTATTTCTTTTGTCAATAAAAAAACATATATTCGTCGCAACTATATTATTCTGCATATTTTTATTTGGCTTTTAAAGCCGATAATATATGAGTTCTTATGTCCTCGACTCCATTAGGATTTGCTGGTAGGAAGATTGTATTATTACCCTCTTTATCTGCAAAATTATTCAACGTATCTAAATACTGGTTCGTTAATAGGATAGACATGATTTGTTCTTCAGTTAGCTCAACATTGGCTCCCTTTAACTCTTGGATAGAATCAGCTAGTCCGTCAACAATTGCTTTACGCTGCTCTGCAATCCCTACACCATGTAGGCGATCTTTTTCTGCTTCAGCTTCTGCTGCGGTCACGATTTTAATCTTATCTGCTTCAGCAAGCTCTTGCGCCGCAACTCTCTTACGTTGAGCCGCGTTAATTTCATTCATTGATTGTTTTACTTCAGCATCAGGTTCAACCTTAGTAATCAGCGTTTTGACAATGATATACCCATACGTAGACATTTCTTCCGCCACTTGTTTTTGAACTTCTAAGGCGATTTCATCCTTCTTCTCAAACAACTCATCTAGGGTTAGCTTTGGCACAGATGAACGCAAAGCATCTTCAATATAGGATTTAATTTGGGCTTCTGGACGCATCAATTTATAATAAGCATCTGTGACATTGTTTTCATTTACTCGATACTGAGTTGCCACATTCATCGTTACAAATACATTATCTTGCGTCTTTGTCTCTACAACAATCTCACTTTGCAACAAGCGTAGTTGAACTCTTGCCGCAATCCTATCAATTCCAAAAGGAGCTCGTAAATGAATACCACTATTACTCAACTTTTGGTATTTACCAAAGCGTTCTATGATAGCGACAGATTGTTGTCGAACCACATACACAGAACTAACCATAATCACTGATGCAATCACCACTAAAAACAATAAAACAAGTAAAATTTGTAAAACCATGGGAATCTCCCCCTTTCGTCACCCTCATTATAGCACCATCATCATTATTACGCAAATAATATGATAATAATTTTATTTTAGCTTAAACTAACATATTATACAACGTTTCGTTCCCATTCAAATTAATATAAGATGGGTCAAACTTTTCCATTCGATGAATCAATCCAGCATAGTCATGCTTATTGGCAAGAGCTACCCCAATCAAGACAGGGCCTGTCCCCTTGCTTGCTCGTTTGATATATTCAAAACGAGTGATGTCATCATTTGGCCCCAAAATGTCATTTACAAACTCTCGTAGAGCTCCTGGACGTTGTGGGAAATTCACTACAAAGTAATGCTTGATTCCATCGTAAATCAAGGCACGTTCTTCCATCTCTGGCATACGGTTGATATCGTTATTTCCTCCAGAAATGATACAACAAATCGTCTTGCCTTTGATATAGTCTGATAAAACTTCCAAGGCTGCAACACTGGCAGCTCCGGCTGGTTCTGCTACAATACCTTGTTTGGAATAAAGATCAATCAAGGTTTCGGAAATCAATCCCTCGTCCACTCCAATCAGCGTTTCAACATTTTTTCGGGTCGCTTCATAGGTTAATTGTCCAACCTTCTGCACAGCTATCCCATCAGCAAACTTATCAATTTCTTTGAGTTTAACTGGTCCCCCAGCTTCAAAGGCAGCCTTCATAGAGCGAGCTCCATTGGCTTCTACCCCGATCACTTCAATAGTCGGGTTGGTTTCCTTAATATAAGTAGAAACACCGGCAATCAATCCGCCACCACCTACTGGTACAAGTACTGTATCAAAATCAATAGACTCTTTACGGGCTTCTTCAAGAATTTCATAGGCTACAGTCCCTTGACCAGACTGAACATGCGCATCATCAAAAGGATCGATGAAGGTGCGGTTTTCTGTTAATGTAAATTCTTGTGCTGCCTTAGCAGAAGCATCAAAGGTATCCCCAACCAACTTGATCGTCACAAACTCTCCACCGAAAAAGCGAACCTGCCCAATCTTTTGTTGCGGTGTTGTGATGGGCATAAAGATCGTTGCAGGAATCTTCATCTCATTACAAGTATAGGCGACACCTTGGGCATGATTTCCCGCAGAGGCACAGACTACACCACGCTCGCGTTCTTCTTTTGACAGTTGAGAAATGGCATAATAGGCTCCACGAATTTTAAAAGAGCGAACACGTTGCGCATTCTCCTTTTTGAGATAAATCTTTGCTTGGTATTTTTCTGATAAATAATGATCATATTCTAGTGGTGTATCAACTACTACACCACTCAAAACTTTGTGGGCTTTCACCACATCTTTTGCACTTAGCATTGTCTCCTCCTCAAATACTGTTCAAGATAAAAAACGAGTTAGGTACCCCCAACTCGCCTTCTGTCTCTCTTTACAAGAATTAATTGTAGATTTTGAATGCGTCGTCGTCGTTTTTACCAACGAAAGGCATTGCTTTACGCAATTCTGCACCAACTTTTTCAATTTCAAGGTTAGCTGCTTGTTCACGGTAAGCAGTTAATTTTGGACGACCAGCCTTGTAGTCATTTACAAAGTCATTTGCAAATTTACCATTTTGGATATCTGCCAAAACAGCTTTCATGTTTTCTTTAACTTGCTCAGTAATCACACGTGGACCTGATACATAGTCACCGTATTCAGCAGTGTTTGAAATAGATTGACGCATTTTCTTGAATCCACCTTCATAGATCAAGTCAACGATCAATTTCATTTCGTGAAGAACTTCAAAGTAAGCCAATTCTGGGGCATAGCCTGCTTCTGTCAAGACTTCAAAACCTGCTTCGATAAGGGCAGTCAAACCACCACAAAGTACGGCTTGTTCACCAAACAAATCTTCTTCAGTTTCTTCTTTGTAAGTTGTTTCAAGCAAACCAACACGAGCTGCCCCAACACCTTTACACCAGTCCATAGCAATGTTTTTCGCATTTCCAGTTGCATCTTGGTAAACTGCGTAAAGAGCTGGCACACCAAATCCTTCTTCGTAAGTACGACGTACCAAGTGTCCTGGTCCTTTAGGAGCACACATGAAAACATCTACATCTGCAGGAACTTTGATAAATTCAAAGTGGATATTGAAACCATGAGCAAATCCAACTGCATTTCCAGCTTCCAAGTTTGGAGCGATTTCTGCTTCGTACAATTCTTGTTGGATTTCGTCTGGTGCCAAAATCATAATAACGTCAGCCAATTTGGTTGCTTCTGCTACTGTGTAAGTGTCAAAACCATCTTCTTTTGCTTTGTCAAAAGATTTACCTGGACGCACACCGATGATGACATCACGACCTGAATCACGCAAGTTTTGCGCATGCGCATGTCCTTGTGAACCATAACCGATTACGGCGATTTTTTTACCGTCAAGCGCTGCTACTTTAACATCTTTTTCGTATTCCATTTGAACTGCCATAGTTTTTCTCTCTTTTCTATTTTTTATTGCCTTATAGGCTGGTTTAACAAATTTATGCTGGATTTTATACTCAATGAAAATCAAAGAGTATTAGTCGCGGGTAAATCCAGTTGCACCCGTACGAGCGATATTTTTAATACCATATGGTCGAATCACTCGCAATAAAGCTTCACTCTTTTCAGCATTTCCCGTCATCTGGATGGTGATTGAGCTTGGAGCCACATCTACTACCGTTGCTCGGAAAGGTTGGATAATGGCCAAGATTTCTGCACGCTTCTCAGCAGGAGCAGATACCTTCACCAAGATAACTTCTCTTTCCAAGTGTGGTTTATCTGTGATATCACGAATGCGAATCACATCAATTTGACGATTAAGCTGCTTAATAATTTGCTCTACTTCATCATGAGATGCTACATCAATAATGATGGTGATGCGAGATACATTGGGGTTCTCTGTCGCACCAACTGAGATACTCTCAATATTGACTTGACGACGAGAAAGGACACCTGTAAAACGATTCAAAACTCCTGAACGGTTTTGCAATCTAGCTGTTAACATTCTACGCATGGAACTTCACCCCCAACATCTCATGATTGCTCTTACCAGCTGGTACCATCGGTAAGACCTGTTCCTTACGAGAAATATCCACCTCGATAAACATCGGCACATCCTCCAGAATGACTTCTAGATCCTTCTCTATCGTCTCTGGATTATCAAATTTATAGTTTTTGATACCGTAAGCCTGTGCCATCAGCTGGAAGTCAGGAAGTGTGTCAAAGACTGACTCGGAAGTTCTACCCTCATAGAAGGATTCCTGCCACTGGCGAACCATTCCTAGTGAGTGGTTATTCAACATGACAACCTTAATCGGCACCTTGTAGATGTTTAGGATTGCTAGCTCTTGGTTGGTCATTTGGAAGCCACCATCACCAACAAAAAGGATGACCTCTTTTTCTGGATTGGCAATCTTGGCTCCAATAGCTGCAGGAACTCCGAAGCCCATGGTACCCAAACCACCTGAAGTGACTAACTGACGCTCATTTTGGTAAGGATAATACTGAGCTGTCCACATTTGGTGCTGCCCTACGTCAGTTACGACAATGGCATCCCCATGCGTCAACTCACCGATGCGTTCAATAACGGCCTGAGGTTGAACCACACGTTCTTTCTTATCATAAGAACGAACTCGATTCTTGTCCTTGGTAACTTTTTCAATCCATTTTTCAGTATTGTTATGAACAGTTGGTTCTGCTAACAGCATCTGCAAGGCTTTCTTAGCATCTCCCACTACAGGAATATCTGCACTGATAATCTTACCAATTTCAGCTGGGTCAATGTCGATATGGGCAACCTTAGCATTCTTCGCAAAGGTCTTAGGATTTCCAGTCAAGCGGTCATCGAAACGGCAACCAATACTAATCATAAAGTCCGCTTCCGTCATTGCAATGTTGGCTGCGAAAGAACCGTGCATGCCTCCCATCCCTAGGAAAAGCGGATGACTCGTTGCAATGGTTCCTTGCCCCAAAAGACTAGTGACTACTGGAATTTGGTAACGTTCAGCAAATTCATTGAGCTCCTTAGAAGCTTCCGCATAGCTGATACCACCGCCTGCCAACAAAACAGGTTTCTTGGCTTTTGACAATTGCTTCAAGATTTTCTTGATTTGCATGTCATTTGGATCAAGCGTCGGTTGGTAACTTGGTAAATTCACCTCTGGTGAATAAATGAAATCTGTCTCTAGAGCTGATACATCCTTTGGCAAGTCAATCACAACAGGACCTGGACGACCTGTCGTTGCGATATGAACAGCTTCCGTAATGATACGGGGAATGTCTGCCGTTTCACGGACTTGGTAATTGTACTTGGTAATGGGCATGGTAATACCCACGATGTCTGCTTCCTGAAAGGCATCTTTCCCAATCCCAGCTCTTGCAACTTGACCTGTAAAGACTAAAAGGGGAACGCTATCGCTCATGGCATCTGCAATCCCTGTAATGGCATTTGTTGCTCCCGGTCCACTCGTGACGACGGCAACGCCCAACTTTCCAGTTGATTTGGCATATCCTTCAGCTTCGTGCAAACAACCTTGCTCATGGCGTCCTAAGATGTGGCGAATACCTTTAAAATTGTATATCGCATCATACAAAGGTAAGACTGCACCACCAGGATAACCAAAAATAGTATCAATCCCTAAGTCCCGAAGTGTTTCCAAAACTAGGTCCGACCCCGTCTTAGGAGATTCTAAACTGATTTTCTCCATTTTTCCCCTTTCTCTTCTCTTAAAAAAATAGCTTGTTACTATCATACCATTTTTTCAAAAATTTTCAAGGCAAAAGAGTCAATTTTCTGAATTTTCTATCTAAAAGTGTATTTATGAATCTTTTCCTCATTTTTATTAACTTTTCTACGGAATTAGGAACCTTTATTTACTTTAATTTATCAAATTAGAATGTTTTCTTTCTGGATAGAATTAGTATTTTTCTCACTTAGCGATTAAATTCGTATACTATATTCAGCAAAAATGAATAGTTAAAGACAAAAAAAGGAAGCCACTAAGTGACTTCCTTCTAGAGTGAGGACTGATTAGTCTTCACCTTTGTTTTTCTTAATGATTTCTTCTTGTACTGACTTAGGTACATCTTCGTAGTGGTCAAATACCATCATGAAGGTACCACGTCCTTGAGATGCTGAACGAAGAACTGTTGCGTAACCGAACATTTCAGCAAGTGGAACGTAAGCACGAACGATTTGGCTGTTACCGTGAGCTTCCATACCATCTACACGTCCACGACGAGCAGTTACGTGACCCATAACATCACCAAGGTTTTCTTCAGGAACAGTGATGGTTACAAGCATCATTGGCTCAAGGATAGCTGGTTGTGCTGACTTAGCAGCTTCTTTAAGAGCAAGTGAAGCCGCGATCTTGAAGGCAGTTTCAGATGAGTCGACATCGTGGTATGAACCATCGTAAAGCTTAGCTTTCACGTCAACCATTGGGTAACCTGCAAGAACACCGTTAGCCATAGATTCTACCAAACCTTTTTCAACCGCTGGGATAAATTCACGAGGAACCACACCACCGACGATTGCGTTTTCGAATTCGAATCCTTTACCTTCTTCGTTTGGAGTAAATTCAATCCATACATCACCGAATTGACCTTTACCACCAGACTGACGTTTGAAGAATCCACGTGCTTGAGTAGAAGCGCGGAATGTTTCACGGTAAGATACTTGAGGAGCACCTACGTTCGCTTCCACTTTGAACTCACGACGCATACGGTCAACAAGGACATCAAGGTGAAGCTCACCCATGCCAGAGATAACTGTTTCACCAGTTTCAACGTTTGTTTCAACGCGGAATGTTGGATCTTCTTCAGCCAATTTCTGAAGGGCGATACCCATCTTGTCTTGGTCAGCTTTAGATTTTGGCTCAACCATCAATTGGATAACTGGTTCTGGAACGTTGATTGACTCAAGGATGATTTTAGCTTTTTCATCTGTCAATGAGTCACCAGTTGTTGTATCTTTCAAACCAACGGCAGCAGCGATATCACCTGAGTAAACAGTGTCAATTTCTTGACGGCTGTTAGCGTGCATTTGAAGGATACGTCCGATACGTTCACGTTTACCTTTAGAAGTGTTCAATACGTAAGAACCTGATTGAAGAACACCTGAGTATACACGGAAGAATGTCAAACGACCTACGAATGGGTCCGTCATGATCTTGAAGGCAAGAGCTGCGAATGGCTCTTCGTCAGATGCTGGACGAGTTTCTTCTTCGTCTGTATCTGGGTTGATACCTTTGATCGCTGGGATGTCAAGTGGGCTTGGAAGGTAGTCGATAACCGCATCAAGCATCAATTGAACACCCTTGTTCTTGAAGGCAGAACCACACAATACTGGGAAGAATTCAACGTTGATAGTTGCTTTACGGATAGCAGCTTTCAATTCTTCGTTAGTGATTTCTTCACCTTCAAGGTATTTCATCATCAAGTCTTCATCAGTTTCAGCGACTGCTTCAACCAATTTTTCACGGTATTCTTGAGCTTGGTCAAGGTATTCAGCTGGAATATCTTCTTCAAGGATATCTGTACCAAGGTCGTTAGTATAGATTTCAGCTTTCATCTTGATCAAGTCGATGATACCGCGGAAGTCATCTTCAGCACCGATTGGCAATTGGATTGGGTGTGCGTTTGCTTGAAGACGGTCGTGAAGTGTGCTTACTGAGTAAAGGAAGTCAGCACCGATTTTGTCCATTTTGTTGGCAAATACGATACGTGGAACTCCATACTCAGTTGCTTGACGCCAAACTGTTTCAGTTTGAGGCTCAACACCTGATTGTGAGTCAAGAACAGTAACCGCACCGTCCAATACACGAAGAGAACGTTGTACTTCGATTGTGAAGTCCACGTGTCCTGGTGTGTCGATGATGTTTACGCGGTGGTTGTTCCATTGAGCTGTTGTCGCAGCAGATGTGATAGTGATACCACGTTCTTGCTCTTGCTCCATCCAGTCCATTTGTGACGCACCTTCGTGAGTTTCACCGATTTTGTGGATTTTACCAGTGTAGTAAAGAATACGCTCAGTAGTTGTTGTTTTACCGGCATCGACGTGAGCCATGATACCGATATTACGAGTTTTTTCAAGTGAAAATTCGCGTGCCATGAGGTTTGTTTCTCCTATTTATTTTTAATTTCTATTCTATTATAACACGATTTTAATAAAAACGGATAGGCAGGACCCACCCGTTCTCAATGTTTATCTTGTTTTTGTTGGTTTCAACTTGTAGATAAGTTGAATTGAACTAGGGCTAAAGTTAGTTAGCTGAGTTGAACTCAATTGAACTCGGGCTAAAAGCTCGAAAAATAGATAAGCTTTCCTAGAATCTTTGATTCTGCGTCAAGCTTCCTAATTTTCAGTCGCTTTTTTAACGCCCTTAGTATCTTATTCTTACCAACGGAAGTGTGCGAAGGCACGGTTAGCTTCAGCCATACGGTGAGTGTCTTCACGTTTCTTAACTGCTGCACCAGTGTTGTTCGCAGCATCCAAGATTTCTTTTGCAAGACGGTCTTGCATTGTGTGTTCACCACGAAGGCGAGCGATGGTTACCAACCAACGAAGTCCAAGTGTTGTACGACGTTCTGGACGAACTTCAACTGGGACTTGATAGTTAGATCCACCAACACGACGTGCACGTACTTCAAGTACAGGCATGATGTTTCCCATAGCTGTTTCAAATACTTCAAGTGCATCGTTACCAGTAGCTTCTTTGATTTGCTCAAAAGCACCGTAAACGATTGAAGCAGCTGTACCACGTTTACCATCAAGCATAACGCGGTTGATAAGACGAGTAACTAGTTGTGAATTGTAAAGCGGATCTGGCAATACGTCACGTTTTGGAGCTCTATTTTTACGACTCATTTCTCTTTATCCCCTTTCCTTATGCTTTTGGACGTTTAGTACCGTATTTAGAACGGCCTTGTTTACGATCGTTAACACCTGCAGTATCAAGTGCACCACGGACGATATGGTAACGTACCCCTGGAAGGTCTTTTACACGTCCACCACGAAGAAGCACCACGCTGTGCTCTTGCAAGTTGTGTCCGATACCTGGGATGTAGGCAGTAACTTCGATAAGGTTGCTCAAACGTACACGAGCGAATTTACGAAGGGCAGAGTTAGGTTTTTTAGGTGTCATTGTTCCCACACGAGTTGCAACACCACGTTTTTGTGGTGAAGAAACGTTTGTTTGAACTTTTTTATGACTGTTGTAACCAACGTTCAAAGCTGGTGATTTAGATTTTTCTACTTTTGATTTACGCGGTTTGCGAACCAATTGGTTAATTGTAGGCATCTACATTCTCCTGTGTTTTTTTATTTTTGGTGATGATACACTTGGTGACAGCTACCATCTGTGTGTACTTTTGCAACATTTGTCAGCACGTCCCTGTACACTTTTGAGAGACCAAAAGTAAAAAGTACCGTCTATTATTGTAACACAATTTTTCCTTCATTGTCAAGATATTTTTCATTTTTATTCTGATCATTTAACTCTTTGACACTAGCTTTCACCGCTTTTCTAAACCAGAAAAGGAGACAATTTGCCTCCTCCTTTCTAGTATGGTTTTCCTTTGATTCAAGTTGTCATTTCGGAATTTTTTAACCCTTCTTATCAAAGCCAACCAGATTCTTTTGCGATGTTGGCTGCCTCTGTTCGATTGCCTGCATCTAACTTGGAAAAAATATTGGTGACATAGTTTCGGACGGTTCCGTTTGATAGATAGAGTTGGTCTGCAATTTCTTGGTTGGATAAGCCCTGAGCGATTCCCTTTAAGACAGCAATCTCTTGTTCTGTCAACGGATTGGGGTGCGTCATCACCACTTCCATCAATTCAGGCGAATATTCCTTGCGTCCTTCGAGAACAGTGTGCAAGGTTTGCATGAGGTCTGCAATGCTTCTTTCTTTCAAGACATAGGCATCCACTCCAGCCTTAATCGCGCGTTCAAAATAGCCAGGGCGCTTGAAGGTTGTCACCACAACCACCTTTGTTTCTAGCTTTTCTGCTCGTATCCACTCCAAGACTTCGAGGCCTGTCTTAACAGGCATTTCTACGTCAAGAATGGCGATATCGACAGACTCTTTTTCTAAAAGTTGGATTGCTTCTTGGCCATCCTTGGCTTGTAGGACAGAATCTACATCTGGTTGAAAGGCAAGCAACTGGCACATAGCATCTCGCAACATACTTTGATCTTCTGCAACAAGTAATTTCATCTTAGTTTCTCTCCTTATAAGGTAGCCGAACCTGCACTTCAGTCGGATGTTTCTGACTGATCACCTTTACTTCTCCTGAAAAAGGAAGGACACGGTCTCGAGCAGTATGGAGTTCATCCCCTTTTAGAGAAGCAAAGCCACAGCCATCATCTCTCACTGTTAGAATGAGTTCTTTCTCTGTTCGTTCTAATTTCAAGTAAGCTTTGGATGCTTTGGCATGTTTGATGATATTGGTCACTAACTCAAGTAAAATCATGGAGGCCGTTGATTCTAATTCCTGAGTTAGGCTAGCTGTATCTAGTTGGTGATTGATTTCTGTCTCAATTCCTGCAATTTCCAGCATTTTTTTAACAGTCGCAAATTCGGAAGCAAGGGTTCTTGTTTTAAGATTTTCGATAATTGTACGAACTTCACGCATTGATTCTTTGCTAATTTGCTGTATTTCTCTTAATTCCTTTTCCACCTGTGGATAGGCCTGCATTTGAAGAAGTTGTAGGGCAAGGTCCGTCTTCACACTCAACATGGCAAAGGTATGGCCTAGACTGTCATGAAGATCCTGACCGATACGACTGCGTTCGTTTTCAGCCAAGAAAAGATTGAGCTTGGCATTTTGTTTCATCTTTTCTTCTTTTATGTCCTCCGACAATCGAATTCGATAAAGACCAAAGGTCATTGCATCGGAAAAGATAAAGGTCACCAAGAAAAAGAGTAGCTGCCAGGGACTAACATGATTGACCATATAGATTCCGATCAGAATAAATGGTTGCAGGACAATAAAACTGACAAAACGCCAAGAGTGAAAAGAAATCTCATCCAGCTCATAAATAAGGAGATTGGATAAATAAAAGATAAACCATGTGAAACCTGAACTTAGCCAAACAGATGTATAAAAAATGTAGACAAGCATGGACCACCATGCTAGCCACTGCACGGTGCGATTCTGACTGATTAAAACCGAATAGAAGGCAAGTACAAATAGTAGGGTCCATAGCAAGGTTAAAAGCGGGTAATCTCCAACGATGACACCCGCTATAGGAAAGATGATAAACACAATTGAAATATGAAACATATAATGAATGTTTTTAAATTTTTCCAACATAGATTTATTTTACCTCAATCCGTTTTTTCAGTTGAATGACCAATACACCAAAGAAAACTGTATAACCTAGTACAACCAAGGCAGCAAGAATGTTAAACTCGTGATGCTCCAAATAAGTCGAGACAACCTGCATCAGTTGATAGGTTGGAGTCAGCTTTCCAATAGATTGGAGCCATTCTGGGAAGGAATCCAAGGGGAACCAGAGTCCACCTAGGACAGCCAAAGCAATATAGGCAATATTTCCAACAACCGTCATCAGTTGAGCACTGGGAAGCAAGCTCACCAAGACACCCATACTGATAAAGACCACACTTCCGACCAGCAAAATAGCACCAATTACCAACCAGTCAAGCCAAGGTAGCGTCACTCCGCGGACAAAATGACCAACTGAAAAGACAACTGTAATTGATAACAAGAAAGTAAGCAGAGTGCTGAACAGTTTTGATACATAATATTCTACCATAGATACGGGAGAATGTTGAATCAATTTTTGCCAGTTGTTTGTCTTATCAGACTCGAGTGTGCTTGGGATACTGAAAAAAGCACTTGACATGATACTAAAGAGCGTCATGGCAAAAAGATAGGCTTGAAGAGCAATTTCTGGAATATCTGACCCTGACATCATACCAGAAAAGATAAGGTAAAACACACTTGGAAGTCCGATGGATAGCAAGTAGTAGACTGCTTGCCGTTTCATCAGAATGATTTCCACTTTCATGAGACTTGTCATATTTTTCATCGTCAATCTCCTTTAGTCTTGAGTCGTTTCGAAGATACTGTCTAAGAGAGTTCGATTGCGAACTTCAATTTCTTCGATCATGCAGCCCTGTTCTTGCAAGACTTTCCATACCTGGCTGGCTTCTTTGGTTGTGAAGGAAAGAGCATTTTGCTTGATTTCAAGCCCTTGAATCTGGTCCAAAGTGCTGATAACTTCCTGATAAGTTAGTGGTACCGTAAAATGTTTTTCTTGTTCTTCACCACGCATGGCATAAGGTGTCGTATCCCGGATCAATTCACCCTTGTGGAGGACCAAAATGCGGTCAGCCGTATGTTCTACCTCTTCGATATAGTGAGAAGAGTAGACAATGGTGACACCATTTTTCTTTAACTGATTGACAATTTCCCAAAAATGCTGACGTGTCGAGGTATCCATGGCAGCAGTTGGTTCGTCCAAAAATAGAATTTTCGGACGACCTATTAGTGCCAACACGAAAGAGAACAAACGTTTTTGCCCACCAGACAACTTGCCCGCTAGCTGATTTTTCTGTTTGTCCGAAAATCTCAGCAAGTCATCAATTTCTTGATTGGAGAGACTGTTTGGATAGATTGATTGAAAGAAGGATAAGAGTTCTTTCACTTTCAAGTCTTGAACCACCGTATTTTCTTGAGGTAAGATAGAAATAAGCTGCTTTAATCGAGGATCTGTTGGTGCAAAGCCTTGAATAGCTATCTGACCTGAGCTCACGAACTTGTCGCCCAAGAGGCAATCAATCAAGGTCGTCTTACCTGCTCCGTTAGGTCCGATCAAGGCGACACATTCACCATCGTTGATTTCAAAGGAGATGTTCCGCAAGATCTCCTTGTCTTTTATTTTCTTACTCAATTTCTCAACTTTAATCACAGTCATGAGATTCTCCTTTCAACCACTTCATTCCCATAGGGAAAACGACGAAAATCATAAACCCAAAACCCCAAGCACCACGAATAAATTGGCGAAGCACGGTTTGGTCAAACCAACCAGTAAACATTTCCACTAACCATACCAAGAGTGATAGGCTGATAAAGAAATAGATGATTGCTTTTTTCATTCCTCAAACTCCTTTTTCACATCTCTGACCAATTTCAAACCTTCTCTGACAAGCCAAGACATCATTCCAAAGCCAGCAAAGAGCTCCCAAGGAAAATGGTAGAAACCCTCGTCCAATCCTGAAAACATGAGATAGGTCATAACTCCTGCTGCTACTAAACTCACTGCGACAATCATTTTATTTTTCATTTCTTCTTCCTCCATTTCATACTTCAATTATAGTCTTTTGAAGTTAGCGGAGCTAGATGCTTCTGTCACTAGGAAATATGACAAATGTCATAAAAAAGAACCGATTTCTCGGTTCTTAAAAATGATTAGTCTGATTCATCGTTTCGTTTCTTTTTACCTAGCAATCCAAGTGTCATAGCACCTGCTAGGGCTGTCAGAATTCCTAGATTCTTCAAACCATCTTCTTGACTTCCGGTATTTGGAAGTTGATTTTTTTCTACAAATATGTTTTGAGTCAATTGATCTGGTTTCGAATCAGGTACTGAAAGTTCTTTTTTATCAGACTGCTTCACTTGCTCTGGAAGTTCTACTACTGTTGGAGTATAGAATCCTGAAATGATATTTCCATTGCGATCTTTACGGATCACTTTCACACCTTTGGCTTGTCCTACAAAGTCTGCCTCAGGGGTAAAGGTGACGGTGCCATCTGGTGAGATTACATAAGTTCCTTCTCCTGGAACGACTTTTTCAGTTGTTCCATCTTCAAAGGTTGGCGGAACTGTCAGGTCGACATCACCTGTAAAGTTTGGTTTACCAGTCTGAGTTTGACCTTTAAGACCTTCTGATGTCGCATCACTCACTTGTGTTTGTCCAAGGACAGTTGGTGTGTAATGAGCAGTAACTACATTTCCATACATATCCAAACGTTTCACAACCAATCCTTTAGCTGTACCAACAAAGTCTGGTTCTGGAGTAAAGGTAATCTTACCATCTTTATCAATTGTATAACTTCCTTCACCCGGAACAACCATAGTCGTGCTACCATCCTCAAATGTTGGTGGAACAGTCGAATCGATATGTCCTTCAAACACTGGTGTTGCCACTTGAGGTTGGCCTTTTGCTCCTGTAGAAGTCGTGTCATGACCAGTAGATGGGTCTACAACTGTTGGACGATAGCTTGCAGTAACTGGAGTTCCGTTCTTATCCTTACGGACAATCGTTACGCCTGTTCCTTTTCCTACAAAATTAGCTTCTGGAGTGAAGGTGACGATGCCGTCTGGTGAGATTACGTAAGTTCCTTCACCTGGAATCACTTTTTCAGTTGATCCATCTTCAAATGTCGCTGCCACAGTTTCATCAATTGGAACAAGCGGATTACCACCTTCAAATGTTGGCGTACCTGTTTGAACAAGACCCTTAATGTTAACTGAAGAAGTATCTTTACCAGTTGGAGTCACCTTAGTAAACTCTGGACTGTAGGTCGCAGTAACTGGAGTGCCATTCTTATCTACGCGTTTGACTGTGACTGGATCTGGGTTTCCAACAAACTGCTTGTCTGGTGTGAAGGTCACTGTACCATCTGGCGCAATCGTGTAGGTTCCTTGGCCTGGAATAGATTTCTCTTTGCTTCCATCTGCGAAGGTTGGCTCTACTGTTTCATCAATTGGAACCAGTGGATCGCCACCTTGGAAAGTTGGAGTACCAGTTTGTGGGACACCTTGAGGACCTGTGCTGGTTGCATTAGTGCTGGTTGGAACTACTTCTTTCACTACTGCTTGGTACTTGACAGTAACAGGAGTTCCGTTGACATCCACTCGAGTCAATTCAAGTTCTGGTGTTTCACCCTTGAACTGTTTGTCAGGGGTGAAAGTTACCTTGCCATCTGCGTCCACTTCGAACTTACCAACATTTGGCACTTCTTTCACAGCTGTACCATTGTCAAATAGTGGTGTCGAATCAGCTGGGAATGGAACAGAGTCATGGCCTGGTGTGAAGGTCACTTTACCTTCTTGGACCTGACCTTGCAGACCTTCTGTCTTATCACCTGTACCAATTGGCGTTACTTTCGTAAACTCTGGACTGTAAGTCGCAGTCACCGGGGTGCCATTCTTATCTACGCGTTTGACTGTGACTGGATCTGGGTTTCCAACAAACTGCTTGTCTGGTGTGAAGGTCACTGTACCATCTGGCGCAATCGTGTAGGTTCCTTGACCTGGAATAGTCTTCTCCTTGCTTCCATCTGCGAAAGTTGGCTCTACTGTTTCATCGATTGGAACCAGTGGATCGCCACCTTGGAAGGTTGGAGTACCTGTTTGCGGAACACCTTGAGGGCCTGTGCTGGTTGCACCGGTTCCTGTAGGAGTCACCTTAGTAAACTCTGGACTGTAAGTCGCAGTAACTGGGGTCCCGTTCTTATCAACTCGTTTAACTGTTACTGGATCTGGAGTCCCAAAGTATTTCTTATCCGGCGTAAAGGTAATAGATCCATCTGGATTGATGCTATATTCACCTACACCTGGAACTGTCTTCGTTGACTGACCATCTTCGAAGGTCATTGGTTTCGTGTCATCGATTGGAACCAGTGGATCACCACCTTGGAAGCTTGGAGTGCCTGTTTGTGGAACACCCTGAGGGCCTGTGCTGGTTGCGTTAGTGCTGGTTGGAACTACTTCTTTCACCACCGCTTGGTACTTAACGGTAACAGGGGTGTCGTTGGCATCTACACGAGTCAATTCAAGCTCTGGTGTTTCACCTTTGAACTGCTTATCTGGAGTGAAGGTCACCTTGCCGTCTGCGTCCACTTCGAACTTACCAACATTTGGCACTTCTTTCACGGTTGTACCATTGTCAAATAGTGGAGTTGAATCAGCTGGGAATGGAACTGAGTCATGGCCTGGAGTGAAGGTCACTTTACCTTCTTGGACTTGACCTTGCAGACCCTCTGTCTTATCACCTGAACCAGTCGGAGTTACCTTAGTAAACTCTGGGCTGTATGTCGCAGTAACTGGGGTGCCATTCTTATCTACGCGTTTGACTGTGACTGGATCTGGGTTTCCAACAAACTGTTTATCCGGAGTGAAAGTTACAGTTCCGTCTGGTGCAATCGTGTGAGTTCCTTGACCTGGAATAGATTTCTCTTTGCTTCCATCTTCGAAGGTTGGCTCTACTGTTTCATCGATTGGAACCAGTGGATCACCACCTTGGAAGGTTGGAGTACCTGTTTGTGGAAGTCCTTGAGGACCTGTGCTGGTTGCATTAGTACTGGTTGGAACTACTTCTTTCACCACCGCTTGGTACTTGACAGTAACAGGAGTTCCGTTGGCATCCACACGAGTCAATTCGAGCTCTGGTGTTTCGCCCTTGAACTGTTTATCCGGAGTGAAGGTCACCTTACCGTCTGCGTCCACTTCGAATTTACCAACATTTGGCACTTCTTTCACAGTTGTACCGTTGTCAAATAGTGGAGTTGAATCAGCTGGGAATGGAACTGAGTCATGGCCTGGAGTGAAGGTCACTTTACCTTCTTGGACCTGACCTTGTAGACCCTCTGTCTTATCTCCCGTACCAGTTGGGGTTACTTTCGTAAACTCTGGACTGTAAGTCGCAGTAACTGGGGTGCCGTTCTTATCTACACGTTTGACTGTGACTGGAGCTGGGTTTCCGACAAACTGTTTGGCTGGTGTGAAGGTCACTGTTCCGTCTGGTGCAATCGTGTAAGTTCCTTGACCTGGAATAGATTTCTCTTTGCTGCCATCTTCGAAGGTTGGCTGGACTGTTTCATCGATTGGAACCAGTGGATTACCACCTTGGAAGTTTGGAGTGCCCGTTTGTGGAACACCTTGAGGACCTGTGCTTGTTGCACCGGTTCCTGTAGGAGTCACCTTAGTAAACTCTGGGCTGTAGGTTGCAGTGACTTCTGTACCATTCTTATCCACACGTTTGACTGTGACTGGAGCTGGGTTTCCGACAAACTGCTTGTCTGGTGTGAAGGTCACTGTTCCGTCTGGTGCAATCGTGTAAGTTCCTTGACCTGGAATAGATTTCTCTTTGCTGCCATCTTCGAAGGTTGGCTGGACTGTTTCATCGATTGGAACCAGTGGGTCACCACCTTGGAAGGTTGGGGTACCTGTTTGTGGAACACCTTGAGGACCTGTGCTGGTTACGTTAGTGCTAGTTGGGGTTACCTTAGTCACTGTTGGAGTATAAGCCGCAGTAACCTCTGTACCGTTCTTATCTACACGTTTCACTGTGACTGGAGTTGGTGTACCAACATATTGTTTTTCTGGAGTAAAGGTGATAGAACCATCTGGATTGATGCTGTATTCACCCACACCTGGAACTGTTTTCGTTGACTGTCCATCTTCGAAAGTCATTGGTTTCGTGTCATCAATTGGAACCAATGGATTACCTTCTGTGAAGGTTGGGGTACCTTTTTGCGGTTGACCTTGGATACCATTTGAAGTGGCATCCGTTGAAGTTGGAACTACTTCTTTCACTACCGCTTGGTACTTGACTGTAACAGGAGTTCCATTGGCATCCACTCGAGTCAATTCAAGTTCTGGCGTTTCACCCTTGAATTGTTTGTCTGGTGTGAAGGTCACCTTACCATCTGCATCCACTTCGAACTTACCAACATTTGGCACTTCCTTCACAGTTGTACCATTGTCAAATAGTGGAGTCGAATCAGCTGGGAATGGAACAGAATCACGGCCTGGCGTGAAGGTCACTTTACCTTCTTGGACCTGACCTTGTAGACCCTCTGTCTTATCTCCCGTACCAGTTGGAGTCACTTTCTCAACAACTGGGGTATAGGTCGTTACAGCCGACTCTCCATTTTTATCCACCACTCCAACTTGAACTGGAGTTGCTGGACCATAGAAGGTTTTCAGTGGAGTAAAGACAATTGTTTTATTTACAAGATCTAAATCGTACGTCCCTTGGTTGGCAATGGTTAGCGAAGTTACCTTTTGCCCATTCTCATCATAAAGAAAGACACTACTTTGGACTAGTTCAACGGATTTCTTTGCTCCATTAATGGTTGTTGTCCCTTTTGTAAAGTGAATCTCACTCTCGCTTGCTCTATCCGCATCAAACTGAATCGTTGCTGCCTGTTTCTGCCCTTGAAGGCCTTTAGATTTCGCTGCGCTTGCTGAAGGTACAACTGGAATCCGAATATAATACACCACCCGATACCAGGTAAATTCTTTTTCCAACTCTTCATCCCTAGGATCATCCGCAGTCAATAAATATTCATCGAGAGCTCCTTCTCCCGACATTGTGTTTGCATCAATATCCTCTCTTGGATAATAGCCAGGAATTTCAGGAGAAATCACTTGAGACCAAGTTTGGTCTGCAGACCAGGCTGAGTATGTCACACCTGCTGTCGCATCATTTGGTTGCCGTTTCGCCAAAACCTGGTCAATTCTCTTCGTTCGAGTAAACGAATGAGTCTCAACATGCTTTGGAGCAAGGAGTGATAAATCAGAATGGTTTGTTTTTTTGAGATATTCATAATCAATTTCGCGAGTTCCACGAACAGTTTCGGATAGTTCTGTTATCTTGTGTCTAAACTGAAACTTGAATTGTTTTGGACTAGTCGAGTCACCAAATGTATGATCTGTAAAATCGTTACTGATCAGTTCATATCCTGCATCTTCCAATTCCTTAATTCGATCAGCAGGATCATAAGAAATTGGTCCATTAGGTTTGCCTACAACTGTGTCTACCTGTCCTAGTTGCACTTCCTTAGACGGATCGTTTACATCCACAAAGGAAAAACTTGCAGATGACAGTTTGGTAGACATTTGGATTGAAACATTATTGGACTCAGTGTACTTGGAACTGCCATTTGCCAATGCCGAAGAAAGATAAGCCGTAGCACCTGGGGCAGTATCTTGCCCGATAACTGCTCCATCGATAGGAAATTGAACCCTACTTCCAGCAGCAACCGGAGCAGTCGAATGCCAACGAACTGCACGAATCTCTGACCAATCCGACACTTGGTCTGCTGTGAGCCATTGTGAAGCATTAATTTCTGCAGCAGTGCCCGCAGTACGACTATATTGAACTTCCCAGCCTGAAGGTGGTGTTAGAGCTTTTGTCAAACTCACTGTAAATGCAGAACCACGATTTCTGGATTCTAGCTGTTTATCACCTTTCATCGGCAAGGATGACAAAACATAAACGTCTGAAACAGGCTGTTTCGCTGCGTTTTTATAGGTCACTCTGAAATCAATCTCATCGCCAGGATAGTGCTCTTGGGTATTATAGGCAAAGTGTTGGTTTGTAGCTCTCTTCACTTCAGAGTAGACACCACTCGCTTCAGAAGCCTGTACGATCACATCGAAGTCATAAGAAACCGAATTTTTCGAGGTAACTGTAATGCCGTCAAGCTCCCCCAAGTCATAACCATTCTGAGCTTGAATGTCAGGAAGTTCTTCATCCCAGAAAGCAATCGCTTTATAGGTATAGGTCCCATTTGGAATCGTCTTGTTTTCCAACTTCAAAAGTGTTGGGGGCATAGGGGAGTCTGGAGTCCCCTTTACTTGGGCATAGTAGAGAGTTTTCCCAGTATCTTTGTAATTATAATAAACCTTAAAATTAGGACTCCCACTAAAGTTTAATTGAGGGTCAGCCAAATAGGCTAAATGGTAAACTCCCGTCAAGTTTGCGAAGTTCTGAGTAGGGGTGTCTTTACCCGCAGTCCTTGTGATAAAATCTTGTTTAAAACCAGAAGCATCTGTATGTCGATTGAAGACATCTGTTCTAGCTCGCCCAATCATTGAAATTTGCTGGATAACGCGCGTCAATTCGGCTGAAGCCGTTTGAGAGAAGGAAACAGTGTTTCCAGTATTGTTAAAAGTGGAATCCGTTCTAGAATCCAACTTACTAATCGTCGAGTCTTTATAGAAACTTTCCCAATTATTAAAACGTGTTTTTGTCTGGAAAAAAAATGCCGAAGTATCATTGGTTGAGGACTTCCTCATCTTGATATTTTTAAACTTGTACTCCAGTTCCTTCACATCTTGCTCTTCCGTCAATCGTAGACTACGAGTGTTACTATTAAAAGTCCCTAACAACTCACCTGTAGCTTTATTGTATACTTCTACAGATGCATCCGGCGAAGAGAAAAATTCATTCCAATAACGCTCCTCAATCGCATTGACTTCCCGATAAGACTCTCGTGGGTCCTGTATTTTATGAGTGACAGTATAGTCATTGATAAGATAATCTTTTTCAACCTCAGCGACCGAAGAGAGCCGAACATAAGAACGGTATTCTGTTTCACCATAAGAACGAATTATCTCCGAATCTGACTGATTATAGTGTCTAAACTCAAAGAGAGAAGATTCTGGCTGATCAGTTTTTTGAACAAAGAGAGTATAGGGGAGAACAGCCGTATTTTGATAACTAGTCCCATCTGCTTTTGTATAGATCCCCGTCACAGTTAGGTTTTGTGCTTTTCTATTGATATCTGCTACTTTGGCATTCTTTAACTTGAAAGAAATTGGAATGAGCTTATTTTTATTGTTATTAATATCTTGAAGCGGATTGTTAGCTCTGTTAATCGTCAGATGGTAACCCGTCGCATCGGCAGTCCATCCTAGAGCTTTAGCTTCATCTGTCAATTCATAACCTTCTTTTAACTCTATATTATAGGTATAAGAAGTGACAGGATCAATGATATGCCCTCCGACATCACTAATCCCCATACCATTGATCATACGACCATCAAAGACACCATTTCCATAGTTGAAGTAATCATTTCTTGCCGTATTATTCTTAGGATCTTTCGCACCGTTAAATAGATAGTAGGACACGACCGATGAATCATCGTCGACAATACCATCGTTATTTCGATCGTAGCCAATGACCTGATTGCCAGACATTGGAGTCAGGCCACCCACCCCGTTTTCTAAGACTTTCCATGTGTGTTCAATGCTTCCAAGTTCTTTGAGGACATTGCCATTTTTGTCATAGAGCTTAGCAGTTGCGGTCACCTTATGGTCTGGCCCAATGGCTTGGACAGCACCTCCCCAGTTCTGAGTCAAAGGATCTATCTGAAAAGTATAGACGAAGTTATAGTTTGCTCCACCTCTCAGATTTGCAGGTTCTATCTTTAAATCAAGGTCCCCATTCGTTTTTTCTTGGCTGAACTTTACACCACCAACTGGAGAAGGGGTCAATTTAATAGCCTTCCCATTTTGGAAATGAATTTTGATATACCCACCAGAATAATCTGCTTCGTGTCCAGTAATACTAAAAGTCAAGGACTCACGAACACTATCTACAGCATGGATATCTTTGATTGGCGAATGAGTTTTAAATTCTGCATTGACTTCATCTAGCGATCTCTTGCGCCTAGAAGAAGTTTTCCCGCTAGAGCCACTTTCTTCCTTGCTTTTCTGCTCAGTTTGAGTTGATTCTAGAGATTGCTTTTTCTCCTCATCTAAAGAAGGCTGACTCGCTTCCTTCGTATTGTCAACTTGAGAAACTGGTTGGCTCTGAGAGACTGGTGCAGATACTTCTGTTTTGGACGGTTCAGCTTTATCCTCCAGCTCCTTAACCGCTTCGTTCTGTGTTACCACTTTTTGAGGCTCAGAAATGACTTCCTGTCTATTCTCAGCACTTTTTCCCTTCTGTTGAATTTCCGCCTGCGTTTGTTGTTCCTTATTGTTGACTTGAGCTTCATCCGCTTGCACTGGAGAAGTAGCCATCACCATAAAGGTTCCTAGCAATACCGAACAGGTCCCAACACTTAACTTTCTAATTGAAAAGCGGGAAAAAGATTGATTAAAAATTTTTTTCTTCATCATTTCTCCTTTATATTCATACTTAATCTAACATAACAGCTTTATCATTATAACTTATAGTAAATAGAATTTCCAATAGAATGTTCATTTCTACAGAAATTTCTTTATAACTCCATTTGCATAAAAAAGGAAGCTGTAAAACCAGCTTCCTTCTGTTATTTTCATTCCATTTTCACGATTATTCCACACTGAAAAGATATGGATATACGGGTTGTTGACCTTGGTGGATTTCGACTTCAACATCTTCAAATTCTTCTGCGATTTCTTGGGCAATTTCATTGGCAAGTTCTTCGCTTCCGTCTTCACCGACATAGAAAGTCACGATTTCACTGTCTTCGTCCAACATATGTTTCAATGTTTCAGTCAAGGTTTGGTGCATGTCAGGGTTTGACACGAGGATTTTCCCATCTACCATACCAAGATTGTCATTTTCATGAATTGCTAATCCATCGATAGTTGTATCACGAACGGCTGTTGTTACACTACCGCTGATAACATCACCAAGGGCTGCAGTCATGCGTTCTTTGTTTTCTTCGATTGATTTGCTTGGGTCAAAGGCAAGAAGGCTGGTCAACCCTTGAGGAATTGTACGCGCTTCTACCACAACAGCAGGTTGTTCAAGCACTTCAGCCGCAGACTGAGCTGCCATAAAGATATTTTTGTTGTTTGGCAAGAAGATAATGTTGCGAGCATTGACCTGTTCAACAGCCTTGATAAAGTCTTCTGTTGAAGGGTTCATCGTCTGACCACCTTCGATAACATAATCCACACCTTGGGCACGGAAGATATCTGCTAAACCTTGACCAGCTACTACTGCGATAAGGGCATACTCTTTTGTTTCAGCAGGCTTGTTGCCTTGAGTTGCTTCTTTTTCAACTTGCGCCTCGTGTTGGTTACGCATGTTGTCCACTTTTACCTTGATCAAGCTACCATATTTGAGACCTTCTTGCATGACAAGACCTGGATCTTCTGTATGGACGTGAACTTTGACGATCTCATCATCGTTGACAACAAGTAGAGAGTCGCCTAAGTCATTCAAGTAGTTACGGAATTCATCGTAGTCAAAATCTTTAGAATAAGTTGGACCTTGTTTGAGGGCTACCATGATCTCTGTACAGTAACCGAAGGTAATGTCCTCAGTTGCCACATGCCCTGCTACAGACTTGTGGTGCTCTGCATTAATCATTTCACTCATGTTAGCAGGAGTCGCTACAAAGTCTTCAGAAGCACTGTATTCACCAGTAAGAGCTGAAAGGAATCCTTCGTAGATAAAGACTAAACCTTGACCACCTGAGTCTACCACACCAACTTCCTTAAGGACTGGAAGCATTTCTGGCGTCTTAGCCAAAGCTGCTTTTGCACCTTCCAAGGCTGCACGCATGACCTCGACAGCATCATCTGTCTCCTCGGCTTTTTTCTTAGCCCCAATAGCCGCTCCACGAGAAACAGTCAAAATGGTTCCTTCAACTGGTTTCATAACTGCTTTATAAGCTACTTCGACACCGGATTGGAAGGCAAGAGCCAAGTCTTGACCTGTTAATTCATCTTTTTCCTTGATAGCCTGAGAGAAGCCACGGAAGAGCTGAGAAGTGATAACCCCTGAGTTCCCACGCGCGCCCATCAAGAGACCTTTAGCAAGAATGCTCGCTACTTCTCCAACTGTAGAAGCAGGCTTGTCTGCTACTTCTTTGGCACCATTTTCAATGGTCATTCCCATGTTTGTCCCAGTATCTCCATCTGGAACTGGAAAGACGTTCAATGAATTGACATATTCTGCTTGCTTATTCAAACGAGTTGATGCAGCTTGCACCATCTCTTGGAATAAACTGGTAGTAATTTTTGACACGATTATTCTCCTACAACTTTGATATTTTGAATGTAGACATTCACAGTCTGAGCAGTAATTCCTAGTTGATTTTCTAAACTAAAACGAACACGCTCTTGAATGTTTTTTGACACTTCGCTTATCTTTACTCCGTAGCTCAATACGGTATAAACATCAACTGCAATGCTACCATCTTCGGCTGCTTTTATAACAACACCCTTAGAATAATTTTCCTTACCAAGAAGGGCTTGGAAATTGTCTTTGAGGGCATTTTTACTAGCCATACCGACCACACCAAAAATCTCAGTTGCGGCACCACCTACAACGGTTGCAATCACTTCATCTGTCAGTTCGATTTGACCATCTTTTGTATTAATTTTTACAGTCATTTTTTTTACCTCAACTAGTTGATACTCTATTTTATCATATTTCAGCCCAAGTGTAAAAGCAGAATGCTGTATCTGCGGATATTTACTCTATTTTTCAAATGGTTTTATCCTTAGAGCAAAAGAAAAAGACCTAAGCGGTCTTTTCATTTTTATTAAACGCGTTCAACTTTACCTGATTTCAAAGCACGAGCTGAAGCCCAAACTTTTTTAGGTTTACCATCGATAAGAACAGTAACTTTTTGAAGGTTTGGTTTTACGGCACGTTTTGTTTGGTTCATCGCGTGTGAACGGTTGTTTCCTGATACAGTCTTACGACCTGTAAAGTAACATACTTTAGCCATTGTGTTTTCCTCCTATTAGATCTAATATAGCGGATGTGCTAGCACCACATACCGTACTATGTTATCACACTTTCTCGAATTTATCAAGGGCCTAAACTATTTTTTTATTTAACGTAAACAACTCCAAGTTTACCAAAAGCAACTTCCCCACGGATAATCAAGGTTTTGTTTGTTGGCGCTACAGGAGCATCTGCCTTAGCTGCACCAAAGGAGGTTTCTACTTTCAAATCGACACGCCAGTGTTGTGGAACATAGACGGTTGCATTCCCGAAGGCCACTTCAATATTTAAAGTTGCAAAATCACCTAACATCTCTGCATTATCATAGTAGATTTTAGCATCCCCAAAAGCGACTTCCACTTGGTCATCTACGAGATCTTGATCTTGCTTATAGAAGGTCCCGCTACCAAAAGCGACTTCCTTATCCGTGACGACTGTTTTTTTCCCATCGTACCACCATTTTTTTTCATTCCAGAACTTACTTGAATGCGTCAGATAACCAACACCGAGTACCACCAAGATGCTAGCCCAGATGAGAGAATGATTGGTAACTGGCAAAAAGTCATAAGCGTAATTTGCAATGATGAGCGCCAGTAAACCTGTAAAAACTGCCGAAGTGAGATGGCGTCTAAGGATAGACTCAATGGTCTTATAAGCAAAAAAAACAATACCTAGTAAAGGCCATATCTTGCCATCCAAAGAAGGAATTCCAAAATTCCCTTGCAGCAAGATCCAAGCTGCTAAAACCAATAAAACAATACCAAATGCTTTCTTTTTCATGTTTTTTACCTCATGTTTCTTAGATTTTCTTTTAGGAGGGATTGGTAATGCCGTGAGACATGAACCTCCTTGTGGGTCTGATAAAAGGAAATAGTGCCCGTTCCTGAAAAGGACTTGTCCACTGAGTAAATCTGACGGATGTTTGCGATCGTTGACTTGGACACTCGACTGAAATAGCGAGGTAAGATGGACTCCAACTCATAGAGCTTGAGGCGAACTTCATAGGCTTCCTTATGGGTATGGGCGTAGATCTTGCTACCTTCTGTTTCAAAGAAGAGAATTTCTGACAGGTCTAGATAATATTCACCTGTCCCCTTGTAAAAAGTCAACCTCGGAGCCTTTGACTCTTGCAAAAGTCGTTGCAAATCTGCAATTTCATCTGTCAAAGTGGGGGTCTTGATGACAATTTCAGTCTCCTCTAAATTGCCATCAATCTCAATTCGTAACTTCATCACATCTCCTTTCTGACTCTACTATATCAAAGCTAAGTTAGGAATACAAGGGCAAAAAAGCAAGTGGTCAATTTGAAGCAGTAAGTGGTTGTAGGACTAGCTTAACTTACATGTCAGAATAGGAAGAAAAGGAATCCCCACACCAGACCACAAGCATAGCCAACCAAGACATCCTTGGGATAATGAACGCCCCCTAAAACCCTCACCAAGCCCAGCAAAGCTGAGAAGAGCAAGCATGCTAAGCCAACAGGTAGACTAGCATGCAGACAGGCCATGGAGATGATAGTTGCCGAAAAAACATGGCGACTGGGCATCGACTGTCCCGAGCTATCTTTTTCAAGCAGGGGACAGATATCCCAAGTTTCATAAGGCCGCGGGTGGTTGATTTTCTTACGAAAAAGGGACAAGATCACAAAGCCTGATGCAGGAATAAGCACATAAACCCCAACCTGCTGACCAAGTCCTAGTTGCAGGCAAGTGATGACTAGCAAAGTCAGATAGACCAAGGGCATGGCGACTGTCATCAAACGATTGAAATTAAGCAATAGAAATAAAAGGGTGGGATGGCTAGTTAGTTTGGAGCTAAGGTTGCTATACCATTCTTGATAATTTTTCATTAAATTTCTCATTCATTACCTTGTTTTCGTCTACAGGTGAGACGTTTATCTTCTAGTATAGTGCAGAAAAAGAAGGCCGTCAAGCCTTCTTTTGATTTATTCTTCTGCTTCGTCTTCTGTAAATTGACTATTGTACAAGTCAGCGTAGAAGCCACCTTGCGCCATTAGTTCCTCATGATTGCCTTGCTCGATGATATTGCCATCTTTCATGACAAGAATCAAATCGGCATTACGAATAGTTGACAAGCGGTGGGCGATGACAAAGGATGTGCGTCCTTCCATCAAACGGTCCATAGCTTTTTGAATCAACTCCTCTGTACGTGTGTCGACTGAAGATGTCGCTTCATCCAAAATCAAGAGCGGTGCATCTTTGAGAAGGGCACGAGCAATGGTCAAGAGCTGTTTCTGTCCAACAGACAAGGTCACGGTGTCATCCAAAACAGTGTCGTAACCGTCTGGCAAAGTCATGATAAAGTGGTGGATTCCCACAGCCTTGCTGGCTTCCATCATTCGTTCATCACTGATGTCTGTCTGATTATAGATCAGGTTCTCTCGAATCGTTCCTTCAAAGAGCCAAGTATCCTGCAAGACCATTGAAAAGGCATCATACACTTCCGAACGCTTCATGTCCTTGGTATCGACACCATCGATGCGGATACTTCCCTTATCTAGCTCATAGAACTTCATCAAAAGATTGACAATGGTTGTCTTCCCAGCCCCAGTCGGTCCAACAATCGCGACCTTCTGACCTGCATGAGCTGTCGCAGAAAAATCATGGATGATGGTGCGCTCTGGTTTATAGCCAAAGGACACGTGATCAAAGACTACTTCCCCTTTCATGTCGCTCAATTGTCTCTCCTTATGAGATTCATCCTGCATCTCTGCTTCAGCTAGAAATTCTAATACACGTGTCATGGCTGCACTCGCTTGTTGCAAGTTCGTAATCCCTTGGGCAATCTGTGACAGAGGTTGGGAGAAGGTCCGTACGTAAACCATAAAGGCTACAATAATCCCTATTGTGATATGCCCTTCTAACGCCAGCGCGGCCCCAACGATGATGACTAAGACATAACTAAAGTTTCCAACAAAGAACATGGCTGGCATCATGATACCAGAGATAAATTGAGATTTCCAGATACTATCATGCAAGTCTTGGTTTAAATCAGCAAATCTCGCTTTGGAGGTGCCCACTGCGTTGTAGCTGGTCACTACATTATGGCCAGAGTACATCTCTTCCACATAACCATTGACGGCCGCTAGATTATTTTGTTGAGCTTTAAAATAACCCTGTGACTTAGCCATGATTACGGAAACCGCCGCAAAACCAACAAGGGTTGATACAACGGTTACCAATGCCAAAATCCAGTTCATCCCAAACATGGTCACCAAGACAGCAATCAACAAGAAACTAGCTGAAAGAACTGCCCCTAGACTTTGGTTGAGAGATTGCGCTGCTGTATCCACATCATTGGTCACGCGCGAAAGGGTATCTCCTTGTGAATGACGGTCAAAATAGCCAAGTGGCAAACGATTGATTTTTTCAGCGATTGCTGTCCGCAAGCGTTTTGAAAAATGCTGAATGCTCGTTGAAAAGATATAGGCCTGTGTATAATTAAGGATAGCTCCAAATACATACAGAACAACCAAAAATCCAGCAATGTTTGACACAGCTACCAAGTCGATTTCTGTAGCCAAGCCATCTGAAATCAAGTTAGTAATTTCTTTAATCTTAGTTGGACCATAAACGGTAATGATACTTGAAATGACTGCAGCCACAACTGCTATTAGGAGAGGGAGTTGGAGGCCTGCCATATAAGGTTTGCACTGTTTCCAGACCGAAACTTTTTTATTTTCCATCTTCCAATTCCTCCTTCGATAGTTGTGAGTAGGCAATTTCTTGGTAGACTTCGTTAGTAGCTAGAAGTTCTTTGTGGGTGCCTTGTCCCACGACTTTACCTTGATCCAAAACCAAGATCAGGTCGGCATCCATGATGGTTGAGATGCGTTGAGCAACGATTAACTTAGTCAAGGATTGTGTTTTTTCAGCTAATTCTTGGCGCAAGATCCGGTCTGTCTTGTAGTCCAAGGCTGAGAAAGAGTCATCAAAGATAAGAATCTCTGGCTTACGAGCCAAGGCCCGGGCAATAGCCAAGCGTTGTCTTTGACCTCCTGAGAAGTTGGTCCCACCTTGGGCTACTTCAGAGGACAGACCTGCTTCCTTATCCTCGATAAAGTTCTTAGATTGAGCCAATTCCAAAGCTTGCCACATAGCAGGTTCGCTGAGAGGACTTTCTTTACTCTTACCAAAGTCGAGATTACCCTTAACATCTCCAGAAAAGAGCACAGCTTTTTGTGGGATATAGCCGACCTTATTACGCAAGTCTTCCAAGTTGTAATCTTGCACATCGACACCATCTACTAGGATTTGACCAGATGAGACATCATAAAAACGAGGTATTAGGTTGACTAGAGTAGATTTCCCAGATCCAGTTGATCCGATAAAGGCAACTGTTTGACCTGCTTCGGCTTTAAAAGTAACATGTTCCACAACTGCTTCTGAGTTTTGAGAGTATCGGAAGGTTACATCACGGAATTCCACTTGTCCTTGAACTGAAGAATCTGCAGCCTGTGCTTGACTCGGATTCTTAATAGAAGGATGCAAATCCAAAACTTGGTTGATACGTCCTGCAGAAACCAAGGTCCGAGGAAGAACGATAAAGAGTGCTCCCATGAGAAGGAAGCCCATCACGACCTGCATAGCATAGGACATGAAGACTACCATATCACTAAAGAGTGGCAGACGTTCTGTCAAACTTGCATCGTTGATGATATAGGCACCAATCCAGTAAATGGCTAAACTCAATCCACTGGAAATCGCCATCATGATCGGGTTCATAATGGCCATCAATCGATTGACAAAGAGATTGAGACGTGTTACCTCATCGTTAGCTGCTTCAAATTTCTTACCTTGGTAATCCTCGGCATTGTATGCGCGAACAACTCGAATCCCAGTCAAACTTTCACGAGTGATACTATTGAGTTTATCTGTCAATTTTTGGATGACAGATTGTTTAGGAAAAGCCAGAGTCATAAGAACGGTGGTCATCAAGACATTCACAATAACAGCCACAAGGACCGCCCAGAGCCAGTATTCCGATTTCCCAAGGATTTTTCCAATGGCCCAGATAGCCATAATTGGCCCACGAGTAACCACTTGCAAGCCCATGGTAAAGAGCATCTGTACCTGGGTAATATCATTGGTCGTCCGAGTCAAAAGACTTGGGATTGAAAAGCGCTTGATCTCTGTCTGCGAAAAATCTAAAACACGATGAAATACGTCTCTACGTAGATGGGTTGTATAGGATGCTGCAACGCGAGCGGCAAAGAAACCAACCATAACAGATGAAAAGAAAGCCAATAAAGACAAACCAATCATCTTCGCAGCTGGTGACCAGAGTGCATCCATCTGTGTCCCTGACGTTCCCAGTAATTCTGTAATTTGCGAAATGTAGGTCGGTACCTCTAACTCTAGATAGACCGAGAAACAAGTGAACAGAATCGTAAGGACGATCATTCCCCACTCTTTTCCTGTAATACGTTTAGCGAGTTTCTTCATTCTCTCCTCCTATCTTCTCAACATTTTCTTGCAATTGCCCGAGTACCTTTTCAAAGATTGCCAAGTCTGACTTTGAAACCCCCTCTAGCAGACTCTGATCGATCCGATCAAAAAAAGCTTTAACTTTTTGCATCTGCGAACGCGATTTCTCCGTCAGGCGAACAAATTTTGCCCGCTTATCGCTGGGGCTCGCCTCTAACTCGACCAGACCATTTTGTACCATACGCTTGACCAAGTTGCTAGCAACTGACTTGGTGATATTGAGTTCTGTCTCAATATCCTTGATAAGCGTTAATTCTTGATTATGCTCACGACGATCTAAAAACTGCAGGACCTGCCCTTGCGGTCCCCCCATAAATTCAATACCGCAACGTTTGGCTTCTTTCTGCAACATCAGGTGGATCTGGTACCCAAAACGTTTAAAAATCAACAACGATTTGTCCATGATTGCTCCCTTCTCATGATTTTATATAGTTCTCTGGAGAACTAATTTAGTTTCTGTGAGAACTATTTTATCACTTTCGGAGGAGATGTCAAGAAAAAAGTTTCCATGGGAACTATTTTGCTCTGAATTGACATTAGCAGCGATTTTCTCTATAATAAACACTAACTACTGTGGATTGATATCCATTCACACAAGGGAAGGAGAGAGCTTTCAAATGAAACCAGAAGAACAAAGAGTTTTAGGAATCTTAGCAACTATTTTTGGAGCCATCGCACTTTTAGGATCCTGGATCCCATTTATTAACTATCTATCATTTTTCATCGCTATTGTCGCTTTGATCTTGGGCATTATCGGCCTTATCGTCAACCTTAAAAAACGGAAAACGATGGCCATTATCGGAACATCCCTAGCAATTGCTTCTGTTGTACTTTTCTTTACGGCCCAGGTACTGTACGCTAATGTCTACAAAGAGTTTGCTAGGGAGTTTAACCGTTCCTACAGCGAGGCCAGTGCCTCAATGGAACGCGAAGAAGAGAGCGACTTGACAGATGATAGCACCTATTCCATCCCAGAGGAGGAGGAAGAAGATACCTTCACCTGGACCCGAGAACAGTTCGACGCCTTAATCGAAGGTGACCTTGACAACAAAGGAAAAGGTGGTACCAACTACAAGGATATTATCAAAAAACACGGACTACCAGACTCCGAGTTTGACTCCACTATCGGAGGGTACGATACGAGAAAAATCACCTATATATCCATTGGTGACAAGATTAAGACCGTTACCTTAACTTTTGCAAAACAGGACAATGGACAGCTCTTACTCGTTCATAAAATAGCTGTAGGCCTAGGAGGAAGCCAGCAGCAAAAAGATTCAGATTCTGGGACCAGAGTCTAGGTTCAAATATCAAAAAAACGAACAGCTAGTAAAACTGTTCGTTTTTCTATTAGAATCCATCTACGTTTGTGTAGATCTTTTGTACGTCTTCGTCGTCTTCAAGAACGCTGTAAAGTTTTTCAAAGGTTTCAAGGTCATCACCTGACAATTCCACTTCTGACTGAGGAATCATTTCCAATTCAGTCACTTGGAATTCTTCGATACCAGACTCACGAAGGGCAACGATAGCCTTGTGAAGGTCTGTTGGAGCTGTGTAAACCGTGATTGTTCCTTCTTCTGCTTCTACATCGTCCACATCCACATCTGCTTCTAGCAATTGCTCAAAGACTGCATCAGCGTCCTCACCCGCAAATACGATCACACCCTTGTTATCAAAGAGGTATGAAACTGAACCTGAAGCACCCATGTTTCCGCCGTTTTTACCAAAAGCTGCACGGACATTGGCTGCGGTACGGTTAACGTTTGAAGTCAAGGTATCCACAATCAACATAGAACCATTTGGTCCAAAACCTTCGTAACGTCCTTCTGTAAAGGTTTCGTCTGTGTTTCCTTTTGCTTTATCAATCGCTTTATCGATAACGTGTTTTGGCACTTGGGCTTGTTTCGCACGGTCGATAACGAATTTCAAAGCAGTGTTTGATTCTGGGTCTGGATCACCTTTTTTAGCTGCTACATAGATTTCTACACCAAATTTTGCATATACTTTAGAGTTAGCTCCATCTTTAGCCGTTTTCTTGGCTACGATATTGGCCCATTTACGTCCCATTAGGAATCTCCTTTTTTCACATTTTAATCTTTCTTATTATAACACAAGTTTTTTCGATTTTCACTAGAGGAAATGGATTTTGTTCAGCAAACCCAGCTAGTATTGTCCTTTGGCTGCCAAGATTGCCTTGCCTTCTTTTATCAGGGGATGGCGGAAAAGTGAAAAGTACAGTTGTGTAGTCATGGCAACCCAGATAAGGGGTTCACAAAGGATAACCCCCCTATAGCCTGCCCAAGGGATAATCAAAACCACAAAAACGATTTTCCCGATGAGTTCTATAAAGCTGGAAACTAGAGGAAGGACTTTCTGCCCCAAGCCCTGCAAGCAATTACGATAAATCAGCAAGAGGCTCAAAATCGGATAAAAGACTGAACTGATTTGCAGGTAGAGGCTACCATTTTCTACCAAGTAAGTATCTGTCGAACTGGCCAAGAAAGAAACCAAACTAGGACTGGCAAAAAAGAGGAAGATACAAACAAAACCTGCCCAGGACATGCTCAGGCGACTCCCAATACCAAGTCCTTGAACAATGCGGTCTGGTCGCTTGGCCCCAAGATTCTGAGAAGCAAAGGTCGTCATGGCAGAAGAAATAGCCGTCATTGGAAGCAGAGCAAAGGCCATAATGCGTCTAGCCGCTGTCTGGGCGCTAATAATCACTGCTCCAAAAGTATTAACAGAAGACTGTAAAATCACGCTACCAATGGACACAATCGAACTCATCAGACCCATGGCCAAACCTTGTTCTAAAAGATCCGCGTACAAGGCCTTGTTCCATTTAAAATGCTTGAGTTGAGGGAGCAGTTCTGGAACACTCTTACGGATATAATAAAAGCAGAGAACAGCTGATAAGCCTTGCGAGATGATGGTAGCAAGCCCCGCAGATTGAACTCCCAGATGCAGTTGCGTAATGAAATAGAGATCCAGAACCACATTGACCAAGGCAGAAAAAATCAGAAATCCAAGAGCTGCTAGACTGTCTCCAATGGACCGCAACAAACCTGCAAAGAGATTATAGGCAAAGCTGACGCCTACACAGGTCACAATCATAGAAATATATTGATAGGACTGAGGAAGGATTTCTGCAGGAGTATCTAAATATTGCAAGAGTGGATACAGACCGACAAATCCCATCAGCATGACCACAATGCTCAAAAGAGCACCTAAAATCCAGGTAGCTGCTACTGCTTCCTTGATCTTTGTAAAATTCCGAGCCCCATAATAGCGGGCAATGACGATCCCCATGCCATTGCCAACACCAAGCGTAAAGCCTATAATCAAGTCAAAAATGGCAGTTGTCGCCCCTACTGCTGCCAAGGAATCTTGACCAAGAAATCGTCCAACAATCAAGACGTCAGCTGTATTATAGAGCTGTTGGAAAATATTTGACAGCAAGATTGGAAAGGCAAAGCTTAACAGCGCAGGAAGAATAGGACCATGTATCAAGTCCACGGATCGTTTCTTATTCATAAAGCTATTATATCAGCTTTCTAAAGGAGCGACAAGGCTCTATCACTAAGTTTGCAATCAATTGCTTACAGAGAGACAATTTGCTATAATCAAGAAAAGGAGGTCATTTATGAGTTTGACCAGTCAATTAATTACCGATGTATTTCCTGATCTGGATAAGGTTGAAAAGCTAAACAAAGAAGCTTTTCCCGAGGAAGAACGAGTTCCTCTGTCAGAGTTTTTACGCTATCAGGACCGAGAAGACGCTCACTTTTTTGCCTTTTATAACCAAGAAGAGTTTGTCGGCTTTGCTTTTGCCATCTCCAATCAAAAAGCTTTTTATATCAGCTTTTTTGCCATCATGCCCCACTTGAGAAGCCACGGATATGGAAAAGAAATCATCGAAAAGCTGACTGATTTTTACCAGCGAACCATGTTATTGGAAGTCGAGCGATTGGACGAAGAATGCGATAACTTGGAGCAGAGAAAGGCACGCATGGACTTCTACCGCCAAAATGGTTTCAAAACAGCCAATGCTTTTCTAGAGTACGAAGGTTTGAGTTTTGAAATTCTCTACCGTGGCGACTATTTTGACGAAGAAGCCTATCGCGACATCTTCCAAAAGCTACAGAATGAACATTATTTTGACTTTCATATAGAGTATCGTCGTTTTAGTGACCATTAAACAGGACTTATCCATCCAGTGAAGAACCTCTCTTTTTCGATAGAAGCTACATATAAAAATGCATGTAATCTACGATTACATGCATTTTTTATTTTCAACTGATCAGAATAAACTTTTATTCTCTCTATGGCTTAAGCTTCTGCATTGCCTTCCGGAAGAAGGAAGTAGAGAATAGCATAAGCTAAGATTCCAGAACCACCAAGTAGGGTGAAGATAATCCAAAGTGCACGAACAAGTGTGTGGTCCATGTTAAAGTAGTCACCGATACCAGCACAAACACCAGCAATCTTTTTGTCTTGTACGTTTCGAACAAGGCGTTTTTCCATTATAGTAGTCTCCTTTTTATAGAATGATTTAATTTTTTTGATTAAATACTCTTTTATTACGCTTTTGAAGCTTATGGAGACTTAATATTTAAACATAAAAAGCAGAGAAAGACTTCTCCGCTTTTATTTTTAATCTTCAATTTCGATTTCAAGTCCGTCGCCTAGGTCAAGTGTTACTTCTTGGTTAGGTGCTAGATCTTCTGCGACAGAGGTAGGAGTTGTCCCTTCTTCATCTTCAATCAAGCCATATTGAACACGAACTTGGTGGTCAATGGCATCAAAAATCTCTGGGTGATCCGCCAAGTATTTCTTAGCATTTTCAGATCCTTGTCCGATTTTTTCACCCTTGTAAGAGTACCATGCTCCCGCTTTTTGGATGATATCGAGATCACTTGCAATCTTCAAGAGCTCACCAGTCTTAGAAATCCCTTCTCCGTACATGATTTCAACAAAGGCTTCCTTAAATGGTGGAGCCACCTTGTTTTTCACGACCTTGATCTTGGTTTCCTTACCGACATTGGTATCTTTTTGGTCACCAGTTCCCTTGATTTGTGTGCTTCCACGAACATCCAAACGGACTGAAGCGTAGAATTTCAAAGCACGTCCACCAGGTGTTGTTTCTGGATTTCCAAACATGACCCCAACTTTTTCACGCAACTGGTTAATAAAGATGGCAATTGTCTTGGTTTTATTGATAGAAGCTCCGAGTTTACGCATGGCCTGGCTCATCATACGAGCCTGCAAACCAACGTGACTGTCTCCAATATCCCCATCAATTTCCGCACGAGGTACAAGGGCTGCAACTGAGTCAATAACGACGAGGTCAACTGCACCTGAGTCAATCAATTTTCCAGCAATTTCAAGACCTTGCTCTCCTGAGTCTGGTTGTGACAAGAGCAATTCATCAATGTTCACACCAAGGGCTGCAGCATAGGCTGGGTCAAGAGCATGTTCCGCATCGATAAAGGCTGCAATACCACCTTCTTTCTGTGCTTGCGCAACAGCGTGAAGGGCAACCGTTGTCTTACCAGATGATTCTGGTCCATAGATTTCGATGATACGTCCTTTAGGATAACCACCTGAACCAAGAGCAATGTCCAGAGCCAATGAGCCTGAGCTCATCACTTGAACTTTTTGCTCCGCGCGCTCACCCAAGCGCATGATTGAGCCTTTACCAAAGTCTTTCTCAATCAATTTAAGAGCATCGTTCAATGCTTTTTCACGGTCTGCTCCAAATTTTTTCCCAATTTCATCTAATTTTTTTGTTGGTTTTTTCGCCATTTTGTTCTCCTATATTCTACTGGTCCTTAGACCTATCTTTCATTATACCAAAATTTAGTCACTTAATAAAGCCTTGCGAACTAGGTTAAAGGCATGCATGACCGCAATATGTCGAACATCTGCTCGACTCCGTCCTGCAATATTGGCCTTGATCACCTCTGTCCCTTTTGCATGTGCCAATCCAATAAAAACTGTACCAGCTGGATGCCCCTCTAGGCTATCTGGCCCTGCCACACCCGTCAAACTAACTCCATAATCAGACTGAGTCTTGATCCGTGCCTGCTCTGCCATTTTTCGAGCCGTAAACCCAGAAACAACCCCGTGTTCTTTTAGCTCTTGCTCGGAAATATCCAACATCTTGGACTTTTCTTCTAGGCTGTAAGTGACAAAACCGCCATTAAAGATTGCTGAGACGCCCGAAAAGTCTGCTAATGTCGCTTGAAAGAGACCTGCCGTCAAGCTTTCTGCCGCAGTAATGCTTTTCTGTCTCTTCTTTAGCTCTTCTACAACGACACTTGCGAGACTGGTTTCTTCCCCATATCCATAACAGATGTCTCGTAGAGAAATTCCCTCGAAAGTTTGGCGACTCAAGATTTGATTTTCTAAGATATCCAGTGCTTGATCAGCCCTTTCTTGACTAACTGCTTTTGTAGACAAACGCAAGGTCACTTCTCCCGTCTTGGCATACGGCGCCAAGGTCGGATCGGTTTGATGGTCAATCAAATCCGCCAAAATGGTCACCAACTGACTCTCCCCAATTCCAAAGAAACGGAGCACTCGTGAGTATAACTTGGTACCAGTCATTAACTTGGGTAAGAGTTGATTTAAGACCATGGGTTTCAATTCACTAGGTGGTCCTGGGAGGACCACGTAGGTCACGCCATCCACTTCTGACACCCCTCCTACTGCTAAACCTGTCTCATTTGGCAGTGGAGTCGCCCCTTCTACAATTTGGGCTTGGCGCTCATTATTCGGTGTCCGAGCATAGTCAGGTCTATGAGCAAAGAAAATATCCAGTTTCTCTTGCGCTTGAGGGTCAAACACTAGATCTTTTCCCAAAAATTTTGCCAGGGTTTGTTTGGTCAAATCATCCTCGGTTGGTCCCAAGCCCCCTGTCAAAATCACAAGATTACTACGTTGACTCGCAATCTCAAGCAAGGACAAAAGACGAGCTTCATTATCTCCAACAGCTGTTTGGAAGTAGACATCTACCCCGATTTCGGCTAGTTTCTCTGATAAAAACTGAGCATTGGTATTGACAATCTGCCCTGTTAAAATTTCTGTTCCAACAGCAATAATTTCTGCTTTCATGTTTCCTCCTACTTATCTATTCGAATTTTTTTGAAAAAATCGCAGGAAATTTCCCACGATTTGATTCTTTTCTTATTCTGCTTCTTCGTTTGAAGCGTTCGTACTGGTTGAAGGTGCTGTCCGACCAAAGGCTGTTTCGTACAGTACCGCATTGGTTTCCAATTCTGTCACTGGCTCTTTACCTAGCGAACTACGCAAGAGATTTTGCATTTCGAGCATATGTTCTGAAGTGACAATCTGATAAGAAATTCCCTGTAGCTCAGCATCTTCCCCACGCAATTGATGCGTTTCGATATTCTTGAAGGAATCTTGATAGCCGAGCAATTGTGGAATGCTCTTAGCTGACAAGTCCACATTGGTCTGCATGTTATCACTCAAAGCTTTGAGGATACCTTGATAATGACTCACACTGTTTAGGCTCAAAACCTTCTCAACGATCTTTTGAATAACTTCACGTTGACGTTTTTGACGACCATAGTCTCCCTCTGGGTCTTGGTAACGCATCCGTGAATACACCAGAGCTTCCTCCCCATTCAAGGTTTGTTCTCCAACACCGATAGAAATCTTATTAAACTCCTCTTGGTCAGCAATCGAAATTGGGAAACCGAGTGTATTGTTGACGGTAATTCCACCAACCGCATCCACCAATTGTTGAAGCCCCTGCATGTTAACCATCACATAGCGGTCAATGTGGATATTCATCATCTTTTGAATAGTAGAAATTGCAAGTTCCGCACCACCATTAGCATAGGCCGCATTGAGTTTGGCTTCCTGAACTTGACCGTTTCCAGTCTCAATCTTGGTCAAAATATCCCGTTCCAAACTCATCATTGTGGTTTTCTTTGTTTTGGGATTAACCGTCAGGAGAATCATGGAATCACTATTTCCCGCCCACGGGTCTGTACGTTCCACATTTCCCGTATCTACCCCCATCAAGAGGATGGTCAGAGGCTCCGTCGCTTCGATAACGTTGGTTTCTTCCCCGATTTTTTTGTAAGTCTTTTTACTTAGGGTTTCTGTTCCCTGTTGGTAGATGGTATAGCCATAAACCGCTACACCTAAAACTGTTACTGCTAGGAAACCTAGCACCATTCCAATTAATTTTTTAATCATCTCGTTATTTATTTATCAGCTTGCCCATAAGACAAACATCTAAAAATATCCCTTCTGCTAAATAGGCTCCTCTTTCTTGTAAGCCTTCTGTGATAAATCCCATTTTTGAGTAGAGGTGGATCGCAGCCTCGTTTCGTTTTTGTACACTGAGTTGCAAACGGCGCAGGACGCCACTGACTTTCGCCCACTCAATGCCTTCTTCTAGAAGTATAGTCGCCAAGCCTTAGTTCCAGAATTTCCTGCGAACTGCTAGAAAAACATCGCCGATATGTCGAACTCTTAAATGTTGGTCCGCTGTGATATTTAAGACTCCTGCAATCTCATCATTCAGTAAGGCGAGGAGAGTAATTTGATTCTCTGATCCAGCTTGTTTTTCGATAAAAAGAGCCATTTCAGAAGCTGTCATCATGATACCATTTTCATCCAAGCTGGTAAAATCCGTCTCTTGACCGACACAATCTAAAAATGCAATTAAGGCTGTAGCATCTGAAATCTCTGCCTCACGAATACACAACTCATACTCCATCTTGAAGCTCCTTGATGAGTTGTTCAGCCCGAGAGCCATGAGCCGTAAAATGAAGACAACGACCCTCAGCTTCTTTCAAGATTTCCAATTCCAAGTAAGAATCTGGTAAATCTTCACCCAAAAGATGCCCCCACTCAATAACAGTCACACCACCACCAAAGAGAAACTCATCCAAGTCAATAGAATCAGCATCACCTTCGATACGATAGACATCCAAGTGGTAAAGTGGCAAACGCCCTTCGTACTCTCTGACAATGGTATAGGTTGGACTTTTAATCATCTGACGGATATCCAAGCCCTTGGCAAGGCCTTTTGTAAAGGTTGTTTTACCCGCACCCAACTCTCCAGTCAAGATCAGAACATCGTCTTTTTGAAGCAACTGACCTAATCTTTCTCCGAGAGCTAGAAGCTCTTCTTCATTTTTTGTGTGCATGCTACTATTATACCAAAAAGTTTTCTTTTGTGTGAATTTTCTTTATGAACTTACTATAACAATTTTGAAAAATTCTCCTCCATTTAAAAGAATACAACTATTGAAAAAACAAACAGGATATCCCGAATCAGGTGTCCATAAAAGGAGATTTCCCTTTGAATACATTTTGGAAAAAGGAAACGTGCGCATAGAAAACCAACACTGATATAAATGAGAATTGAGGAAATCACTAAGGGATTCCTCAAGAAAACCATCGTAGCTAGAACGGAAATGACGACTGTTTTCTTTTTATTTAGGTAATTTTCTATATCTCGAAAAATTTTATCAAAAGGTAAGAAAATCAATAGATCTACTCCTAGCAAGAAAAAGAAGGAGGGTAAAAAGAGGTCAACCAATTCCTGCTGCAATTTGCTAGTGGTTTGGATGCTTTCTGAGAGAACCAGACAGGTTGCCAAAAGATTGACTACTAAAAGGAGGCAATAAACAAGACTCACTTTCTTTTGAACATGTAAAATACTATGTCTAGACTGGTCTGCTGTATGGAAATAATTTATCCCAGCGCACAAAACAGAAATTCCTACTATCAAAATCAAAAAATAAGCATTGGTCTGTTTTAAAGATAAAAAGGATTCTTTCCATAATAGACAACTACTAAAACTAATCTGGATGACTGCAATCAGTAACAATAGGCGAATTGATTTTACCATTTCTTTTCCCTCCCTATATGGGATTATACCTTTTGAGGAGTTTGAAATGATTGTTTCCGCCTCAAGTGTCCTTTTTTTGTGCTCAACTGACCAAAAAACAGCTCTGTTGTGCGCAGAACTGTTCTTTTACCAGTCTAATCCTTAAACCAGAGAGCAATTTCACGTTTTGCAGAAGCTTCCGAATCGGAGCCGTGAACTACATTTTGAATGGCTTGATTGTCTCCTGCAGCCTTAGCAAAATCTCCTCGGATAGTTCCTGGCAGAGCTGCTTCTGGACGAGTAGCCCCCATCATGGTCCGCCAAGTTTCAATCACTTTCGGACCTGATAGAATGCCCACCACTACTGGTCCTGAAGTCATAAACTGACGGATAGGAGGATAAAAACTTTTTTCAACCAAGTCTTGATAGTGCTGGTCAATCAAATCTTCTGAAACTGCTGAACGCAACTCTAATTTTTCGAGTTTGAAACCTCGTTGTTCCATTCTTTGCAGAATTTCGCCAACCAGCCCTCTTTTCACACCATCTGGCTTAATGATAAAGAATGTTTGTTCCATATGGACACCTCCTTGGCATTTTAGTTCTTCTATTCTACCATACTTTATGAAAAAGTGGGAAAATTTTCTGAAATAAAGCAAAGAGAACCCAAAGGTTCTCTTGTTTGCTTTTATTCTACTGTTTCTTCAACTTGGACTTCCACAACTTCCTCTACAGGAGCAAGTTCTGCCTCTTCTTGTTCTGGAGCCAGATATTCTGCTTCATTGATAGCTTGTGGTTCAAGGTTACGGTAGCGAGCCATACCAGTACCTGCTGGGATGATCTTACCGATGATAACATTTTCTTTGAGTCCAAGGAGATGGTCTTTCTTACCACGGATGGCCGCATCTGTAAGGACACGAGTTGTTTCCTGGAAGGAAGCCGCTGACAAGAAACTGTTGGTTTCAAGTGAGGCTTTGGTGATTCCCATAAGAACTGGGCGACCAGTCGCTGGGACTCCACCTGCGATAAGAACATCTTTGTTAGCATCTGTAAAGTC